>JAJYAE010000052.1 GCA_021779695.1 Acidobacteriota bacterium | reverse complement strand
CCAATCACAATATGGGGATTTGGATTCACTCTTGAAGGGGGCTGTGAATCGTCTGCACGCCCAGACAGGCCAAAGCTCAAGGTCTTCGCTCCTCATGGGGCTCCGGTTCATCAAAACGTACCTGCCAGAAACCCCAACGCCTGGGAACAAATGCAAAGCACTACAAATCGGCCACTTCGGGTCGACAAGAACCCGCCGAGATTTCATCGCCCTGCCCTCTTTCGCGCAAGCGCTTAGGTGGGCGTATTTTTACTTGTTCAAAATCTTTGACCAGAATATCGGAACGACGGAGGCAAGGGCATGTGAGAAAGATCACATGTCTTAGCCTGTAATCCATATACTAAACTTGAGAATCCGCTACGATGCCGCGCCGCCCTACTGTTCTGTTGCTCACGCCTCATCTGGGCGGCGGCGGCGCCGAAGCTGTCATCGCGCGCCTGGCCTCACATCTCAATCCCGAAAAATATGAGATCCATCTCGGCGTTCTTGCCCATGCGCAGAACAAAGTCGACACAGATACCCTGCCTCCGCACATCTTTCTCCACATTGCCTCGCACCGCCATGTCCGCAATGCAACGCTCTTTCTGCTGAAACTCACCTGGAGCCTGCGTCCCAAACTGATCCTCTGTGGCATGGCACATCTCAACTTGCTGACCTTGCTGCTGCGCCCATTCATGCCGCCCGGCACCAGGATCATCGTGCGTCAGAACGGCACCCTTTCGCAAACTTTGCCTCAGAACTCTACGCAGCCATGGATTCGGCGGCTTTACCAATCCCTGTATCCCACGGCTACACGCATCATTTGCCAATCGCCCGAGATGGCTGAAGACTTCTCAAGCATCCTATCGATTGAGCCGCGGAAGCTTGTCGTTCTCCACAACCCCATTGACAGGGAATCAATCAAACGTGCCATGGACCATGCCGGCTCTTCATGGAATGGGCCGGGTCCTCACCTTCTCGCCATCGGCAGGCTTGCCGATGAAAAGGGCATGGACATCCTGTTGCGCTCTGTTCACACTCTCCAATCTCAATTCCCGTCGCTTGAACTCCTTGTCCTCGGAGAAGGACCAGAGGCTGCGGCTCTGCAATCCCTGGCTCGCTCCCTTGGTCTGGAGGCCAGGGTTTCCTTTTCGGGTTATGTGCCCGAGCCCGCTGTCTTCTTTCGTGGCGCAACTCTCTTCGTACTTTCCTCTCGCCGTGAAGCGATGCCGAACGCCCTGCTTGAAGCCGCTGCGGCCGGACTGCCGTTGGTTGCTACTCCTGCGTCGCCTGCTCTCTCCAGCTTGCTGAGCGGCCAACCAGGCGTCTGGACTGCCACGGACTGCACGTCTGAGGCGCTTACGGAGAGCCTTTCAACGGCTCTTCAATCCGTACCGCAAGGCAAGCGCTTTCCTCATGACTGGATCGAGCCTTTTTGCCTGTGGAATGCAATTCATCACTATGAGAATTTGCTGGATGCGCTACTCTTGGGCTAAAGATCATGAATCATATTGCAATCCTACTGCCCGGCATTGACCGCGTAAGCGGCGCCGAGCAACAGGCGCTCTTAATTGCACGCCAGATGGTTCGCCGACAATGGCGGGTTACTGTCATCGCCATGTCCGGATCAGGCGGCGAAGCCGGTGCCTCGCTCGCACAGGAGGGCATTCCCTTTTTCAGCCTGCAAATGCGCAAGGCCTTTTTGGATCCGCGAGGCTGGAAGCAATTAAAGGTGTGGTTGCAGCAAGAAAAGCCCGATATCCTGCACGCCCATCTGCCCCATGCAACCTGGCTCGCACGCTGGTCCCGATTCCTCACGCCGACGCGTGTGCAAATGGACACCCTCCATACATCCTCGCTCGGACCCTCAACCCGGCAGCTCGGCTACCGATCGTCCAGGTGGATTCCAACCTGTGTCACCGCGGTCAGCAAATCCGTCGCACAGGCCTACGCAAATGCGAATCTTGTGGATGTTGATCGGCTGCTCGTTCTTCCCAATGCGGTGGATACAGACCACTGGAAGCCCAGCGATTCCGCGCGATCATCCTTGCGGCTACAGCTCGGCATCGGTGACGCGTTTCTTTGGGCAACCGTTGGCCGCCTTGAGCCCGTTAAAGACTATCCCCTCCTGCTCCAGGCCTTTGCGCGGCTCGACTTCTCCGTTCATCTTGCCATCGCCGGAGACGGCTCTCTCCGCAAGCCTCTTCAACGCCTCGCCGAGCATCTCGGCATCGTCGGCCGCGTGCATTTTCTCGGCTTTCTTTCTGATCCCCTGCCCCTGCTTCAGTCTGCGGACGCATTCGCTCTTGCCTCGCTGTGGGAGGGCCTCCCCATCGCCGTTCTTGAAGCAGGAGCGTGTGCTCTTCCCATTGTTGCCACCGATGTGCCCGGAACCGCAAACGTCCTCACGCACGGTCAAAATGGACTCCTGACGGTCCTCGGCAATCTGGAGGCCATGACAGCCGCCATGCAACGCTTGATGGAGATGTCCGAAGCCGAGCGTCAGGCGATGGGAACCAGTGCGCGGGAAGAGATCGTCCGGCACTATCGCATGGACTTCGTCATGGAACAGTGGCACTCGCTCTACCTCAAGCTCCTTGAAGGGAATACTCAGCCCCTTCGCATGGGTTGAGAGCTCTCTTCTATTTGCCTGGAATTTGGTCAGGTCTCCTTAGCGCACGCCCAAGCGCTTTTGCGCCACGGTTCTCATCCGTCGCCATCGGGCCCATCCGGCCGATTGTCCCAGCCCTACCAGTCCGCGAACCGCACCCCCACTCCCCGCAAGCACCTCATCTACCGAGATGAATTGTGTTGTCTTCCTTCGCGCAAACTCGCGAAGTCGTAGGGCCTCGGCGTCGCTTGCCGTGTTGGGATGGATGCAGATCGTCCAGGTGCCAGCCTGCCTCTCCACCGGTTCCCAAAGCTGCTGCGGAATCCAGGTCACTCCACCGAGTCGAAATGGCCGCGTCCCGTATCCGTCTGAAATCGCTGACAGTCCTTCTGCGCGAAGCGCCTTCAATGTCGCAAGGTCAAATCCATGCCGCGGCGCAACAAATAGTCGAGGACACAACCCGTGCCCCCGCAGAATGCCCACTCCCGCATGAATCCATTCATGCTGCACGCTTTCATCGATGCCGGCGAATTCACTCATCGTGTGGAGTGGCATCAGCGCGCGGCCACGGCTCGCGCAAAGATGTCGATATCCGTGCACGGCGATGGTGGCCCCACGCGATTCCATCGCTCGCAGCATCTTCCAAAACTCTGGGTTCGGGGCATCCTTCACCAGCTCCGGGTCATGATTATCCGGAACCACGGCCAAAATCGGCCGGAGAGAAAATTCCTCGATCAGCGCCTCAAACCGCGCCCATCCAGTCCGCGACATGGTTGGGCACAGGTCATCCAGGCGGAGCAGGAAGCGGCTCGCTGTTCCACTCATGACAGCGACCTGCGCAATGGCGCAGCAGGCCTGCCGGCAAGCTTTGTGCGTGCCTCAGCGCCTTCTGTTACTGGATCGGCATTCACCCTGCCGGCCAGCGCGATGATTCCAAACAGTAGCCATGTCATGCGGGTCTCATCCAGTGTGCCCACCAGGGAAGCAACTCCCCAGACAGCTAACAACGTACACAGTCCCACCCGCAGGGAGCCCCTGGTCTTCATCGCCTCGCGCGCCAGAACCACCAGAAGAGCCAGTGCCAGGGCCATGCCAATGAGTCCACTCTCGACCAGCAGAGACAGAGCTGTGTCATGTGCTGTCGCTCCTGTCGCCAGTCCGGTTGCCGTCACAAACGTTCCCGCCCCGTGCCCCAACCACGGAGCCTCAACAAACGACCTCCATCCCGCATCCCAGATATTGACGCGTTGATTCAAGTCGCCATTTCGCAACTGGTCGGGGATCGTTGCCAATCGCTCCAGTGGTGCCGTCGGAATCAACAGCCACATCAATCCCAGAAGCAACGGTGAAATCAGGATGCCTGCAACCGTTCTGCGCGGATGATGCCAGACCAAAAGTACGCCCGCTCCCGCAAGCGCAACCATCGCTGTCAGTACCCCACCCCGGGAAGCTGTCAAGACCACGGCTAACAGACCTGCTGGAAAATATCCGAGCAGAATCACACGCCAGACTTGACGACTCGTCAAATCAAATAAAAGCGCAGCCAGAGGAAAGCCGAAATCGAGGAGCCGCGCGGCATCATTCGGATCCTGTCCGCTAGCCGAAAATCGCGTCGGCGCAATGCCCGCGATGTGTGCAGAGAGTGCATCGGCGTAGGTCAGGGCGGCGAGAACCCAGCACCCCGCCAGGGTTGCGATCAAGAGTCTGCGCAAGTCACCCTGGTCTTCACAAAGTTCCCAGACAAACCAGACAACGACTGTCTCCTGGAGCATGGCCCGCAGACGTTCCAGGGTTGCTTGCGTATCCACTGTCCAGAAAACGGTGCAGCAGAGCCAGAGAAAAAGTGCCAGGGTGAGCCAAAGCGCAAGGCCAGGCCTTCGCACGCAGCCCTTCGCCAATGCCAGGGAAAGCGCCAATGCAAACACGATGAGGCCCGCCAGTCGGGCGATATTGCCCCAAGGCTCGCCTAGCTCAAGCGAATACTCCCACGGTACGGTGAATGCGAAAAGTAGAAGAACCCCATGGGGCAGCCGCTGCATGGCTAGAACCTCTGTGAGTACACAAGCCCGGCATAAATGCTTACGCCCGCGACGGATTGAACCACGGACTCCATGGTCCGATTCCATAAGTTCTTCGCAGCAGAATCCGGAACGAAAAGGATGTCCCGATCTTCGATTGGAATGTCGGGGTCCTGGCCGCGCAGCAGGCGCTTCAGGTTCAAGGACGTCAGCGTTCTTCCGCCATCCTGTTCGCGAATCAGTACCGCCTTTGTCAAAGCTGCATTCATCGTGGGGCCCCATGCCAGTGAGAGTGCCTGCAGCACCGTCAGCTTCTGCATCGGATCGACGGAGAAGCCACCCGGCCGGATGACATCTCCCACGACATAAACCAACCCGGCCCGATTGACCTCAATCGTGTCTCCCGGCTTCAACTCGGGATTGTGCGCAGCAATCTCCTCTCCCGTTGCCCCAGCCAGCACAACGGCCTGGGGAGCTTCTGCGGGGTCTCGATGCACGATCGTGATCAGGCTCCCGGCACTCTGTGTCATCCCTGAGGCCTCAGCAATCGCATCCAGAAGCTGATGATGCACGCCATAGGGATATACGCCCGGATGCGTTACCTCACCCAGCACGCTCACATCCTGTCCCACGTACGAAGTCACCAGCACTGTCACCTGCGGATGAAGCAGTATTCCCTTCGATAGAAGCGCCTGCTCGATCGCCCGCGCTGCGCCCGTCTCATCCAGCTTCGCAACCTGCACGTCGCCGACCATCGGGAGAGTGACCGTTCCATCCGCAGCCACGCGTACCGTCGACTGGAATTCCGGCATGTGTGACTCCCTCACATCGAGAAGATCGCCTGCCGCAATTGGCGCGGGCATGGTCTCCGCAACCGCGCTCGCAAGGGGTGCGGCCGTCCCCGCATGGTCGCCATTCCCCTCGCTCCACGCTGCCGGCGCCTGGCGCGGATTCGGCTGGCTCCTCCGCTCCGTGGACTGCGGTAGATTCTCCACGCCTGTCGGCAATCCCGAGGTGCTCGGCGTCGGTGCCTGACCGTGCGCCAGGGCAGCGGCAAGAGCAACAATTCCGAGTGATAATCCAACGCTTCGTACTGTCGGATGGATGGACTCCATCAGAAAAGCTCCTCCCACGCTGAGCCACAAACTCACAAAAAGCGTGATCGACAGATCGAGTGGCAAATCAGGAGAAACAGGCCTTACTGGTTGTCGAGCCGGATCCACAACCTCGACATTCGACGTTTGCATGCCCGCTACCAGGCCCGCCTCTTCGGTCTTCGCCATCAACTGCAAATACAGTTGGTGGTTAGCCTCGGCTTCCTGCCGCATCACTGCGTATTGCAATGCCGCGGCATTCAGCTTCATCCCTTCGCGAGTGCTCTCTTCCAGATCACGCCGGACCAGCTGCTCTCTACCTTGCGCGGTCAGCCAAGCGGCTTTAAACCGTTCCAGAAGCTTCTTCCGCTCTCCCACCATTTGTTGATCTAAATTTTGAAGATCTTTGTGGATCTCAAGCACTCGCGGAAAGTTGGGGCCATGCTCAAGACTCAATTGAGCCTGTTCCTGCTCCAAATCGCTGCGTCGCGCTCGCAGTTGCTGCAGCAACCCTGTCGAGAAGTTGTAGGTCCCGGTCTGCAGCGTGGGATCGGCGGCCACTACTGCCTCGGGATCTCCCTGCACCGCCTCTCGATATTCGGCCTCGCGCCGCATCCGGTCCGCCTTTGCGGTCACAAGTTCCTGCCCAATCTCGTCAATCGCCATGATCTGGGCCGCATGTTGTACATCGCTCGACTGGCCGTTGGCCAATGTCTCCGGCGAATTTACCAGCCCATGCGCCTGTTGATAGGCCGCAAGCTTTGCGTCATCCCGTGCCACTTGCGACTTCAAAATGGCAAGCTGCTGCTGCAACCAATCCGTCGCCTGTCGCGTCCCCTGCACACGTGCGGCCGTCTGCTGTTTTTCATACTCGGCGATCAGGTCATTCACCACCTCCGCAGAAAGCGAAGCGTCAGCACAACGAAATCGAATCTGCAGAATCATGGTTCGCGGAAGGCTCCGGACGGTGAGACGGCGCGCAAAACGATCCAGAAGATACGCCTGTGCATCCGGTCTGGGCGATGCGGGATTCAGCCTCGCGTACCTCTTTCCAAAGACTCCCACGAATCCCGGCGCGGCATAGAGCCTGTCATCCACAATCACGCGCCAGGCCAGATCTTCGCTGCGGAGCATCCCAGCCAGCGTTTCCAGCTGTACCTGACCCAATGCCAATGCAGCCGAGGATCCCCCGTCTTCGGCATCCAGATGCAACGCGGTCGCCGGCGCAACGCGCAGGGCCACTTCCGCAGTTGCTTCATATTGGTTGGGAGCGATCAGGCAATAGAGCAGACAGGCAAGCAAAAGCCCTCCGCAGATCATGCCGATGACACGCCTTCGCAACAAAAGAATCTGCCAGAAATCTGCAAGAGAAGTCGTTGCTCCTTGCCGAGCAGCGTTTGCAGTGTGGCAGGTTTCAGACGGCGTCTGTGCGCCGTCCGGAACAGTGGACGAATCCGGCAATGCTGAGAGCCCCCAATTCCGCAGCCTCACGGGGCCCCTTGGTCAGGAGCCTCGTTCCCTAAAGTGCTGAGGATGAATGTTGACCTCAGTATCGCCTGCCTGCCCTCTTCACGTCTCGCGACGAGGGCTGTCCAGGAGTGGAAAACCATTACAAGGGTAATACCACGTCTACTCCTCGCCACCACCCTGCCGATACCACTCCACCGTCCGCTTCAATCCCTCTTCAAAATTCACAATGGGCCGATAGCCCAGCAACTCTTCTGCTCGATGAATATCCGCCAGAGAGTCTCGAATATCGCCCGCTCGGGGATCGGCGTAAACCGGGTTGCCTTGAAATCCCGTCAGTTCGCACAGAATGCGGAATGTCTGATTCAATGTCACCCGATTGCCCGTCGCCGTATTCATCACCTGTCCGGATACCCGATTCGCATCCACCTCTGCCGCCAGCAGATTCGCATGCACCACGTTATCGATGTAGGTAAAGTCCCGGCTCTGCTCCCCATCCCCAAAGATCGTTGGTTGCTCGCCCGCCAGCATCTTTCGGCAGAACTTGGCCAGCACCCCCGAGTACTGCGAGGTAGGGTCTTGATGCGGACCAAAGACATTGAAGTACCGCAGAACGACGGTTTCCATGCCATACACCCGCGCGAACGACTGCATATAGTGTTCGCCGGCCAGCTTGGCCACTGCGTAGGGTGAGATGGGGTTCGGCAGCATCTCTTCATGCTTCGGCAGCGTGGGCGTGTCGCCATATGCGGATGACGACCCAGCGTACACCACGCGCCGCACGCCCGCTTCCTTTGCTGCAATCAGCACGTTCAGTGTGGCCGTCGCGCAGTGTAGATGCGTGCCCGCTGGATCGGCAACCGACCGCGGTACTGACGCAAGCGCCGCTTCATGGAAGACAACATCCACTCCCGTGCAGGCCCGCGTACAGTCTTCCGGGCGCGTCAGATCGCCCTCCAGAAATTCCATCTTTTCCAACCCAATGAGATTGGCCCGCTTTCCAGTGATGAAGTTGTCCACGCCACGCACGGATTCGCCGCGCGCTACAAGCGCCGCCGCAATGGACCGACCAATAAAGCCGGCCGCTCCCGTAATCAGGTACTTTGCCAATGTCTACTCCCGTACATCTCAAGGTATTTGAGAAGATGACTGATCCCATTGAGAATACTATCCGGACTCCGAGCCGCCTCGCCGTACAATCAAGACATGACGACGGTCGCTGAATCCAGAGTTGCAGAGATCAAGGCAAACATTGAGTCCCGCCAGGCCCGCATCGGAGTCGTCGGCATGGGATACGTGGGGCTGCCTCTCGCGCTGCTATTCAGCGCTGAGAAATTCCGCGTCACAGGTTTTGACATCGCCGCTGACAAAGTTGACACGCTGAATCACGGGGGCTCCTACATCGTACGTATCCTGCCGGCCATGATCCAGGATGCGCAAAAGGCCGGTTTCCATGCGACGACCGACTACTCCGCCATCGCCGAAATGGATGCTGTAATCATCTGCGTCCCTACGCCTCTCAACGAATACCATGAGCCAGACCTCAGCTTTGTCACCGGTACCGTCAAGGCCATTGCTCCGCATGTTCATGAGGGCCAGCTCATCATCCTCGAAAGCACCACCTATCCCGGCACCACGGAAGAACTGGTCGTTCCCCTGCTCGAAGCTGGAAATCCCTTCGGCCTCAAAGTCAGCCGCTCGCTCGATGCGCCTGGCCTCCACGTTGCCTTCTCGCCGGAACGCGAGGACCCCGGCAACGACACAGTCGCCCGCCATGACATTCCCAAAGTCGTCGGCGGCTGTGGCCCCGCCGCATCGCAGCTTGCCGGCGCCCTCTATGCTGCCATCTTCCGCCGTGTGGTCCCTGTCAGCAGTCCCTCCGCGGCAGAGATGACCAAGCTTCTTGAAAACATCTACCGATGCGTCAATATCGCCCTCGTCAACGAACTCAAGCAGCTCTGCATGCGCATGGGCATTGACATTCATGAGGTCATCGACGCGGCTAAAACCAAGCCCTTCGGCTTTCAGGCCTTCTATCCAGGTCCAGGGCTCGGGGGCCACTGCATCCCCATTGATCCCTTCTATCTCTCATGGAAGGCCAAGCAGTTTGATTTCCGCACCCGCTTCATCGAGCTTGCAGGCGAAGTCAATATCGCCATGCCCTACTTCGTCATTGACCAGCTCGCTGAGGGCCTGAATCGCAATCGCAAAGCAATCAACGGATCCAGAATTCTCGTACTCGGCCTTGCCTACAAGCGAGACATCGACGACCTGCGCGAATCTCCTTCTCTCACCATCATTGAACTTCTGCGTGAAAAAGGCGCAATCGTCGACTACAACGACCCTTATTTCCCGACTGTCGGGCACGGGCGCCACTACGCGCTCAACATGACCAATACCCCCCTCGACCATATCAGCGAGTACGACGCCGTCGTGATCGTCACCGACCACAGCAGCTATGACTACAAGGACATTGTGAACCATGCCCAGCTCGTCATCGATACGCGCAACGCAACTAAGGGCATCGACTCCACAAAGATCGTCCGCTGCTGAACGGCGCGCAGCCTTGATGTATCCTTCCTGTTGTGCCAGCCACGCTCGTCGAATGCGTTCCTAATTTTTCCGAAGGCCGCGACGCCGCTAAAGTCGACGCCATTATCGAGGCCATGAAAGTTCCCGGCGTCTACCTTCTCGACCGCGAGATGGACGTGGACCACAACCGTTGCGTCATCACTCTCGTCGGCGAGCGCGACGCCATACAGGAAGCCGCCATTCGCGGCGTTGGCAAAGCCGCCGAGCTCATTGACCTCACGCAGCACAAAGGCGCCCATCCCCGCATGGGTGCCACCGATGTCGTTCCCTTCATCCCCATCCAAGGCGTCACGCTCGAGGACTGCGTCGCCATGGCGCGCCACGTCGGCGCAGAGATCGCCCGCCGCTATCAGATACCCACCTACCTCTACGAAGCAGCCGCGACTTCACCCGAGCGGCAAAACCTCGAAAACGTCCGCCGTGGCCAATTTGAAGGTCTCCGCGACGAGATCTCCACGAACCCAGCCCGCAAGCCCGACTTCGGTGAAGCTCGCATCCATCCCACGGCTGGCGCCACGATCGTCGGCGCGCGCAAATTCCTCATCGCCTACAACATCTTTCTCAACTCCGCCGACGTCGAAATCGCAAAGAAGGTCGCCAAAGCTGTACGCTTCTCGTCCGGCGGTCTGCGCTTCGTCAAAGGCGCTGGTTTCCTTGTCCGCGGAATGGCCCAGGTCTCAATGAATCTCACGGACTTCGAGCAGACGCCCATCCACCGCGTCTTCGAGCTTGTCCGACGTGAGGCCGCACGCTACGGTGCCGCACCCGTCTCCAGTGAAATTGTTGGCCTCATTCCCAAGTCGGCCCTCGAACAGGCCGCTGAGTGGTTCCTGCAAATCGAACACTTCGATTCATCCCTCATCCTCGAAAACCGCCTTGCCGCCGTCATGAGCGGCAAATTGGCCGTCGGTGGTCTTCGCGCCGGTGTCGAGCCGTTCATTGAGCAACTTGCCGCGCCCACCGCCACGCCCGGCGGCGGCAGCGCCGCAGCCGCAGCCGGAGCCATGGCCGCTGCCCTTGCCGCCATGGTCGCTTCCATGTCGCGCGGCAAAAAAGCCTACGTCCAATACGAGCCACAACTTGCCCCCGCCATCGCCCGCCTTGCCACCTTGCGCCAGGAGCTCAAGTCCGCCATCGACGCCGATGCCGATGCCTACACAGCCGTGATGCAGGCCTTCAAAGCAGCCAAGGCCCAACCCTCCGGAACGGACCTCACATTGCCTGCCCTCCAGCAAGCCACCAGCGTGCCCCTTGGAGTCGCAGAGCGTTCTGCCGAGATAGCCATCCTTGCCGAATCGCTCGTGCCCATCACCAACCCCAACATGCGCTCCGACCTCACTACCGCCGTCGCGCTTGCCAAAGCCGCGTTGCAAGGTGCGCTCGCCAACGTCACCATCAATCTTGCCTCCCTCCCAACCGGCTCCGCGGAAGCCGAAAGCTTTGCCGCCCAGGTCCGTCAGCGACTCGTCCGGCTCAAGCACGAAGACTAAACCCAACCCACCGCATCCTCGTTAGCTACCCGGCTTTCCGCTGCCGCTTGGCTTTCCATTTCCCAATTCAACTCGTGAGCGGTTATCCTTCTCCCACAATCAAAAATTGGCTCCCTACGAGGTGCTAAGTGCAGAAGACAGGAACCCTCCTGTTTGCAGTTCTTGTAGTCTTGTTTTTCGCCGCAACGTCACAAGCGCAAACCTCCGGCCAGCCCGTCCAGACCACGGGTTTTGTCCGGCTCGACCGGGTCACCGCTTCCCGGTCGCTCCCCAACGGTCTCGAACTCCGCTCCGGCAGCGCCATCGTGCAGATCACCGCACTCCGTGAGGATCTCGTCCGCATGCGGGTCGGCCCGTCCGGCCAGCTCCCTGAAGACGCCTCATGGGCCGTTCTGCCTTCCTCGCGCACAGCTTCTGTGCAAGTCGAGGCAGACTCGTCCGAAACGGCCATCGGCTTCCGAACCGCTAAGCTCCGCGTGACTGTGCAGAAGAATCCCTTCGCTCTCACCGTTTCTGACCTTGACGGCCACACAATCCTCGCTGAGCTTCCCAGCCGCCCCATCGAGTACAACGGCGCGTCCTTTCGGATGTATCTCAAGTCGCCCGATGACGAGCACTACTTCGGCCTTGGCGACAAGCCCGGACCCATCGACCGCCGCAACGAGGCCTTCGACGACTGGAATACCGATGCCTTCGGCTGGCAGGAATCCACTGACCCCATCTACAAATCCATCCCCTACTTCATGACCTTCCACCGGGGCGTTTCCGCAGGCATTTTCCTCGACAACACCTGGCGCGCCAGCTTCGACTTCAACAAGGAATACCGCGACGCCTACTCCTTTGGCTCCGAAGGTGGCCCACTCGATCTCTACGTCCTCTACGGCCCAACTCCAAAAGCCGTCGTTGAAAGCTGGGCCTGGCTCACCGGCAAAACACCCCTGCCGCCGCTCTGGACTCTCGGCTTTCAGCAGTCGCGTTACAGTTACTACCCCGAGTCCGATGTACGTCGCATCGCCTCCACCCTCCGGAGCGAAAAAATCCCCGCCGATGTCATCTGGCTAGACATCGACTATCAGTTGAAAAATTGTCCATTTACTGTTGATCCTGAACGTTTTCCACACTTCGCTCAAATGGTCCAGGACCTCAAGGCCGAGCATTTCAAGACCGTCGTCATCACTGACCTGCACATCGCTGACCTGCCCAACTCCGGCTACAAACCCTATGACGAAGGCGCTGCCGGCGATCACTTCGTCAAGAATCCCGACGGCTCCACCTACGTCGGCATCGTCTGGCCCGGCAAAGCCGTCTTTCCCGACTTCACCCAGAAGTCCTCGCGCGACTGGTGGGGCACCCTCTACGCAGACTTCGTCCACCAGGGCGTTGCCGGTTTCTGGAATGACATGAACGAACCTGCCATCTTCCAGGTCGCATCCAAAACCATGCCCGACGATGTGCAGCACCGCATCGAGGAGCCCGGCTTCAAGACGCGCGTCGCCAATCATCTTGAAATTCACAATGTCTTCGGCATGCAGAACAGTCGCGGCACCTACGAAGGTCTGCTCCGCCTCCAGCCCAACATGCGCCCCTTCGTCATGACGCGCGCCAGCTATGCCGGCGGCCAGCGTTATGCCGCCACGTGGTCCGGAGACAACTCCAGCACCTGGAATCACCTTCGCCAGACCGTTCCTCAATTGATCAATCTCGGCCTGAGCGGTTTCGCCATGAGCGGCGCCGATGTGGGCGGATTCGCGGGCTCTCCACAGCCGGAGCTTCTCACGCGCTGGCTTGAAGTGGCCGCCTTTCAGCCTATCGATCGCGACCACACCGCGGTCGGCACCCGGCCACAAGAGCCGTGGGAAAACGGCACTGCAGAGGACGTCAGCCTCCGCCGCCGCTACATCGAAGAGCGCTATCATCTGCTGCCCTATCTCTACACCACGGCAGAAGAAATGAGCCGCACCGGACTGCCCATCATGCGCCCGCTCTTCCTCGAATATCCCAACGGCGCCGTCGACCATCAGCCCCTTGATCTGGCTGACAGCGGCGCATTCCTCCTCGGCCATGACCTGCTCATAGCCCAGAGCCCCTTCCCAGACGAGCTCGATGACTACTCAGTCACCTTACCTCTCGGCGCCTGGTACGACTACTGGACTGGCCAGCGCGTGGCCAGCGACACGTCACGCACACAGGTCGACCTCACGCAGGTCAAGCAGCCGGAAGTCCACATCCACCCAAGCGTGCAGACTCTTCCCGTCTTTGTCCGCGCCGGCTCCATCGTCCCCGAGCAGCCTCTGGTCCAGAGCACTGATGAAACGCCGCAGGGTCCGCTCGCGCTCCGCGTCTATCCACCGTCTGCCATCACCGATGCCTGTTCCGGCAGTGTCTATCTCGATGACGGCATCACGTACAACTTCAGAAAAGGTGCCTACACGCGGGTCAATTTCACCTGCACAACAGAAGCGGGCGGTCTGACTGTGACCATCCAGCCCCGGCAGGGTAGCTTTACGCCATGGTGGAGCACGCTCGCCGTTGAAGTCTATGGCGCTTCTAAGCCTGCGTCAGCGGTTTCAAGCTCGGCCCTTGATGGCTCTGCCCCGCGCACCCTGCAGCCCAGCTACGATGCCTCTCACCACAGCATCGCCGCCACCGTCCCAGACGATGGCAAGGGCCTGCGCATCCACTTCACCTACTAACCCTCAGCCCGGCAATCCGTGCCGCAGCATCTTTGCGGCACGGACCCCTCCCGTAACTCCTTGCCGTTGATTCCTTCCCTTCCGCGACGCTCCCAACTGGTACCCTAGTCTTATGAAATTTGGCGTCCTCGTCTTTCCTGGCTCCAACTGCGACCACGACACCTACAACGTCATCGCTGAAGTCGCTCACGAGCCCGTCACCTTTCTCTGGCATGACTCTGAAGATCTTCAGGGCGTCGATGCCGTACTCGTCCCCGGCGGCTTTGCCTATGGCGACTACCTCCGCACCGGCGCGATCGCCCGCTTCTCCCCTGTCATGCAGGCCGTCAAGCGCTTCGCAGAGGGCGGCGGTCTTGTCCTCGGCATCTGCAATGGCTTTCAGATCCTCACTGAATCCGGCCTGCTCCCCGGCGCGCTCATGCGCAATGCCGGCCTCAAGTACATTTGCAGACAGGTCCACATCCGCGTAGAAACTGCCAACAGTGCCTTCACCAGCCAGCTCGCCAAGGGAGACGTCCTCCAAATCCCCATTGGCCACATGGAAGGTAATTACTTCTGCACGCCTGAGGAGCTCGAGCGCCTCGAGTCCGAAGACCGCGTCGCCTTTCGCTACTGCACTCCTGCCGGCGACGTGACACCTGAAGCAAATCCCAACGGCTCTCTCGGCAACATCGCCGGCATCCTTAGTGAGAAGCGTAACGTTCTCGGCATGATGCCTCATCCTGATCGCTCCAGCGAAAAGCTTCTTGGCTCCGCTGATGGCTGGAAGATCTTTGCATCCATGATTGAAGCACTCGCTGTGCGCTGATTTTGACCCCGAGGACCTTCAGGCGTTCCCACCATGATCGACATCCATACCCATCTCATTTACGGAGTCGACGACGGTGCGGAAGATCTTGCCTGCGCAGTCACCATGGCGCAGATTGCGGCAGACGAGGGGGTCACTCACATCGTCTGCACCCCCCATGCCAATGAGCTCTATCCATACAACTTCGACCTCAACGTCCAGCGTCTGGCTGAGTTGCGCGACGAACTCGGTGGGGCCGTCGATTTCAGCCTCGGCTGCGACTTCCACATGAGCGCCGCCAACATCCTCGATGCCGTGGAGCATCCTCCGCGCTATTCCATCAACGGCAAGGGCTACCTGCTGATTGAATTCTCTGATCTGGCGATTCCTCCGCAGTTGAATGACGCCATGCACCAGCTTCACCTTGCCGGTTACACGCTCGTCGTCACACACCCCGAACGTAACCCAATCCTTCAACGAAAGCCGGAGATTCTCCGCGACTGGTTGCGCCAGGGCTGCCTGGTCCAGGTCACTTCCGCTTCGCTCTATGGACGCTTCGGCACGGTCGCCGCAGATTACGCGAACGAGTTGCTCGATCGCGGCTGGATTCACTTCCTCGCCAGTGATGCCCATCATCCTGGCTGGAGACCGCTCCATCTGAAAAAGGGATTTGAGTATGTCGCCAGCCGGGCGGGAGCTGAGACGGCGGAGCGTCTCTTTCGGTCGAATCCCCTTGCAGCAGTCAAAGGCACGCCGCTTCCTCCGCAGCCGGAGCCGGTCGGCCTTTGGGATGAATCCCTCAAGCCCTTGGGAAGCGGATCTGCAAAAGGTCGAGGAACCAGCCTCTGGAAGCGCCTCTTCTCTCGCTGAAACTCATCAGGCGCTGCGGGTGAGCCGCATTAGAGCCCCAGGCCCCCATCCACTGCCAGTATCTGGCCCGTTACATATTGCGGACTCGTCGCAAAAAAAAGCACTGCCTGCGCCACTTCGGCAGCGGTCCCGTTGCGCCCCATCGGAGTCTTCCGCGCCATGCGCTCCGCGCGCTCGCTGCTGGCATCCTCCATATCGATCCACCCGGGCGCAACGCAATTCACGCTCACCGCCGGCGCAAAGCTCTTGGCCATCACCTGCGTCAGCATGTGGATCGCAGCCTTGGAAGCACAGTAGTGACCATGCCCGACCCAGGCACGTATGCCTCCCAGCGATCCCAGATTCACAATATGTCCCCGCGCGGCGCGCAGATAAGGAAGTGCTGCGCGCGCCACCAGAAACGGCCCCCGCGTATTCGTCGCAAACACAGCATCCCACTGTTCCAGTGAGATTTCCTCCAGCTTGACACTCTCGAAGATCGCCGCGTTGTTCACCACGACGTCGAGTCTCCCAGAGAAATCGGCGGCAGACGCTACCGCGGCATGGACACGATCTTCGTCGCGCACATCACACGGAACAGCCAGCGCTCGTCTGCCTGTCGCTTGTATTGCCTGTACTGTCGCGGCCGCTTCGTCTCGTGCGCTGCGGTAGGTGATTGTGACATCCGCGCCTGCGCGAGCCAGCGTCAGCGCAATTTCTCTTCCCAGCCTCCGCGCGCCACCCGTCACCAGCGCCGACCTCCCAGCCAGAGACCGGCCATCCTGCATGGATATGCTTGTGCTCTCCAGCAACCGCGGCCTCTCCCCAGGCGGAACTACTTCTGCTGAGTTTTGTTGGAATCCTGCTGCGATCCGCCTTGATTCGATGAACCGGAATTCCCTTTGCTGGTTCCAGAGCTCCCGTCGCTTCCGCTCGATCCGCTATGCTTCGCGTAAAGCGAGTAGTCCTTGGCCGGGCGGTTCATCTTCACTTCGATGTCCATGCTCTCCTTGTCGATGTTGTACTGCTGCCCGTAGGTCTGGTAACCCTTTGCAATCACCTGCAGCAGAACCTTCGACCCAGTTGGAAGCACGTCGATCATCGTTTTGCCGTCCTCGTTGGTCTTCAGCTCCATGTTGCCCTTGTCACCCACAAGCTGGAAGATCACCGCGGCGTCGTGAATCGGCTTGCCGTCATTGGCCCGCAAAATCGTCACATTCACCGTTGAAGTCGGCGGGGGCGCCTTGTACTTGCGGCCCCGGCGGTTCGCTTGGGCAGACGAAATAGCCAGACTCGAAACACTCAGCATCGCGAGCAACATCAAGACAATCAGGGGAAAACTACGCCGATTCATGCTTGCATTTTACTCCCCTTCATCCTCGTCCCGCGAGTGCCGGAGGCTCCGAACAGGAGGGATCAGGCATCGCGCTCACCTCCCGGCCATCCGAATCCGGCGTCGCAGTACCCTCCATTTCCCGGAACAGGTACACTAAACTCTGAGGTCGTTATGGCGGATATTCAGCGCAGAAAGACAGTTACGGTCAAAATCGGCCAGGTTCGCGTCGGCTGGGAGGTCCCCGTCGTTGTCCAGTCAATGACCAATACCGACACGGCAGACATCCCCGGCACCATCGAACAGGTCGCGGCTCTCGCCCTCGCCGGCTCTGAGATCGTGCGCGTCACCGTCAACAACGAAGACGCCGCCGCCGCCGTGCCGCACATCGTCGAGGGCCTCGACAAGCGCGGCATCCACGTTCCCATCGTCGGCGACTTTCACTACAACGGCCACATCCTTCTCAAGAAATATCCCGCAGCCGCCCGCGCCCTCGCCAAGTACCGCATCAATCCCGGCAACGTCTCCATCGGCCGCAAAGACGACGACAACTTCCGCACCATGGTCGAGTGCGCCGTTGAGAACGACAAGCCCGTCCGCATCGGCGTCAACTGGGGCTCGCTCGATCAGGCCCTGCTCACCCGCATGATGGACCAGAACAACCGCCGCCCCGACCCGCTGCCCGCGCGCGACGTCATGATGGAAGCCATGATCGCCAGCGCACTCGAATCCGCCCGTACAGCCGAGCGCTACGGCCTCGGTCACGACAAAATCATCCTCTCCGCCAAGGTCTCCGGCGTGCGCGATTTGATCGATGTCTACACCGCCCTTGCCGCCCGCTGCGACTACCCGCTTCACCTTGGCCTCACCGAGGCCGGTATGGGCGCCAAGGGTCTCATCGCCTCCACCGCCGGCCTCGCGCCGCTCCTGCTCGACGGCATCGGAGACACCATCCGCGTCAGCCTCACGCCGCGTCCCGGTGGCGACCGTACGGAAGAGGTTCAGGCCGCGCAGCAGATTCTTCAGTCGCTTCAGATCCGCAGCTTCATGCCCCAGGTCACCAGTTGCCCGGGCTGCGGCCGCACCACAAGCACCTACTTCCAGGAACTCGCCGAGCAGATTCAGGGTTACCTTCGCACCTCCATGCCCGAGTGGCGCAAGAAGTACCCAGGCGTTGAAGAGCTCAAGCTCGCCGTCATGGGCTGCGTCGTCAACGGCCCCGGCGAATCCAAGCACGCCAACCTCGGCATCAGCCTGCCCGGCACCTTCGAGGAGCCTAAGGCTCCT
>JAJYAE010000354.1 GCA_021779695.1 Acidobacteriota bacterium | reverse complement strand
CCCCGTCGCCGTAGTCTGATCTATCTCCGCGTGACCGCTCCCGGTCATCTCGGTCAGCGCCGACCCCGCTCCGAATTGTCCCGTCATGGTGTCCGCGCTCATCCGAAACGGCGTTGGCGCACCCTGACCACGCCTCGTCTCGTCGCGCACCACCACGCCGCCCGTCCCATTCACCGTCGCCAGTTCCAGCTGCCCGCGACCCACATCGCGAAAATTCAGGTCCGCCACGGCTGAGTTCCATTCGTCGCGGCTCATCGCCGCCTTGATGCCCGTTCCGCTCTCCGCATCGCGCACCAGCTTCACGCCCCGCTCCAGATGCGCAGTTCGCAGCACGCCCTGCTGCGTAAAGCCGAGACGCATCGTCGGCGCCTCGCCGTGCAGCTTCTGCTGCGCCGTTGCCGCGTCCACCGTCACGCCGCCTTGCAGCAGCGCGGTCTGAGGACGGTTCTCTTCATCAAATTGCAGTCTGCCCGTCGGCGCAGTCAGCCTGCTCCCCGTCGCACTGGTCACCACGAATCCATCGGTCGCATCCAGCTGGGATGCCGAACCATCATCGCGAAACTGCAAAGTAGCCTGCGCGCAATCCAGTTCGTCGCCGCGGGCGTGGGCCACACTTGAGGTCAGCCGCACCGCCTGCCGGTCGCGCTCAAACTCCGCGTGGCTCGCATCCAGACGAAGCCACTCTCCGCCCCGCTGCAGATCCAGCTTCACCGCCTTGTCCAACACCAGCAGCCCCTGCTGCGAATCAAAAGTCGCGCCCTGCGCGCTGCCCTTGCCCTGCGCCAGGACAAACTCCACCGGCTCGCTCGTGTTCGCCAGCCCGCTCTCCTGGTTGAAGACAAGTCCGCTCGTCTTCACGTGGATCTCGTCGCCCGGGCCTCCCGTGGCAGACTTCTCGGCGCCCGCCGTCGCCCCTGGCCGCCGGATCGTGATCTCCACCGGCCCGTTGGCGCGTGCAGTTCCCGCCTGCTGGTCATACTCAAAGTCATCGCCCTCAATGCGGTCGGTACGGCTGCCATCCGCACCGTAGAGCTCGATGCGCACCTTGTGCAGCAACGCATTGCCCTGCTTCAGTTCCACCACTTTGGAGGCTTGAATCTTGAACAGCGTATGGCCACGATGCGCCTGCGTGTAGGTGAACCCATTCGCTTCCTGCTGGATGTCGATGCCAAGTCGCTTCGGTAGATCGTGCCGGGTCAGTCGATGCCGCCATTGACCGATTGCGAGAAATACCACCACCGCCGCAATCAGCAGCACTCCCGCTGCCAGCACCAGCGCCCGCAGCCGCTCAATCGTGAACCGCACTGACTCAGTTCCCCATGCCAAGCCGGGCCGCCAGCCGCTGCGCCAGGCTCTCGCCCATCTCGCTCCACAGCAGCCGCGCCGTAGCCCCGGAAGCCTTCTCAATCGCCGTCGTCAAATCCACCAGCTGGCGCACATTCTCTTCCACCAGGCGCGCCGACGTGGCGTCCAGTGCGTGCCCTTCATCCAGAAAGGCCGCATCTGTGCCAAATTCCACCCGAATGTGCCCGTCCTGCTCGTACGCCCCTTCGTCAAACAACGGCCCAAATCCCGTCACGCGCACTAGCCGCGATTGGCGCACCCAGCGCGCATCCAGCCCCGCAGCCATCTCCTGCTCCCAAAGACTCCAGGTGATCTGAAACTCATACGCGTAATCGTCATGGAGCAGTTCGAGCGCCTCTTCCACGGCCTGCTTCGGCTCCGCGCCGCGCCCCCCGCGCCCGTAGACGCACTGAAACACCGGCGCTTCACTCCAGCTCACCGGCCACACAGTTGCCGCATACACGCGAGACTCTCCGCCGTACGAGGCAAACGCCCCCAGCACAGCCGTCAGCTTCTCGCCCAGAGAGGCCAGCCGCAGATTCGGATACCAGAGGCTTAGATAGAGTGCGTCGGACATCTGCCTTGATTGTAGTCGGAAGCCGTTCTACGACGTGACGATTTCGCTGAAGTCGGCAATCCCTGAAAAGCTCGCCAGCACGCCGTCGATCAGCCCCAGATGCGCGCCACGCACCGTCTCGTCCGGGTCAAGCACCATCACTTTGTCGAAAAAGGCATCCACCGCCGGCCGCAGCGTTGCAATCTCCGCAAGAGCCTCGCCATAGGCATGCTTCTCCCGCAATGCCGCCACCCGGGGCGCAAGCCCCGTCGCCGCATCCAAAAGCTCCTGCGCCTCGCCAGCCAGCTTCGCGCTGCCGGGAGCACCCACCGCAAAGCCCTTCTCTGCCGCCTGCCGCAGAATGTTCTTGATGCGCTTGAACGCCGCGGAAATCGCTTCAAAGTCCGCGGACTTCCGGGCCACCGTCAACGCCTCGGCGCGCGCCATTGCATCGCGCACGTCGTCCGCGCCCGCCGCCAGCACCGCATTCACCACGTCGTAGGCAAAGCCGCGCACATCCTTCAGGTAGAAGTGCAGCCGCTCGCGAAGAAATGCCGCCACCTGCTCCCTGTTTCCGCCTTCTGCGCCTGCGGCATGCAGAACCGCCTCCAGCGTCAACGGCAGATCCGACTCAGCCAGGATCTTCACGATGCCGTTGGCCGCGCGCCGCAGCGCAAAGGGATCCTTTGAGCCCGTCGGCGCATTGCCAATCCCAAACATCGCCACAATCGTCTGGATGCGATCCGCAAGCCCCAGCAGCTGGCCTTCCACCGAGACGGGAACATTGTCTTCCATCGACGCCGGCGTGTACTGCTCATAGATCGCCAGAGCCACCCGCTCGCCCAGCCCCTGTGCTCGCGCATAGAGACCACCGATAATGCCTTGCAGCTCGGTGAACTCCTTCACCAGCTCCGTCGTCAGATCGGTCTTGGCCAGTTCCACGGCTTTCAGCAGCGCCGCTTCGTCAAACGCCACACCCGCACCCTTGACGGCTTCAGCAAGCCCGCGCGCCACCCGCAGATTCTCTTCCGTCTTCCAGTGGTAGCTGCCCAGCTGCTTCTGGAAGGTCACATGCTTCAGGCTTTCCACTCGTGCCGCCAGCGGCGTCTTCTGGTCCACATCCCAGAAGAAACGCGCATCCTTGAACCGTGCCCGAAGAACCTTCTGGTTGCCGTGGCGGATAATGGCTTCCCCATCGGCATCCGTCTCCGTGTTCAGCACGGCCAGAAAATGCGGCGCCAGCTTGCTGTGCGCATCTTCCACGGCAAAGTACTTTTGATGGTCGCGCATCACCGTCACCAGCACTTCTTCAGGCAGCGTCAGATACTCCGGCTCAAAGTTGCCCAGAATCACCGTCGGCCACTCGGTCAGGTGCACCACCGTCTCCACCAGCGGCTCATCCTCGCGCCAGCGCGCGCCCGGCACCGTCCGCGTCGCCTTGTCCAGCGCCTTGCGAATCACATGCCGCCGCTCGGCAACGTCCACGATCACCTTCGCGCCGCGCAACGTCTCCGCGTAATCCCGGGCTGAAGCCAGAACAACCTGAGCATCGCCGTGCAGCACGCGATGCCCGCGGCTCGCCTGCCCCGCTGCAATGCCCGCAATTTCCAGCGGCACCACGGCGGCATCCAGCATCGACACCACCCACCGCACTGGCCGCACAAACCGCTCCGGCTTGCCCGCGCGCCAGTACATGTTCTTCGCCCAGTAAATTGCCAGCACTTCCTTCGGCAGTTCAGTCGCCAGCAACTTCGTTGCGCTGATCCCCTGCCGCTTCACCGTCACGCCAACGTACTCGCCCTTCGGCGTCGTCACTTTTTCCAGTGCGGAAACCGCCACGCCAGCCTTCTTCGCAAACGCCTCGGCTGCCGGTGTCGCTGCACCTTCCTTGAAGGCCACCTTCCACGAAGGGCCCGTCAGCTGTTCTTCCGTATCGGCCTGTGCCGCCAGCACGCCCTCCACCAGAACGGCCAGCCGCCGTGGCGTGGAGTAGGTCGTCACTTTCCCATCGGAACCCAGCAGCCGCTCCCGGGTCAGCAACTCGTGCACGCGGCGGCCCAGTTCCGCTTCAGCCCCGGCAATCATGCGGGCAGGAACCTCTTCCAGCCCAATCTCCAACAAAAAATCTGCCATATCGTTATCTCATTGGCGAACTGTTTCGACCTGTGACCTGCTAACTCACCGCCTGTTGCAGCGCAATCGCCTTGGCCACACCCACGGCCAGCGTCCGGATGCGCCCGATCACGCCCACCCGCTCCGTCACGCTGATCGCGCCGCGCGCATCCAGTACGTTGAACAGGTTCGAGCACTTCAACGCCAGCTCGTAGGTGGCCAGCAGCGGAAAGCGTCGCTTCTCGGCCGCCGTCGCCGTCTCGCTGGCCAGCAGCACATCCGCCTTGGCCAGCAGATCCTTCGCCTCGGCCTCGTAGCGGTTAAAGTGCTCCCACAGGTTGTCAATGTCTGCGACTTCGAAGTTGTACACCGAGAACTGCAGCTCCAGA
>JAJYAE010000051.1 GCA_021779695.1 Acidobacteriota bacterium | reverse complement strand
CGCCGTTGACCGGGCTCCGTTCAAGTGCGGTTTTGCTTTGGGGCTTCCCTTCATGCCAGGATGTGGTGGACCTTGTCAAAGCAAGCCCGCACTCGACCGGATCTTGATCCGAAAGCGGATGAAATCCCCCGAGCACCGCTTGATCCGCACAAAAAGTGCCCGCCATTAAGGCTCCCGCAAGTTGCCCTGCACGCCGCTTCCCGTTCAGCTCACTTCCAATACCAGCTTCCCAAAGTGTGTTGCTGCTTCTATGCGTCGCAAAGCCTCAGTCGCTTCCTTCCATGGGAGGGCCGTAAGGACTGGTCGCAGTCGAGCTGCCTCGATTGCGCGATTCATCATTGTGAAGTCGTGGCGCGAGCCGACGTAGATCCCCTGCACGCGTGCCTGCTTGTGCAAGATCAGGGGCAGCGGAATCGGATCGGCTGGTCCGGACAATACACCAATTTGCGCAATCATGCCGCCCATGCGCACGGCACGAAGGGAACGAGGCAGGGTGCCCACTCCACCGACTTCAACCACCAGATCGACCCCTTCGCCATGTGTCTCCTCCATGACCCATTGATCCCAGGCTGGAGTCGTTCGGTAATTAAGGCCGGCGTCCAGCCCCAGAAGGGTCGCACGGCGCAGCTTTTCATCACTGCTCGAGATTCCGAGGACTCGTAATCCCGCCAGCTTGGCCAATTGCAGCGCGAAAAGGGAAACGCCGCCCGTTCCTTGAATGAGCACGGTCGCCCCGGGCATGATGCGCGCAGCGGACAAAGCATTCCAAGCCGTCACCGCGGCGCATGGCAACGTTGCCGCTTCAGCAAAACTCAGGTGTTCGGGAATCCGTACCAGGCCGGATGCAGGCATGAGGACATATTCGGCGAGCATGCCGTCGATATCCCCGCCCAGCGCGCCCTTCACCTTGTTGGGTGAGGGTGGCCCGTCGAGCCAGTTTTGCATGAAGATGCCGGCGATACGGTCGCCCGGCTTCCAGTCGTCCACTCCCGGGCCAACCGAGATCACTTCGCCGCTGCCGTCGGAACAGGGAATCCGGGGGAGTGCCATCTTCGGGTTGTAGAGGCCCTTCACCACCAACAGGTCACGGTAATTCAACGACACCGCGTGAATCTTCACGAGTGCCTGCCCAGGCCCCGGCTCGGGAGTCGGCCGTTCTACAAACTCCATGGAATCAACACCAAACGATGCGATCTGCCAAGCGTTCATAAGTCTCCTGTAACGTGGGAGCGCCAGTTTCGGGTCACGGAGCGGGACATTCCGTGCTGGCGGGCCCGTAGAATGAAGATATGGCCCGTGGTTGGGAAAGTAAATCCGTGGAGGAGCAGATGGCAGGAGCCTCACAGCAGGCGAGCAAGACGCCCGATGGTGGTTTTGTGACCGAGGAGCAGCGACGCGTAGCGGAACTCCGGCGCGCGGCGGCCTCTCGACAAAAACAGGCGTTGCAGCTGCAAAGGGAACACATCCTTTCGCAACGGACGTCAAACCCTGGCCGGCGCACAGCGCTGGAAGCCGCTCTGAATCAGGTGGAAGCACAACTTGCGGCCCTCGAAGGCGCACCCGGCAAACCCTGATCCACTTTTGACCTTCCGGTCAGAGGCGTATTCGCGCCCCAAAACGGGAGAATGGCTCCGGCCTGTTGGCCGGCTGGCCAGTCCGTTGATGTGTTCCCCTGGCAAAGCCAACCAATTTATATTCCATCGATTCCCGTTTCGAGCTACTCAGAGCGCGAAAAGAGCAGGGAATTGGCTTGTTGCACCGGTGTCATCAGGATCCGCGCAATGTTGACGTGATCGGGGCGGCTCGCAGCCCAGACGATGGCTTGAGCCACGTCCGATCCCGTGAGAGGCTTGACACCCTTGTAGACCTTGGCGGCGCGCTCCTCATCTCCCCGGAAGCGAACCAGACTGAAATCGGTCTCTACCATGCCGGGATCAACGCTGGTGACGCGCACCGGAGTGCCCAGGACGTCCTGGCGAAGGCCATCATTGATCGCGCGTTCGGCCGCTTTGGTGGCGCAGTAGACGGCGCCATTGGGGTAGGTGATCTCTCCCGCCGTTGAGCCTAGATTGATTACATGTCCGCGACCGCGTACGATCATGCCCGGCACCACGGCGCGGGTCACGTAGAGCAGGCCCTTCACGTTGGTGTCGATCATTTCTTCCCAGTCCTGCAGCTTGCCTACATACAGCTTTTCCAGGCCGCGGCTCAGCCCTGCATTGTTCACAAGAATGTCAATTTCCGCCCATTCTTCCGGAAGGTCATCGATGGCCGTCTGCACGGCGCGATGATCCCGCACATCGAGATCGATCGAGTATACGGCGCGTGCACCGAGTTCGCGGGCCCGCAATGCCACTTCCGCCAGCTTTCCAGCGCGTCGAGCAGCCAGCAGGAGCCGGCATCCTTCCGCTGCAAATGCCAAGGCTGTGGCAGCTCCGATCCCAGCACTGGCCCCCGTGATGAAAACGATCTTGTCGCGTAGATTCATGATGCTATCCTAACCAACCGTCTTTCGCGGGAACAGTGATGCGAGCCACAGGGCCGTCCGGAGGCGATTCGCGTTGCGACTTTCCGTCAGCCTTGCTTTGCGCCGCGATGCTGCGCCATGCGGTACTGTCCTACCGCCCAATCTGTCTGGCCGAGTCCGGCCTTCTGTGCTTCGGCAAAAATCTCAGCAAGGTTGTCTGCAAGGCTGAGCCTGACCTGGCGGCTCGCTGCGGCCTCGCGGAGCAGATGAAGATCCTTGGCGCCCAACTCCACGGTCGCGCCCGGTTGGTCGGGGGGATGGAGCATCACCTTGCCGTAGGCAGCGTAAAAGGGCGACTGAAAGAGCGCCTGGTTCACCGCTTCAAGGAACGCTTCCGGGGCAATTCCCTGAGCTTCCGCGTAGACAAAGGCCTCTCCCAGTGAATGGATCATCGCACTAATGAGGAAGTTGCCGCCGAGTTTGAGGGCATGTGCCTGACGCGGTTCAGCGCCAACTACAGAAATGCCGCGCGCCAACGGGTTCAGCAGGGGACGTGCCTGCTGGACCGGCTCTTCTTCACCTGCGATCACAATCCAGAGTCTGCCTTCTTCGGCAACATTGGGACGGCCAAAAACCGGCGCAGCCACAAACTGCTGCCCATGCCGGGCGTGCTCTGCGGTAAGTCGCTCGCTGAGGGCTACGCTGATGGTCGATAGCGAAATGTGAAGAGCCCCTGCCTTCATTGCGCTCAGCGCGGCTCCGCGACCAAACAGCACATCTTCGTGCGCAGAGTCGTCAAAGAGCATCGTAAAGACCACATCGGCGCCCGCAACAGCCTCGGCGGGACTTGAGGCGATCGTAGCCCCATGAGCCGCCAGGTCTCGCGCTTTGTCTTCCGTGCGATTCCAGACCGTCAGAGGGTGACCAGCGGCAAGAAGCCGTCGCGCGATGGCGACGCCCATTTTTCCAAGGCCAAGGAAGGCAATCTGCATGTTGGGCTCCAGTAAGAGATTTGGATGTCTCTGCCGGATCTCTGAATGAGCGGGGACATCCAGCCGGACACGCATCCCAGGGAATGGATGCGCAATCCGAGTGTCGCGATGCAGCCCGATCTACTGGGGTGTCACCAGGTGATGCGCGATGGCAAAAAGGGCAAGTTCGAGTCGTGTAGAGACGCCGGTCTTATCAAAGATGTTGGAAAGATGACGCTTGATGGTCTCTTCGCTCAAACCAAACTGCTTGGCGATATCACGATTGCTGCAGCCTTCCACGATGCAGCCGACCACTTCGAGCTCGCGAGGCGTCAGGCCGTACGTCTTTCGTTGCGGAGGAGCAGCCTGCTGCATCAGATCGTGAAGGGCCGCCACGAGATTCACCACGCGCTTGCCGCCGATCCAAAAGTCACCTGCGTGCACGGTTCGAATCGCGACCTTCAGGTGTCCTGCAAGAGCATCTTTCAGGACGATTCCTCGCGCTCCGATATGCAGCGCCTCGATGATCTGCTGCGTCGTAATGGTCGACGTCAGGAGGAGAATCTTCACCTCCGGCGAGCCCTTCATAATGGCGCGCATCGCTTCCAGGCCCGGCAAGCGGGGCATGGCGACATCCAGCAGAAGAATATCCGGCTTCAACTCGAGGGCAAGGGTAATTGCCTCGTCGCCGTCGTCGGCTTCACCCACGACGCTGAATCCTTCTTCAACCTGCAACATGTTGCGGACGCCAATTCGAACTACAGGATGGTCATCCGCGAGGACGATTCGGATCGGTCTATCCACGCCAGCCCGTAACCTCCGATTTCGAGACTCACTGGTTGAACTAAACGGCCTGCCCAGCACGTGTCTGTCTCGGCCAAGTCATTGCATCTACATTGTCTGCGCCGGAAACTCAACTTCCAGCATACGCTCAAGACTCCGGGTTGCCGCGTATAAATCTTGGAGCACGGCTGGCGAGTTATCCAGTTGGTCACTCTCACTTTCCAGCATGGCGCCAAGTCGGGCGGCTTGCTGGGCCCCGGCCATTCCGCAGCCACCCTTGATGGCGTGGCCGATTCGCCTCACAGCGGTGGCATTGCCGGCCGCAATGGCCTCTTTGAGGGCCTCGCTGCGCTGTTTCAGGTCGGAGGCCACCGCCACATATACTTCGCGAACCATCGATTCGGGCATCAGTTCCCGGAAGCGTGCCAGAGTTTCCTGGCTCAAGACCGGCTCAGTCGATTCCGCAATTGAGGGAGCATCGAGTGGAATGCGTCCCTCAATGAGCTTGGTCAGGGCATCGGCCCCGAAGGGCTTCATCAGGAAGCCGTCAGCCGCTTCGACGAGAGGGGCGGCACATTGGCTGCCGCTGATCACGAAGATGCTTGCCTTACAGCGCGCCCGCAGACTCTGAATCAGCTCCACGCCGCTGTACCCGGGAAGCTGCGCATCCATCAGGATCACTTGCGGAACCAGGTCGCCGCGGTCGATCATAGCGATCGCTTCGGCTCCGTCATCGGCGCTATGAACGGTGTATCCGTTCAGTGTGAGAAGAGTCGCGATCACTTCGCGACTGATCATGTCGTCGTCAATCAACAGGATTACTGGTAGATCACGGTCACCGCCAATTCGAAACATAGGCTTCTATCACCTTACAGGCCATAAGGCCCTTACTCGTTCGATACCGCAACCTCGTGGAGCCATCCGGGCGCCTTCAGCAGTTCGCGGGGCCGGGAGCCGTCGGCCGGTCCCACCAACCCATCGCGCTCCATTAAATCAATTAAATGGGCTGCCCGGCCATATCCAATTCGTAACCTGCGCTGCAAAAGCGAGGTCGAAGCTTTACCAAATTCAAATACCAGACGAACCGCATCATCAAACAAGGGATCATTTTCGTCTTCGCCGGCGGTGCCGCCTTCGCTGGCGGGCTTTTCATCCCGCGGCGATTCAAGGAAGCCCTCTGCATACTCCGCTGCACCTTGCTCCTTCCAGAAATTCACAATCGCAGCCGTTTCTTTTTCACTGACATAGGGGGCGTGGAGCCGCATGAGCCGGCTGGTGCCCGGAGGGAGGAAGAGCATATCGCCCCGGCCCAACAGTGCTTCGGCGCCATTGGTGTCAATGATCGTCCGCGAGTCCACTTTGGTGGCCAGCCGGAAGCTGATGCGGGTCGGCACGTTGGCCTTGATGAGGCCCGTAATGACGTCGACACTCGGCCGCTGTGTAGCCAGGATGAGGTGAATGCCGACGGCACGGGCCATTTGTGCAAGGCGCGTGATGGACTCTTCGACGTTGGCCCGGTCAAGCATCATCAGGTCGGCCAGTTCATCGATGATGATGACGATATAGGGCAGCGGCTCCTCGGGTTCGCCTTCGTCAAAAAGGGAAGGCATGGTTCCTTCGAACAGCTTGTTGTACTGGTCGATGTTCCGGACGCTGCGGGAAGCCAGTAGCTTGAGCCTGCGTTCCATCTCGCGGACGCCATTGCGCAAGGCGTTTGCCGCGAGCTTGGGCTCGGTAATGATTGGCGTGAACAGGTGCGGAATGCCTTCGTACATGCCGAGTTCCACGCGCTTGGGGTCAACCAGGATGAGGCGCACCTGCGCGGGCGTTGTACGAAAGAGCAGGCTCATAATCATGGCGTTAATGGCCACGGATTTGCCGGATCCCGTCGAACCTGCAATCAGAACGTGCGGCATGGAAGCCAGATCGGCCGTCACGATCCGGCCGTTGATGTCTTTGCCCATTGCCAGCGTGAGGCGTGACTTGGCTTTGGCGAAGGTCTCGGACTCCAGTACATCGCGCAGATGAATGGTTTCCCGCTCGTGGTTCGGCACCTGAATGCCGACGGTGCTCTTACCCGCCATACGCTCAATCAGGATGCTCTCAGCCCGCATGGCAAGGCACAGGTCTTCAGCAAGGCCCGTGACTCGTGAGTACTTCACGCCCGCCTCGGGCTTGAACTCATAGGTCGTGACCATGGGGCCGGGGTTGATTTGCACGACCTGGCCACGGACATCAAACTCCGCGCACTTTTCCACAAGGACCTTGGCCTCTTCGCGCAGGGCATCCTCGCGGACTGCCTGGGGCCCGCTGCCTGCATTCAGGAGGGTGCTTGGAGGCAGCTTGAAACCACTCACGCGCTTTGGAGCCACCGTTGCACTTCGCATCTCGGCGTCGGCCCGCTCGTGGATTGCAATTTCCTCGTGAATCGGGGCCTGAACCGGTGCCGGGATCGGGGCCGGCGGCGGAGTCGGTGCCGGGCGCATTTCCACCACGCGCGCGCTGATCTGAGGTGTCGGATGGACCACGGGGGCCGCGAAGGGCGTCTCCTGTTTTGGCGCTGCCTGTTCTTCCATTTGCGGGGAGCTCACTTCGCGCCGTTCCCAGATGCTGCGGCGCGGGCCATTGGCGAGAGGGGCATCTTCCTGTCGCGGCTCTGCCGAAGCCCGTTGAAAGGCTGGAATCTCCTCGATCGGGTCCAGATCCTGGCCGCGGTCGCGCCGGCCAAAAAGAGCTGCAAGCCGGCTAAGGCGCGGCCTGAGTCGCACTTCTTGTTCCGGTTCCTCAGCCCCGTCCAAAGTTCCCGTAAAGAGGCTCTGGTCGGGCCCTGGTGACTCCTGGGCTGCGCGAGCCAGTTCGGCTTCAGCCTTACGTTCGGCGCGCTCCTCCCGCAGGTTTTGCCAGCGCTCGTACCAAGCCACAATCTGAATCCAGCGGTCTTCAACAATCTGCTTGAGGGTCCAGATACTGACGGCAGACGCGAAATAAAGCCCAGCGGCGGCAAGTGCAATAGCCAACACCCATGCACCGGGTGGATTTAAATACGCGACCAGCAATCCGGCGACAAGGTGCCCGACCACGCCCTCCACCGGAACTCCATGCATCCAGTGCCAGTGCCAGGGCAAGAGTCCGAAGAGCGCGGGAACGAATACCAATGCAGACGTGCAGCCTATCCAGCGAAGCCATGCAGTGTCTCCGGAGCGCGAACGCAGCCAGCCCCATCCAAGCGATCCCAGCCAGAAAGGAAGCAGAAAAGCCGCCAGACCCAGCCACTGCAAGAGCAAGTCGCTGAGCCATGCGCCCAGGATGCCGACCCAGTTGTGCACCGTGTGGGCCATGAACGGATCCACGGAGGTACTCCCCGAGGGATCTACTGGGTGGTACGTGGCAAGGGCGAGGAAAAGGAGAATGGAGACAAGCACGGCCGCGAACCCCATCAGCACTTCCAGGGCACGGTTCCGCTTCGGTGGCAAAGCGATCGGGATCGGCTTCATGTTGGGGACGCTTCCAGCCCGCGAAGATTGCCATCGCGCAGCGGCAACCGTCAGGGCCGAGGAGAAATCCCAGAGCAGTTTCTATTATTGCCCGTCGATACGGGCCCGCCGGGTAAAAAGCAGCGCGGAGGAATCTTGCTGTCTACCCCCGCGCCGATTTGCAACCGAGATTGTCAGCTGCCGAGGATATGAGCGCCGAAGGCAAGCAGGCAGATTCCCAGCACGATCCGGTAGATGGCGAAGATGGCAAAGCCATGCCTACGCACCCACAACAGAAACCACTCGACAACGCCGAGGGCCACAATAAACGAAACGATAAAGCCGATGGCAAGAACAATCCAGCGCTCCGTGTCCATCGTGACGTGGGCCGCGGCAGCAGAGCCCGCCGCCATCCTGACTGGGTGAATCTCCTTCACAAGATCGTAGCCTGTTGCTGCGAGCATTGTTGGAATAGAGAGCAGGAAGCTGAATTCCAATGCGGAGGGGCGATCGAGGTTTGCGATCTGCCCTGCCGCAATTGTTGACATGGAACGCGATACGCCAGGAAAAATCGCCGAGAGCGCCTGGCACAGGCCGATCCAGATGGACTGCCCTAGGCTCATCTCCTCCACATGCGTCGTGGTGGCCTCCAGCCGCGAGAACCAGAAATCGACAATCCACATCACGACGCCGCCGATCAGCAGTGCAAGGGCCATGACGGAGATGCTGCCCAGATTCCGATCACTCCATTTCTTCAGGAGAAGTGCAGGCGCCGACGTAAAGGCAAAGGCGATCAAGGTCAGTGAAATCGGATGCGTGAGCCAGTTGCGATCTCCATTTTCGCCCTCGGGAAATGTACGCAGAAATCCCACAATCCGGCCCAGATAGAGCAGCAACAGTGCAAGAATGGCGCCGGCTTGAATGACGATGGTGTACATCTTCCAATACGCATCATCCATCGGAATCCGCATCAGTGCTTCAGTGATGCGAAGATGCGCCGTGGAACTGACAGGGAGAAACTCTGTCAGGCCTTCAACGATGCCCAACAGGACTGACTGAATGTAAACGTTCAAGAACCCTCCGGAATGCCATCAGGGACGATCGATGCCGTAGACGGGAACACCCTGATCTAATTTGAACACGAGCGCCGCAGCCCTCCATGTGTAATCTGACTGGGGAAACTTGTTCTTCAACTGGGCAGCCAGATCGCTCGCGTGCCTGTGAGATTCCTCCTGCCGTTTTTGATGTCCATCTGCGCCGTTCATGTCGTTCAGCACGGCTTGGCGATAACATGCCTCGTAGAGCGCTCGAGCCGTTCGGGGACCGTCCGGATGCTCAGCGGCATAGTGCTCATAGATTGCGGTTTCTTTTTCCGGGCATTTCTCTTGGCCTTCCCAATCGCCGCAAAGTTCGTTGTCAATCAGGTCAAAGGCAGCGAGATCGGCCCAGCGCGTGCGCGGATAGTATTTGATGACCTTACGCAGCTCATCCTCATCCATCTGCTCACGCAGTGCCGGGTTCTGGAGCTTGGCCGAGGGCAGGGAATGGTAGTCCGCCTTCTGTAATTGCCAGCGAATATCCGCCGCGCGCCAGGCAGCCTCTGCGGCGAGCGGAGAATTGGGAAACATCTCCACCACGCGGCGATAGAGCAGGCGGGCTGACTGGGCCGCATGGGCCGGACCGCGGGGGTCCGCGGCCAGGGCTTCTTCCGACGCAGCCGCTCCCAGCAGGACCTGGTCACCATTGGGCGTGTTCTCCGCGACGATCCCCTTGGCTTGCATCCATCCGGTGATGGGAGGAGGCGTATCGTTGCTCCCGAAGACCGGTTCATCGCTGGACTGCTCTTCCTCGATGTCAGTGTTGGCGTAGACCCGCAGCCAGTCGCCGCTCCGCTCTGCAATCACCATCTCCCGGCCAATCTGAACACGGTCGACCTTTTGCGAGCTGGTATCGGCGGAGATATAAAGCCATGTCACGCGCAGGGGAGTCGCGCGCGGTCCCGCCAGCGGCTTCACCATCTGTGGAGGCCGTTTCTGGGCCATCGTCACCGGATTGCAACCGCACGCCGCCAGGGCAACAGCAAGGATTTGGATCTTCATACCAGAAAGCATCATAGTGCAACGACGCTAATTCTTGGATTCCGTGAGCACTTGGGCGAGCATGGCTGGCGCCACATTGCCGCCGCTCACGACGGCGACAGCATTTTGGTAGCGTGGCAGCTGATCCGCATGAAAAAGTAATGCGCTGGCAGCAACAGCGCCGCTTGGCTCAGGAACCAGCCGAGCCGATGCGACAATGGCGCGCATGGCGGTTCGGATCTCATCTTCTGTGACCGTGAGAATTCCATCCACAAAGGCCTGGATGTGCTTGAAGTTGCGCCTGCCCACGCTTTGTGTCCGGAGGCCGTCCGCGATGGTTCTGCTGGTCAGTTCCGCGGGCCATTCGACAACCCGGCCCGTGCGGAAGCTCTCCGCAGTGTCGCCGGCCAACTCGGGCTCAACGCCAAATACCTTGGCGCGCGGGGAAAGTTGCTTCACCGCAGCTGCAACGCCGCTCAGCAGCCCCCCGCCTGAGACTGGGACCAGGACAAGATCGATATCCGGCAGGGCTTCCGCGATTTCAAGCCCGCAAGTCGCCTGGCCCGCGATGATCTCCGCGTCATCGTAAGGAGGCACGACAATGTAGCCATGCTCCCGTATGAGCTCCTCTGCCTTGGCAAGACGTTCGCTCGATGCGGGGCCCACATCGACGACCTCTGCGCCATAGGCAATCGTGGCGGCACGCTTGATGGCAGGGGCGTTCGACGGCATCACAATGACGGCTTTCGCGCCAACTGCGCGAGCAGCATAGGCCACGCCCTGCGCGTGGTTGCCGCTGGAGTAGGTAATCACACCCCGGCGAATCTCTTCGGGCGTAAGCTGCAGAATCTTGTTCGCCGCGCCTCGAATCTTGAATGCGCCAATGGGCTGCAGGCTCTCCGCTTTCAGCCAAACCGCTCCGGATACGCCCGGAAAAGCTGCGCGAACGAGCGGAGTCTGGACGGCGATGCCGGCAATGCGCGCCGCCGCCGCGCGAATCGTATCCAGCGTGGTCAGAGATTCAGTCGCGGAACTCATGGGAACCAGCCGTTAAATTTCCATAATCACGGGCATGATGAGAGGCCGTCGTCCTGTGGTCTTCTGAATCAGCCGCTTCAGGTCGGCGCGAATCTTGTCCTTTACCATTCCGTAGTCGGACTTTTGCTCGCCGCTCAATTCGTCGAGAGTCTTGAGCACCGTGTCACGCGCCTGATCCGTGATGTCTGCGCCGCCGAAACCGCGCATCACCACCTCCGGCGCAAGTTCCAGCTTCCCAGTACGCTTGTTGATGCCGATGACGGCGAGCACGATGCCATCCTCACTCAGGATGCGGCGATCGCGAATCACCAGTTCTTCAACGACATCGATCGATGAGCCCGAGTCAATCAGAATTCGGCCCGCGGTGACTTTGTCCTTCTTGCGCGCGTCACTCTTATCCAGTTCCAGCACATCCCCGTCTTCAATGACGATGGCGTGCTCCACTGCTCCAGTTTCCATGGCGACCTGCGCATGACGGCGCAGATAGCGATAGTCGCCGTGAACCGGGATGAAAAACTTGGGCCGCACAAGATTAATGAGGAGGCGCATCTCTTCCTGGCTGCCGTGCCCGCTCACATGAATCAGACCGCTCGAGCCGTCATCACAAATCACATTGGCATCGCGGCGGTAGAGATGATCAATGACACGGAAGATCCCTTTTTCATTTCCGGGAATAATGCGGGAACTCAGCACCACCGTATCACCGGGATCGATTCGGGCATGCTTGTGATTGTCGACCGCGGCACGGCTCAGTGCGCTCATGGGCTCGCCCTGCGTGCCGCTGATCAGCACCATGAGTTGGTCCGCCGCATAGTCGCGCATCTGTCCGGGATTAATGACGAGACCCGGAGGAAGGTCAATATAGCCAAGATCCTGCGCAATCTCGGTGCTTTCCACCATCGATCGCCCGACGACGGCTACTTTGCGTCCGTGCGCTCGCGCCAGCTCCATGGCAATCCGGATTCGGTAGATTGAGGATGAAAAGCAGCTGAAGAAGAGCTTCTTCTTGGCTCGGGAAAAGATTTCGTCCAGGCGCGGCACCACAGCGCGCTCGCTGGGTGTGTAGCCGGAGCGCTCGACATTCGTCGAATCCTGGAGCAAAGCAAGCACGCCACGCTTGCCGTACTCTGCGAAGGTGTGCAGGTCGAAGGGCTTTTCATCCAGCGGTGAAAGATCGATCTTGAAGTCGCCAGTATGAATCACAACGCCCACCGGCGTGTCGATGGCCAGCGCCACGCAATCAACCAGCGAATGCGTCACCCGGATGGGCTCGATGGTAAACGGACCAATCGAGAATTTCTCTCGCGGGCTGATTTCGATCAGTTCAGTCTCGTCGAGCAGCTGATGCTCTTCGAGCTTGCCTTCCACATAGGCGAGCGTGAATTCCGTGGCATATACCGGGACCTTGATTTCGCTCAGAATCCAGGGCAGGCCGCCAATGTGGTCCTCGTGGCCATGCGTCAGTACGATGCCGCGCACGTGCGCCTTGTTTTCGACCAGATAGGAAATATCAGGCACAACGATGTCAACGCCCAGCAACTCAGTCTCTGGGAACATGAGCCCCGCGTCGATCACGAGGATGTCGTCTTCCCATTGCAAGGCAAGGCAGTTCATGCCGAACTCGCCAAGTCCGCCAAGGGGGATGATTTTCAGCTTCTTAGTTTGCATCTGTCAGTTTGATGCTAACACCCTTCCCGTTCTTGCCGATTCTTCCGCGCTGTCCTGCGATAGATGGTGCTGAAAGCCGTTCGGCTGCGTCGATAGATAGGCTTCATGGCGCCTCGCCGGTTGGAGTGGTTCAGAATGACGATACGGCAGAGCTTTTGGCTGGCCATTTCCCTGGTGCAGTTCTCGGCGGCCATCTTTGCGGCCTCTGCCCAGGACGCCTCGCCTGTAGTTACGGGCTATGTCTTTGCACCGGGTCAGTTGCTGCAGCCTGGGCAGATTCAGGTACAGGGAATCTCACGTCTCAATTACGCGTTTGCCAGGATTCGTAACGGGCGGATGGTCGAGGGGTCTCCCAACGACGCTGCCAATCTGGCGCAGCTTGACGCCCTGCGAGGTCAGCATGCAGGTGTGGCCGTCCTCGTTTCCGTTGGTGGGTGGGCGTGGTCAGACGGCTTCTCTGACGCTGCCCTCACGAAGCAAAGTCGGGCAGTTTTCATCGACAGCGCAATCGCTTTTCTTCATCGCTACGATCTGGATGGTCTTGATGTCGATTGGGAGTATCCCGGACAGGCCGGTGCGGGACACACGTTTCGCCCCAAGGACAAGCAAGACTTTACGCTTCTGCTGAAGGAATTACGGGCCAGGCTCGATAAGGAGTCGAAGCAAATGCACCGGCGCCTGTTTCTCACGATTGCGGCCGGCGCCACTTCGGAGTATCTGGAGCATACGGAGATGGCGCAGGTTCAGAAGTGGGTCGATGCCGTGAACTTGATGACGTATGACTATTACAGTCCCGAATCTGATGCCATCGCCGGCAATCACGCACCCCTTCTGGAGGATCCCGTCGATCCCAGACACGTCTCCGCGGATGCAAGCGTGCAGGCGTTTGAGAACGCGGGCGTCCCGGCCAGGAAGATCCTGTTAGGAATTCCGTTTTATGGACATTTGTGGGGGGACGTGGCCGATCGCGCGCATGGACTCTTTCAGCCGGCAAGACCCGCTGCGAGCCGCGATATTCCGTACAGCGCCATCCCGGCATGGCGAGAGCAGGGTTTCACTCGCTACTGGGATTCAGCCTCACAGGTGCCGTATCTCTACAACGCTTCAGAGCATCAGTTCGTCAGCTATGAAGATGCCGAGTCGGCAGCCGCCAAAGCACGCTACGCAAAGGCAAAGGGGCTTCAGGGCGTGATGTTCTGGAGCGAGTTGAACGACCCGTCCGGCGAACTCCTCCGCTGCATCGATCAGGCAATTCACGAAGACACAACACGCTCCACGCCATCCGAATAGGTCCGCGGCGCAGGCCTATTCATCTGGAAAGGTGACTCCGAGCGCCTTGCGCGCAGCCTCAAGCAGGCGGGCCATGCCAAGCGATAATGCATGCGTGATTTCCGGGCTTTCCAGTTTTCCCTCACGGATCAGATTGCAAAAGTGTTCCGTCTCGTAGTTGAATCCTCCGGCCGTGAACGGCTCATGGAGTTCGACGATGCGTCCATCCAGGTGATGGATCGTGGCACGGGTCGGGTTCCACCAGTTGGCGTGGAGCATCACATACCCCTGCGATGCTGCGAGCATTGCATCGCCTCGGCTCAGGAGATCCAGCCCGGTATGCAACTGGGCCATGCCATATTCATGTTCCGTCTGAAAGATGGCAAACGAGTCGACGCCGGCTTTGCTGAGACGACCCATTGCTTGCACGCGTTTGAGCGGACCCAGCCAGTCCAGCGCCAGAAAGGCCTCATAGGGACCAATGCCCATGATGCCTCCGCCCGCGAGCTCCAGAAAATGCAGCGGATAATCCGGACCCAGTGACGCATCGCAATGTCCAGCCCGCACGTAGCCGACGGTTCCGATCGGATCTTCCCGCAGATACGCACGGAGCTTGCGGTAGAGCGGAAAGAAAGGCGGCTTCATTGCCTCCATGAAGAGGCGTCCATGCAGTGCAGCCGTCTGGAGAACTTCCATTAGCTGACGTTCGTTGATCGTCGCCGGCTTTTCGCAGAGCACGTGCTTGCCTTGCGCCAGCGCCAACTTGCAGAAGGCGGCATGAGTGTCTGGGTGGGTTGCAATGTAGACGGCGTCAATGTCGGCAGTGAGTAGTGAATCGAGAGAAGAAGCTGATTGCGGAACGTGAAAGCGCTCCGCGTAGGCCGCGGCCTTTTGTGCATTCCTTCCCCAAACCGTCATCAATGCTGCGTCATTCAACGCAGAGAGGCCCTGCGCAAAGCGTGCCGCTGCGCGGCCGGGACCGATAACGCCCCAGCGAATCTGTCTTGATGGCTGACTGGAAGAAGCCATATTGAAATGCTCATTTCTCGACGCATCAAGGTGTATCGCCTCTTCGTTGCGACGTCGATCGATGCGTCCAGACAATCCTATCGAAGCAATTCTTCGAGCGTGGCGCTCAAATCGGTCTTCTCGTCGCGGTACTTGACGATCACCGGCGCGTACAGCGCAATGCCCCAGTTCTCGATTTTTGGATGGCCTTTTCCGCTGGACACCGCGCGTGAGCCGGGAACGACCACCGCGCCCTGCGGTATGATCAGCGGCTCAGTGGCGGTGGCCCGGTACACTTCGCCTTTCACCAGATCAAAGACCGGGGTGCCACGCGTCAGGATCGTCCCTGCCGCAAGGACGGCGCCCTTCTGTACGATTGTGCCTTCGTAGACACCCGTATTTCCCCCGATGAGCACGTCGTCTTCCACGATCACCGGGTTGGCGTTCACAGGTTCCAGCACGCCGCCAATCTGTGACGCAGCGCTCAGATGAACGCGCTTGCCCACCTGCGCGCAGGAGCCGACAAGCGCATGAGAGTCCACCATCGTGCCTTCATCGACCCATGCCCCTGTATTGATGTACATGGGTGGCATGCAGACAACGCCGCGCGCAAGATAGGCTCCTGCGCGTACAGACGACCCTCCCGGTACGAGACGGATGCCATTTGATGCAGTGAAATGCCGTGCCGGGTAAGTGTGCTTGTCGACAAAGGAGAGGCTTCCGGATGCCGAATCGGCCAGAGCGCCGAGTCGGAATCCTAAGAGAATTCCCTGCTTGACCCATGCATTCACCCGCCATCCCGTGGGTTCCTCAGAAGAAGGCTCAGCCGCCCGTACTGTCCCGGCTTCCAGTGCATCGCGCAACGCGAGGAAGGCATCCATGGCAGAGGGGCTGTCTGCGGCTGCGGGGCCAGCTGCAAACGCCTGCTCAACAGCAAGCTGAAGTTCGTTAAGATTCATGATTCTTTGAGTTTACCAAGCGAAGGGGCGGGCAGAAGCTCAGTCACCATCACGCTGAGGGTAAGGCCACGCTGCTGGACGCGACTACCCCCTGCATCCATCAGGAACAGTTCTGGACCGCGCCGGTTCAGTGGAGCTTGCCGCCTCAGGCTGCATGGCTTTGTACTACTTCGATCCTGCTTTGGCGGTGAATCCGCCGCTCCACGGGCTGGAGCTTGAATGCGTTATGCCCGGACGGAATCATTGCCAGAGGCACGGGCGAACGCGTACATCTGCCGTGCATATGGCGCGCTTCGAGCCACGCACAAAGTCTTGGGTCGAAGATGTCCGGCTCTCCATTCCAGAACTCCGGACTCAAACCGCACTGAATCTGCAAATGGTCCAATTGAAGCTCAATGACGGATATATCTTTTGGAAAATAGCGGCGCACATTGTTGACACCCACGTGCAAACCTGTGATGCCGCGACCTTTACATTGCGTTCGAACCACCATAGCGTACCTGCTTCTCAGTGTGAATTCAGTGAGCTCAGTAAGCTTGGTTAGGGGAGGCCGATGTGGACACCGCTTCCGCGGCATCCGCTGGAACGCCAATCTAGTGCGATAGTGCGCCGCCTTCTAAACCGTGTCAAGAGTCATCTGGTCGAACTGTGGTTCAAGTTGCTGGAGCAGACACATTCCATCATCTTTACGGCCACGCCTTCTTTCTTGACCATCAGGCGTACAAACATATAGATGCGCCAAGCGGCACTTTGGTGAGCAGCCGTACCTTCCGACGGGCAACAAGAATCTGCAGAGCCGTACGGTTTTATCTCATGCAACCGGCGGGGAGCCGGCAGATGAGAGCACTTCTCGCAGTGCGTCCGCAACCGCTTGCTGCTGCTCTGGCTGCAGGCGGTTAAAAAAGGGCAACGCAAGCGATCGCCTGGCAATCGACTCTGTCACCGGAAGCGGTCTGCTGGCGTCCTGCTGCCTAGATTTCCATGACGGCTGCAGATGGACCGGAGCAAAGTAGCGGCCGGTGGCGATGCCGTGTGCTGCGAGCGCATCCTGGACACGCTCCCGGTTTGCACGCTGTGGAAGGCGTACCACGAAAACAAACCAGCTGATGGTGCGCTGGGGCAGTTCCAGAGCGGGCAACTCCAGTCCTTCAATCTCCCCGAGCAATTCGTGGTAGCGCTTCGCCACACTTTGCCGGCATGCGAGGATTCTCTCGATGCGGCTCAACTGAACCCGTCCTAAAGCGCAAGCCATCTCCGGCAGCCGATAATTGAACCCGGTCTCGGCATGGTCCAGCCAACCTGCATCGGGCCGCCGCCCCTGGTTGCGCAGGGATTGAAGGCGCAGGGCGTGGGACGGGTTGCTCGCCAGGACAGCGCCTCCTTCTCCGGTCGTGATCTGCTTGTTGGGATAGAACCCGAAGACCGCCAGGTCGCCGAAACGGCCCACTCGCTTCGCTGCCGTTCCGCTCCCGTAGGCCGCACCCAGGGCCTCGCATGCGTCTTCAATCATCAACAGTTTGTGCCGCCGGGCGATGAATGTCAGGTCATCCATCTCCGCAGGAACTCCAAACGTGTGCACCACGATCATGGCTCGGGTGTGCGGAGTGATGGCTTCCTCCACCGCGGCAGGCTGCATGTTCATCGTCACCGGATCAATGTCGACCAGTACCGGTGTGGCACCCACCTGCAGCACCGCGTTTGCCACTGCAATAAAGGTGAACGAAGGCACAATGACTTCGTCGCCGGAGCCAATCTTCAGGGTCATGAGAGCAAGGTGCAGTCCTGCTGTTCCAGAGCTTACAGCGACTGCATGAGGCACGTGGTGGTACGCGGCCAGGGCATCTTCAAAGAGCTGCAATTCAGGGCCCAGGCTCAGGAATGGAGTCTGCAGTACCCGAGTCACGGCATCCACTTCAGCCTGTGTGATATCGGGCGCGGAGAGAGGAATGCGCGGTGTCATCCGACTCTCAAGACCTCGCCAATCGGCGTCGGCTGCTTCATCAGGATGCCATCCAGCGCCACAGTGGCCAGGACGCGCGCAATGGTTTCGGCTGCCGTTCCATTGCCATAAGGATTCTCCATCCCTGCAAGCGAGGCGCTCCAATCGCGATTGAGCGCCTGCTGAATTCCCTGGAGGATTTCTTTCCGGCTGGCGGCGACATCAATCACGTTGGGTGCGCGCTCGCGCCCCTGCTGGCGCATGCCCACGTTGACCACCGGCAAACCAAAGGAAGCAGCTTCCATGATGCCGCTCGATGAGTTGCCCACCATGGCATTGACGTGCCCCATAAGGCTCCAGTAGGTCACGGCATCCAGGCTGATGAAGACATGCGTCTCCGGGCGAGTGGATGCCAGCGCACGGGTCCGCTCGATCAGTGCAATGCTTCCGGCGTCGGTGTTGGGATACACGAACATCAACTGTCCTGTGGTTTCGGCCAATGCATCAAAAAACGCCTCTGCTTCGCTGTTGGTATCGCGAAGGATCGTGACAGGGTGCCAGGCCACGAGCAGCGAGGGCGAAGTGATCTGCAAGCAGAGCCGCGCCTCCAGTTCATGGCGCTTTAGCAG
>JAJYAE010000050.1 GCA_021779695.1 Acidobacteriota bacterium | reverse complement strand
GCGGTAGATGATGGCGAGCGAGTAGTGCGCGGCGAGGTCGTCGGGGTCGATGGCCTGGAGCTTCTGGTAGGCGTCGCGCGCGTGGGCGTAGTCGTGGAGTTGGAAGTAGCTGAAGCCGAGCTCGCGGAGGCCGTCTTTGGCGCGGGGGTATTTGTCGAGCATGGTCTGGAAGTCAGCGATGGCTTCTTTGACGTGGCCTGCATTGCGCTCGACGAGGGCGCGGTAGTAGAGGGCGCGGGGATCGCCGGGGAGCAGGTTGAGGGCTTTGGCTAGATTGGCGCCGGCGTCGGTGTAGCGCTCCCATGAGATTTCAACGACAGCCATGTTGGTGTATGCGTCGGCGTAGTCGGGGCGCAGGGTGGCGACGCGCTCGAAGGCGTGGACGGAGTCCTGGTACTGCTGGGCATCGAGGAGGCCGATGCCGTAGTTGTTCCAGCGCATCCATTCGGGGTTTTCATCGGCAGCCGGCTTGACGGGAGCGTTGGGGCCGATGTTGAAGGTGCGCGTTTCGGAAGCGATGTCGATGACGGGCTGGGGATAGTGCTTCTGATCGAAGGCGTAGTCGATGAAGTGCTGATTGAAGCGGCGGTACTTGACGGTGGCGGTGATGGAGATGTGGCCGGAGATGTCTTTGGGCAGACGGAAGCGATAGCGGACAAGCTGGGAACGGCCGGACTGGATGGAGTTGTTGTAGGCGAGGACGCGGTTGTGCCAGATCTGGTGGATGTCGTTGAGGCTGCCCTCTTTATTGATGAGGCGGCTGGTGAAGGAATGGGCGGAGGGGTCGAGGTTGCCGTCGGGCTGGAGGAAGCCGCTCTCGGCGAGGGTTTTGCCGGAAGTATCCTTGACGGTGAAGTCCACCCATGCCTCGTAGAAGTCGCGCTGCTCGGGGATGAGGGAATGGCCGATGCCTTTGTTCTGGATGACGACGTCTGCGACGAGGGTGGCGCCGGGCGCGAGGGAGAAGCTGGTGAGGCCGAGAGGCGCGATGAGGACCTGATCTTTCGGGGTGGCCTCGGCGGACTCGTTTTCGAGGGCGAAGATGTCAACGTTGAGGGCGCCCTTGCCGTCGAAGCCGTGCTGGAGGAAGTCAACGAGCTTCTGCGCCTGTTCGTCGTAGTGGTAGTAGGCGGGCATGAGGGAGTTGCCGCCGACCCAGCGGTGGTTGCGGAACTGGCCGTCTTTGGCGCCGGGCTCGGAGACGCCGTCGATGGTAGGCGTTGCCTTCATGTGGCAGGTTTCGCATGTAGAGACGACGTCTTTGCGATAGAAGGGCAGCGGGGACTGTTTGGCGAAGCTGGAGCCCTGCCATTCGTCATAGACGGTGAAGGCGCGGAGCCACTTGTAGTCGTCCATGGTGTGGGGGATGGCGGCCTTGTGGCAGGAGGCACAGAACTCGGGCGTTTTGTAGATAGGGCGCATGACGGCCTGGGAGTGGCGGTCAAGGTGCGCGAGGATTTCGGAGTCGGGGACGGGGCCGGGGATGGGCTTGCCGCTGGCGTCAACGAGGACAGCTGGGATGCCCATGACGTAGCTGCCGGTGCCGGTGGTATCGACGGCCTGGATGGAGTGGCAGGTGGAGCAGGTGACGCCTTCATTCTCAAAGGGGCGCTTTTTGGGCATGCCCTGGGAGAGATCGCCAGAGAGCAGCGCGACGGGATTGTGGCAGCCTTCGCAGTGGCGGGAGTACTGGACGCCTTTTTCGTCGATGAGCATGTCGACGTTCTTCAGGTACCAGGGATTGCGGAAGGCGTTGGAGTGCACGGACTGACGCCACTCGGCGTAGGCCTGCTGGTGGCAGTGACCGCAGTACTCGGCGGTGTAGAAGCTCTTGGGGCTGAGGAATTGTCCGTTGGCTGAGGTGGCGTTGGAGGGCAGGAACGGGGTGTCTTTGCCAAAGGCGTAGTTGTAGCGAACGGTGACGGAGTCGTGGAATTGGGTGGTGGGGCCGGTGACGGGAACGTGGGTGGCGTAATCGGCCAGGGGCTGGTTTGCGGGAGTGGTGGTTGGAGCCGGAGATGCGGGCGCGGCGGGTCCGGAGGCGGCGCGGGCAAGAGGAGTGAGCGCAAGAGAAATGAACAGAGGTAGGGCGGAAATGAGGTTGTGCCGTGCTCCGTGGTACATGGTGCGAGACTCTCCGGGGGCCTGTTGTTCCTGCGCATTGGCGGGGAAGAAATGCGCTGGAATGTTCTGACAGTAGCAGGTTTGGGGGATGATTTGTCTTCTATCAAAAGATGGAGGGTCGAGAAGGTTGTGCGGGCGCACGAAGGCGTGTTTAGATGGCAAGTTGTGGAAATGCAGCGAATGGTTCACAACGTGGGATGAATGGGGAGAAATGGGCCCTGTGTTGTGTGCCGTAGCTCACATCCACTTGGCCAGATTGCCCATAAAACTGTTACGGTGATGTGAGCAGGTTTCTGGTCTCAACGAGATGGCCTTCAATCCATATTTTTCACTTGCGGTGCTCTTTGTGGTGGCGCTGTGCTTTGGTCTGACTCCGCTGGCCCTGGCATGGCTCTGGAGCCGGGTATTTTCGCCCCAGAAGCCGAACGCCATCAAGAATGCAATCTACGAATGCGGCCTGGAGTCGAAGGGCGACGCGTGGGTGCAGTTTCGGTCCTCCTACTATCTCTACGCGATCATCTTTCTGATTTTTGACGTGGAAGCGATGTTTCTGTTGCCGTTTGCGGTGGCGTTTCTCGGGCTGGATGTGGCGGCGTGCGTTTCGATGCTTGTGTTTGTCCTGTTGCTGGTGGAGGGCCTGGTGTGGGCCTGGGCGAAGGGCGTGCTGACCTGGGCGTGAGAACAGGCAGGGACTGAGGATTTTGGCATATGGCAGTGGATGAGCAGCTGAAGATTGAGATGGGCAAGCAGGGGGTGTTTGTGACGACCCTGCAGGAGCTCTATAACTGGGGCCGGCGGAGCTCCATCTGGCCGATGAACTTTGGCCTGGCGTGCTGTGCGATTGAGATGATTGCCACGACGATGGCGCGATACGATCTGGCGCGTTTTGGGGCTGAGGTTTTCAGGCCGTCACCCCGGCAGGCGGACATGATGATCATCTCGGGGACCGTGACCAAGAAGATGGCGCCTCAGGTGGTGCGGCTCTATAACCAGATGGCCGAGCCACGGTATGTGATTGCGATGGGTGCCTGCGCCATTTCCGGAGGGCCGTTCAAGCAGGGCTACAACGTGCTGAAGGGAATTGACCGCTACATTCCGGTGGATGTGCATATTCCCGGATGCCCTCCGCGGCCGGAAGCGCTGCTGGAGGCGTTTATCACGCTGCAGAAAAAGATTGATGCCCAGCCGCTGACGGGTGAGGGCAGACCGCGGTTCCTGGACGAGCAGGCTCCAGGCGAATTTCCTGTGCCGGAGCAGGGAGCGCATGATCTGGAGCCCACCGCGAACAAGAGTGTGTGGACTGTGCCGGTGGTGATTCGCTGATGAAGACAGTGGAAGAGATCAAAGCGGCGATAGAGGCGGCCGTGCCGGGCGCTGGAGTGGAGATTGTGCAGAATCCGGGGCCCTCCGGGCAGCACTCGCTGTTGCTGAAGGCGGAGACAGCGGTTGCGGTGGCGAAGTTCCTGCGCGACGACAAGGAGCTGGCGCTGGATTTTCTGTCGAACGTGACGGGCGTGGACTGGCTGGACAAGGAGATCACCGAGAAGGTCAAGGTGACCAAGGTGGTGATGAAGACGGTTGAGGGCGTGGAACAGCAGGTAGAAGAGACCGTCGAGGAGACCCGCAAGCGCGTGGAGCCGGGCTGCCTTGAGGTGGTCTATCACCTCTATTCCATGACGAAGAAGCATGGGCCGGTCGTCTTCAGAATGCGCACCGGGAATCGGGCAGACGCCGTGAAGTTGCCATCGATGACGCCGGTGTGGCGATCCGCGGAGTTTCAGGAGCGCGAGGTCTTTGATCTCTACGGCGTGGAGTTTGTGGGGCATCCAGACCTGCGGCGCATCTTGATGTGGGAGGGATTCAAGGATCATCCGATGCGGCGCGATTACGTGGAGCCGGATGATTTTGAATATGAGCCGACGGCACACGACGAGGTGTTGAAGAGAGCACAGGCCCACCAGGCGGCGCAGCCAGCAGCGGCGGAAACTCAGAAGGGGGCTGCTCAATGACGCTCTCCGCAGCAGAATTCGACGCGAGGCAGCACGCAGGCGGAAAGGCCATGCCTGAGGGCAGGATGGTGAGTGATCCGGAGAGCGGCGATCTGCTTGAGGTGTCGATGGGGCCTCATCACCCCTCGACGCACGGCGTTTTCCGGATGGATGTGGTGCTGGATGGCGAGCGCATCGTGCGGCTCAAGCCGGTGTTTGGCTACCTGCATCGCAATCATGAAAAGCTGGGCGAGGAGCACAGCTACCTGGCATCGATGCCATATACCGACCGCCTGGACTATATCTGCTCGCTCACCAACAACTGGGCCTATGCGCTGGCAGTGGAAAAGCTGGTGGGCCAGGAGGTGCCTGAACGTGCGGAGTATCTTCGCGTGATTGTGGGTGAGCTGACCCGCGTCCAGAACCACATCCTGTCCGTGGGCTTTCTGATTCAGGACATGGGCGCCAGCGGCACGCCCCTGATGTATGCCTTCCGCGAGCGCGAAAAGATCCTTGACCTGTTTGAAGCGCTGACCGGTTCGCGCATGATGTGCAATTACATGCGATTCGGTGGCCTCCGCGTGGACGCGACGCCCGCGTGGCTCGATGGCGTGCGCAAGGTTGTGGCAGGAATGCCCGCGTTTGCCGATGAGTTCGAGCGCCTGCTTTGCACGAACGAGATTCTGATAGCGCGTACGCAGGGCGTGGGCATTCTGCGTCCGGAACTGGCGGTGAGCGCAGGGGCGACCGGGCCGGTGTTGCGGGCCTCCGGCGTGAATTACGACATCCGCAAGGTGGACCGGTACGGTATCTACGACCGATTCGACTTCAAGGTGCCGCTCGGGGAGCACGGGGATGTGTACGACCGTTTCATGATTCGCCTGCTTGAACTGCGGCAGTCCATCCGGATTCTGGAACAGGCGCTCAAGGATGTGCCAGGCGGGCCGGTGATGGACCCGAAGGCGAAGATTCGCAACTTCAGGCCGAAGGCCGGGGAAGCGTATGGACGCATTGAGGCGCCGAAGGGCGAGCTGGGCTTTTATCTGATCAGTGATGGAACGGGCAATCCGTATCGCTACCGGGTGCGGCCTCCGAGCTTTGTGAATCTGACCGTGCTTGAGGATATGTGCCTGGGACACAATGTGGCCGATGTCGTGCTGATTCTGGGCTCCATCGATATCGTGCTAGGCGAAGTGGATCGATGAAAGTGATCAGTAATCAGCGATCAGTGGTCAGTGAGTGCATGGGGTGAACTGGACGGGTGGAGGGCAAGCAGACGGGACGATCTTTTCGAGAGTTGTAAGTGAGATGGGGGCAAGATTGAGGATGCCATGTCCTTATCGCATGAAGTGGGCAAGATGATTTATGCCATGTTGGAAAAGATTAGAGATTGAGGAGCGGGTTGGTGATCACTGAAAAGGGATCACTGACTACTGGAGCAACATGCTGGGTGAAGGAATTCTGAAGGGACTGGCGGAGACGGCGAGGAATTTTGCCGGCAGCTACGTTTCCAAGGAACGGCTGACGACGGTGCAGTATCCCGAGGAGCGGGCGGAACATATCGAGGCGTCGCGCGTGTTTCCGTTCCTGGTGTTTGACGGCGAGGACGCATTCGCGGGGATGCGGTGCGTGTCGTGCCAGATCTGCGAAAAGGAATGCCCGCCGAAGTGCATCTACATCGAGAAGAGTAAGGACAAGAAGCCGGATTATGTGGGCAAGCCGCAGAACTATCCGGTTCGCTTCGATATTGATGTTTCTGTGTGCATGAGCTGCCAGATCTGCGTGGAGGTTTGCCCGTTCGAAGCGATCAAGATGGACTCAGAGTTTGAGTTGGCCACGGATGACCGCTTTGGCGGACTGTTGCTGGACCGGGAGAAGCTGCTGAAGTCGAACGAGTACTACCACTCGATTCACCCCACCGAGGCGACGGAAGTGGATGGCCGGCTGGCTGAAGAAAAGGCCAAGGTGGAAGCCAAGGCGAAGGCCGCGGCAGAAGCGGCGGCAGCCAAAGCCGCAGCTGCACCGGCGGCGGCACCGGCAGCGAAGCCGGATGCGCCGAAGCCGACGGGAGGCGCGGAGTAAGCCATGGTCGAGAAAGCCGATCAGATTTTCGTCCTGCTGCTGCACTGGATTGTGAGCTACCTGCCGGCGGCATGGCAGCATCCGGTGAGCGTGTTGCTGTGCGTGGCGGTGATTGTCGCGCTTTATCCGGCGTTGTTTGCGCTGGCGGTGCTGATGGAACGGAAGGGGCTGGGGCGCATGCAGAATCGCTACGGCCCGAACCGCGTGGGTCCGTTTGGCATTCTGCAGCCGGTGGCTGACGGCATCAAGTCGCTGACGAAGGAAGATATTGTGCCGCACAACTCGGATGCGCTGGTGCACTTTATCGCGCCGCTGGTGCTGGTGGTGGCGGTGTTCATGGGATTTGCCGTGATGCCCATGGGACGCAACATGGTGCTGGTGAATCTGGACGCGAGCCTGCTGTTCTTCTTCGCGATGGGCGCGTCGACGGAACTATCGGTGTTCATGGCGGGGTGGTCGAGCCGCAACAAGTACTCGCTGCTGGGTGCAATGCGAGCGGTGGCGCAGATGATCAGCTATGAAGTGCCGCTGCTGTTGTCGACTGTGGGCGTAGTGATGCTTACCGGGTCGCTTTCGCTGGTGGACATTGTGGATGCGCAGAACCGGTACAGCTGGGGGCTGGCGCATTGGAACGTCTTCAAGCCGTGGGGGCTGGCGGGCTTTGTGATGTTCGTGATTGCCTCGATGGCTGAGACGAACCGCTCGCCGTTTGATTTGCCGGAAGGTGAATCGGAGATTATTGGCGGGTACTTTACGGAGTACTCGGGCTTCAAGTTTGCGCTGTTCTTCCTGGGCGAGTATGTGGGCATGTTTGGCATTGCGGGGTTGGGGACGACGCTGTTTCTGGGCGGATGGACCGCGCCTCTGGCGGTGCTGAGCTGGGTGCCGTCGTGGATCTGGTTCTTCGGCAAGGTGGAACTGTGGATCTGCTTCTTCATCTGGGTGCGCGGTACGCTGCCGCGACTGCGTCAGGACCAGCTGATGAACTTTGCATGGAAATTTCTGCTGCCGTTGACGCTGGTGAACCTGCTGGTGGCGGCGGAATGGCGATTTGTGGAAGGCGTGGGTCTGCGCTGGATTGTGGGCATGGTGATTGTTGTGGGGACCTACGCGGTGATGGGACGCGTGGGGATGCGCCGCGAGAAGTTTGGCCCGAGGAGTTACCGCTATGCGGAGTAGGGGAGCGGAGAAGGTTTTGACGGGGCAGGCAGGCCTGCGCGCGGAAGGGAGCTGCGGGCGATGAGTCCAGTATTTGTTGTGCTGGCGGCTTTGACGGTGGCGGGGAGTCTGGCCGCGATGACGCTACGCAACCTGGTGCACTGCGCACTTTCGGTGGCGGTGGCGTTTGCCGGGCTGGCGCTGCTGTTTCTCCAGATGGATGCGGAGTTTGTCGGGTTTGTGCAGATTCTGGTGTATGTGGGCGCAGTGGCGATCCTGGTGGTGTTTGCGCTACTGCTGACGCGCGGGGCGGACGATGGCAAACCAGGAACGGTCTTCAGCCGGACATGGATGACGGGCCTGGTGACTGCGTCAGCGGTGTTTGCGGTGCTGGGCGGAGCCGTATTGCACTCTGCGCAGGGGCTGGCACTGGGTGCCGGTCGGCCCGAAGCGAGCGTGACGGATATTGGGAATGCGTTGATGGCGCGGTATGTGCTGCCGCTGGAGATTGTGGCGTTGCTGCTGACGGCTGCGCTGGTGGGCGCGGTGATTGTAGCGATGTATGAGAAGGAGGACACGCGATGACGGGGTTCTCCACGCCACTTGCGGCGTATCTGCTGTTGGCTGCACTGTTGTTTGCGATTGGGCTGGCGGGTGCGCTGACTCGGCGCAATGCAATCCTGGTGCTGATTGGGATTGAGCTGATGCTGAATGCAGCGAATCTGAATTTTATTGCCTTCTGGCGGTTTGGACCACATCCCGAGGCGCTGACGGGCCTGATGTTTGCGATCTTTTCGATTGCCGTGGCAGCGGCTGAGGCCGCGGTGGGTCTGGGACTTGTGATTCAGATTTATCGCCACCTGAAGACGGCGGATCTGGACCAGATCAACAGGATGAAGGGGTAAGGGAATGCTGATACAGGAAGAACTGACGGCCGCCTTTCATCCGGGAATGCAGGCCTGTGCGTCAACGGTGACACAGTATCTGTGGCTGATTCCGGCGATGCCAATGGTGGCCGCGGGCATCATTGCGCTTCTGAAGCAGCCGCGGCGAAAGCCGGCTGCAGCGCTGGCGATTGGTTCGCTGGGGTTATCTCTGCTGGTGGCGCTAACGGCGTTTGCTCATGTGGTTTCGGACTGGACGCAGCACATTGCCGTGCGCGAGACGGTGAACTTCACCTGGATGCAGGTGGGTGCGTCGCACGTGGAGCTGGGCTGGGTGCTGGACCCGCTTTCGGCCGTGATGATGGTGATGGTCTGCTTTGTTGGCCTGCTGATCTTCATCTACTCGGTCGGCTACATGGAGCACGACGAAAACTTCACGCGCTTCTTCTGCTTTCTGGCGTTGTTTGCGGGAGCGATGCTGGGAGTCGTGATCGCCAACTCGATCCTGCTTCTCTTCATGTGCTGGGAACTGGTCGGCCTGACGTCGTATCTGCTGATCGGGTTCTGGTATCACAAGCCGTCGGCTGCAGCGGCGGCGAAGAAGGCATTCGTGACGACGCGTGTTGGCGATATCTTCTTCCTGCTGGGAATGGTCTGGCTTTTTGCGCAGACGGGAACGCTTTTGTTTTATCGCGCCGGGACCGGTTCGCTGGAGCCGCTGGCGCTGGGAGGAATGCTGGCAACGCCGTCGGCGCTGGGCTTGACGGCGGCGAGCGCGATTGCACTGCTGATCTTTGCTGGCGCGGTGGGTAAGAGCGGCCAGCTTCCGTTGCATGTGTGGCTGCCGGATGCGATGGAAGGTCCGACGCCGGTGTCGGCACTGATTCACGCGGCAACGATGGTGGCTGCGGGTGTGTACCTGGTGGCGCGCGTGTACCCGCTGATGTCCGCGGGGCTGGCGCCGGGCGGCACCACCGTGGCACTGAGCGTGGTGACGTGGGTTGGCGCTGCGACGGCCTTGTTTGCAGCGCTGATTGCAGTGGCGCAGAACGACATCAAGCGCATTCTGGCATATTCCACTGTCTCGCAGCTTGGGTACATGATGGCCGGGCTGGGGCTGGGCGGCGTTGCGGTGGGCATGTTTCACCTGATTACGCATGCGTTCTTCAAAGCGCTGCTCTTCATGGGTGCAGGATCGGTGATTCACGGCTGCCACGAAGAACAGGATGTGCGGAAGATGGGCGGTCTGCGGAAAGAGATGAAGCTGACCTTCCTGACGTATGCCGCGGGCATGCTGGCGCTGTGCGGTGTGCCGATCTTCTTCTCCGGCTTCTGGAGCAAGGACGCGATTCTGGAGTCAGCGCACGGGTGGCCTTTTTCGCAGGCTCCGTACTACATGCTTGTGTTTGGCGCGGTGCTGACAGCGTTCTACATGACGCGGCAGGTGAGCTACGTGTTCTTTGGGGAATGGCGAGGGCACGGGCATGCGCATGAGAGCCCTGCGGTGATGACGATGCCACTGGCGATTCTGGCGTTTTTTGCGATGGCGCTGGGATTGATCGGAACGCCGGCGTGGCCATGGTTCCGGGACTTCCTGGACAGCCGGACAGCCGAGCTGGATATGCATGCATTTGCCGAGCCTGCATGGCTGATGCTGCTGGCTACGTCAACTGTAATTGTCGTGGTGGGCATTGGATCGGCCTGGTGGCTGTATGGAAACAAATCGCCTGCCGCAGAGGAGCCGGATGCGCTGGAGCGCATCGCGCCGCCTGTGTGGGCTGCACTGCGTGATCGACTCTATGTGGACGAGTTGTACGGCGTGACGGCAATTGCATTTTATGGCTGGTGGGCCAGGGTGGCTGACTGGCTGGACCGCCGGGTGTGGGGTGGAGTGGTGGCGGGAGTGGCTTGGTTATTCCGCGGCTGGGCGCAAGTGAACCGGCTCATTGACGTGCATGGGGTGGATGGCGGCTTTGACAAGGGCTGCGATGAACTGGCTGCCGGAGGCGGATTGATTTCGCGCGTGCAGTCGGGGCGAGTGCAGAGTTATCTGCGACTGCTGGCAGTGGCTGTGGTGCTGCTGGCGGCGATTCTCTTCTGGAGCAGCCGAGGATGAACGGAATTCCTGTGTTGACGCTGCTGACGGTGCTGCCCATTGTGGGAGCGGCAATCGCGCTTTTTGCCGGGAAGCATGCACGCGGCGTGGCCCTACTGACGACGCTGGCCTCGCTGGCGATTGCTCTTGTGGTGTGGACGCATCTTCCTTCCGATGGATCGATGGGATTGGTGGAGCGCGCGATGTGGGCGCCGTCGCTGGGGATTGAGTATCACCTTGGCGTGGATGGACTGGGCGCACTGATGCTGGTTCTTTCTGCGCTGGTGACGCTGATGAGCGTGGACGCAGCGCATCACGTGCACCGGCAGCCGGGGCTGTACTTCGCCCTGGTGCTTCTGCTGGAAGCGGGGCTGTTCGGATCGTTCACGGCGCTGAACTTCTTCCACTGGTTCCTGTTCTGGGAATTGAGCTTGATTCCGGCCTTCTTCCTGATCAAGCTGTGGGGCGGGGCCAAGCGCGGTCCGGCGGCGACACAGTTCTTTGTGTATACGATGGCGGGCAGCGTGGCGCTGCTGCTCTCGTTTCTGGCTGTGTTCCTGTCGACGGGATCGATGGATTTTGAGCAACTGGCGAATATGGCTGCGTCCGGGACTTTGGAACAAGCCGTAGTGGCCCACCTGGGACCGGTGATGATGTGGCTGGCGATGGGCGTGCTGGCGGGTTTTGCGGTGAAGGTGCCGCTGGCTCCGTTCCACACATGGCTGCCGGCGACCTACTCCGAGGCGCCTTCACCGGTGACGATGCTGCTGACGGGCGCGATGTCAAAGATGGGCGTGTATGGCCTGCTGCGAATTGCGTTGCCGTTGTTTGGACACCAGATTGCGCAGATGCGAACCCCGTTGCTGACTTTGGCGGTGATCACGGTCGTGATGGGCGCCTGGGCGGCAGCGGCGCAGAAGGACCTGAAGCGGGTCTTTGCGTATTCTTCTGTGAACCACCTGGGCTACTGTCTGCTGGCCATTTTTGCACTGGCGATTCCGGGAGCGGGCGCGGCGGCACAGGCAAGCCAGGCGGCGGCGTTGAATGGCGTCATTCTGCAAATGTTCAACCACGGCGTGACGGCTGGGGCGTTGTTCTGGTTTATCGCCATGATGCAGGAGCGCAGCGGAGGCGAGCGCGGGATCGAGGACTTTGGCGGGTTGCGCAAACCAGCGCCGGTGTTGGCAGGGATGATGGGGATTGCCTTGTTCTCCTCGCTGGGCTTACCGGGTTTGAATGGGTTTGTAGGCGAGTTTCTGATCTTCCGCGGCGTCTTTCCGCTGAGCTGGCAGTCGGCTGCGATTTCCATCCTTGGGCTGCTGGTGACGGCAGTCGTGATTCTGACGGTGATTCAAAAGGTCTTCAGCGGACCGGTTCCTGAGAAGTGGGCAAGCTTCCCGGATATGCATGGTGGCGAGCGACTGGCGATGGCGCCGGTGATCGGCATCATGCTGCTGCTGGGGCTGCTGCCGCAGATTGTGCTGGAACATGTGAACCCGACGGTTGTGAACCTGCTGGCGCACTGGAGATTTTAGATGTTGGCCTGGACGATTTATCTGACATTTGCCGGAGCGCTGCTTGAGGCGCTGCTGCCAAAGGACAAGCCGGGGCTTGCGCGATGGCTTGCGCTTACGGTGGCCGTAGCCGGGCTTGTGCTGGCGGTGATGGGCTTTGCCGCCGGGGCGGCGAATCACTTTGAGCGTGCCGTGATTGTGGACGTTCCGTGGGTATCCGGGATGGGCATTCACTATCTGCTGGCGGCGGATGGGATCAGCCTGGTGGTGGTGCTGCTGACAGGGTTGGCGGCGGTAGCAGGCGTGCTCTTCAGCTGGAATATCGACCAGAGGACCAATGAGTTTTTCGGGTTTTTTCTGGCGCTGATTGGCGGCGTATACGGCGTCTTCCTGAGCTACGACCTGTTCCTGCTCTTCGTGTTTTACGAGATTGCGATTGTACCGAAGTACTTCCTGATCGCGATCTGGGGATCGACGCGGCGCGAGTATGGCGCGATGAAGCTTGCGCTGTATTCCTTTGTGGGTTCGGCGATGGTGCTGATTGGCCTGCTGGTGGCGTATGCAACATCCGGCGCCCACTCGACGGGCCTGGTGGAGCTGGCACATGCGGGACTGCCGGCGAGTGAACAGATGTGGCTCTTCCCGCTGGTCTTTACCGGGTTCGCGATTCTGGCAGGTATGTGGCCGTTCCACACCTGGGCGCCGACCGGCCACGTGGCGGCGCCGACTGCGGCTTCGATGCTGCTGGCCGGCGTGGTGATGAAGCTGGGCGCTTATGGCTGCCTGAGAGTGGCGATTTCGTTGTTTCCGCGTGGGCTGGACCCGTGGGGCTGGTCTTTCCTTGGCATCGGGTCGTGGCGCGATGTCTTTGCGGTGCTGGCGGTGATTGGCATTGTGTACGGCGCACTGGTGGCGCTGGCGCAGACGGACTTCAAGTTTGTCATCGGCTACTCGAGTGTGAGCCACATGGGGTTTGTGCTGCTGGGACTGGTGACGCTGAATCAGATTGGCGTGACCGGCGCGGTGTTGCAGATGTTCTCGCACGGCGTGATTGCCGGTCTCTTGTTCGCGATTGTGGGCCGCATCGTTTACGAGCGAACGCACACGCGACAACTGGCGGAACTGGAGACGATGCATCTGTCGAAGCGGTTGCCGTTTGCGGCGTGGGCATTTGTGCTGGCGGGCATGGCGTCGATGGGATTGCCGGGCTTCTCAGGCTTTGTGGCGGAACTACAAGTGCTGATTGGTTCGTGGGTGGCCAAGCCGGCATGGACGATGGCGGCAGGCGTGGGCATTGTGGTGGGCGTGGCGTACACATGGCGCGCTCTGCAGAAGGCATTCTTCAGCGATGCACCGCCAAGCGCGCATATCCACGAACACGGACATGAACTGGCGGCGATCACGATTCCGGAGATCGCGGGAACTGCGCTGCTGTTCGGCGCGACGCTTGCTGTTGGACTTTACCCGAGGCTGCTGCTGGATGCGATTGAGCCGGCGGTGAAGGCGCTTCTTGCGGGAGGGGTACGATGAACTACGCTGAACTCTTCCGCGTGACACTACCGGAAACAGCGCTGGAGATTGCGGCGCTTCTGGTGCTGGTGGTGGATCTTGGCTTGCTGCGCAAAGCTGAACTGCAAGTGCGTGCCGGAGTTGCCGCGCTGCTGGGGGTTGCGGGTTGCGGGCTTGCGATTCTCTCGATGCCTTTCCAGCCGATGAGCGGATACATCTATCCCGGGACTGGCGAGGTGCTGCTGTCAACAGGTGGGAGTGCTGCCGCGGCTCAGATCTGGATTCTTGCGCTGACCGCACTGACGCTGCTTCTGCTGATTGATTCTGAATTTACGAAACATGTGGGTGAGTTCGTCGCAGTGGTCCTGATGGCGGCGGCAGGCGGGCTGCTGATTGCGGCGGCGCAGGATCTGCTTGTGATCTTCATCGGGCTCGAGTTGTTGAGCCTGGGCCTGTATATCCTGACGGCGTTTGCGAAGCGATCGGGTGCGAGCGCGGAGTCGGCTCTGAAGTACTACCTGTTTGGCGGGATGTCCGCGGCGTTTTTGCTGTTTGGCTTTAGCTACCTGTATGGGATTACGGGATCGACCAACCTGCATGAAGTGATGCTGGCACTTTATCTGCCGAATGCGCTGCATGCGAAGCCGCTGCTGGACGTTGCACTGGTGATGATTGCAGCGGGGCTGGGCTTCAAGGTGGCGGCGGCGCCATTTCATCTCTGGGTGGCAGATACCTATGAAGGGGCGCCGATCCCGGCTGCGGCCTTTATCGCATCGGTGTCAAAGGTAGCGAGCTTTGCACTGCTGATCTCACTCGGGACGGCGGCATGGCATGCATTTGACGGGCTGAGCGGGCATGCGGTGCTGTTTGCCCTGATGCAGAATCAACTGCAAGGGCATGACCTGGGATTCCTGCCGGGATGGACTACGGTCCTGATGGTGCTGGCGGCCGTGTCGATGTTGGTAGGAAACCTGGCGGCGCTGGCGCAGATCAGCGTACGGCGTCTGCTGGCTTATTCGGCAGTGGCGCATGCCGGATATATGCTGCTCGGGTTGGCATTCTTCTCCTATACGCCACGGAGCGCCGGGGCGATTCTGTATTACGTGGTGACGTACGGATTGACGACCATCGGAGCGTTTGGCGTGGTGGGCCTCGTGGAGAAGGCAACAGGTAGCGACAGGCTGGAGGCGTTTGCAGGTCTGCACAAACGAAGCCCTCTGCTGGCTGCGGTGCTGCTGGTGCTGTTCCTTTCTCTGGCAGGGATTCCGCCGCTGGTTGGGTTCTGGGCGAAGTTCAATCTGTTTGCCGCGGCATTGAGCGTGAATCACTCGAGCGTTGGCGTTGGGCTGGTGGCGCTGGCTGTCGCGATGAGTGCCGTGAGCCTCTACTACTATCTGCAGGTGATGAAGCGGGCCTACGTGATGGCGCCTGTAGATGAGTCACGGATTGTGCTGCCCGTTGTGACAACGATGATGCTGGCGTTCATCGGGCTGCTGGTTGTTGCCCTGGGCTGTTTCCCGGATCTGCTGCAAGGCTGGTTTGCGGGATTTTTAGGGTAGAGCTGGCCGATCCATATCATTGTGGAAGTTTGCTCTCCATGCTGTCATCGACTTCAAGGAGAATGTGTCATTCGGATCGAGCGAGAAGGGTACTCGCGAAAAAAGCCCTGTTGAATCCTTAGTCCAGTGCAGAGAGAAAAACGCCGCAGGCCGAAGCCCGCGGCGTTTTCTGTTGCTGGATTCGAGCGTGCTGCCTACCCTTGCAGGAAGTCTTTGGCTTTCTGGATGAGGACGTCGCGGCTTACGTCGGAGATGGCGTTGGTGAGCGGGAGCTGCTTGGGGCAGACCTCGACACAGTTCTGCGCGAATCCGCACTCCTGCACACCGCCATCGCCGGCGAGGGCGCGGAGGCGTTCTTCCTTGAGGACTTTGCCGGTGGGGTGGTTGTTGAAGAGCTTGACCTGTGCGATGGTGGCCGCGCCGACAAAGCCTGTCTCCTCAGTGAACTGCGGACAAACCTCCATGCAGCAGGTGCAGGAAATGCAGTTGGAGAGGGGATAGCTGACTTCCTGCTGCTGCGGGAAGACACGCGGGCCGGGGCCGAGGTCGTAGGTGCCATCGACGGGAACCCAGGCCTGAACGGCCTTGAGGTTCTCGAAGAGGACGGAGCGATCGACCTGAAGGTCGCGGACGAGCGGGAACTTGGAGAGCGGCTCGATGCGGACGGGCTGCTCGAGATTCTCGATGAGCGCTGAGCAGGCCATGCGGGCCTTGCCATTGATGCGCATGGCGCAGGAGCCGCAGATCTCTTCGAGGCAGTTGGAGTCATAGGTGACGGGCGTGGTGGGGCGGCCATCTGCGGTGACCGGGTTGAGCGCGACGTCCATGAGCGCGCTGGTCACGTTGAGGCCAGGACGCCACTCCACTTCAAACCGCTCCCAGTCAGATGCGGCGTCGGGGCTTGCCTGACGCTTGATTTCAAGTTGCACGGTCTTGGTTGCCATGTTTCTCCCCTGGACTACTTGGCCACGTCGTAACGGCGCGGACGCGGCTTGATGTACTGGATGTCAACGTCTTCGAGTTCAAGGCGCGGACCGGCGACATCGCCGGTGAAGCTGGCCTTGGTGGTTTTGAGAAACTTCTCGTCGTTGCGATCGGGGAAGTCGGGCTTGTAATGCGCGCCGCGGGACTCATCGCGCAGCCTGGCGCCGAGGACGACTGTGCGCGAGAGCTCGAGCATGTTCTTGAGCTGGCGCGCGAAGGCGAAGCTGGTGTTGGCCCACTGGCTGCGATCGCTGAGGTTGATGCGCTTGTAGCGGTCAAGTAGAGAGACGATCTTCTCATCTGCCTTCTGGAGGCCGGTGTTGTAGCGGATGACGGTGGCGTGCTCGGTCATGGTGTTGCCGAGTTCGCGCCAGAGCCTGAAGGGGTTTTCGCCGCCTTCGTTGTGCATGAGCTTCGCATTGATTTCGGCCTGACGGGCGAGCTCCGCTGCTGCGCCGCCGTCGCCTTCCGGGGCGGCTGCGGACTTTGCGAACTCCAGCGCATTGGGACCGGAGCGGAAGCCGCCAAAGATGCAACTGACGAGGGAGTTGGCGCCGAGGCGGTTGGCGCCGTGGTACTGGTATTCGCACTCGCCAGCGGCGAAGAGGCCGGGAATGTTGGTCATCTGGTTGAAGTCCACCCAGAGGCCGCCCATGGTGTAGTGCATGCCGGGGAAGATCTTCATGGGTTCGACGTGCGGATCGACGCCGACGAACTTCTCGTAGATTTCGAGGATGCCGCCCAGCTTGCGATCGAGGGTGGCGCGGTCAATGTGAGTGAGATCGAGATAGACCATCGGCTGGCCATCGATGCCGAGACCATTCTCGTAGACCACCTTGTGAATGGCGCGGGTAGCGATGTCGCGCGGGACGAGGTTGCCGTATTTGGGGTACCACTCCTCGAGGAAGTAGAAGCGCTCGGCCTCGGGAATCTGGCGCGGGGCGCGGTTGTCACCTGGCTTGCGCGGCACCCAGACGCGGCCGCCTTCGCCGCGTGCCGACTCAGACATGAGGCGGAGCTTGTCTTCACCGGGAATGGCCGTGGGGTGAACCTGAATGAATTCGCCGTTGGCGTAGTATGCGCCCTGCTGGAAGACTGCCGCTTGCGCGGAGCCTGTGCAGACTACGGAGTTGGTGGACTTGCCGAAGATGGCGCCGACGCCGCCGGTGGCGAGGATCACTGCGCCAGCCGGGAAGGCGCGCAGCTCCATGGTGCGGAGGTCCATGGCAGTGATTCCGCGGGTCTGACCCTTGGCGTCGAGAATGGCGGAGAGGAACTCCCAGCCCTCGTACTTCTTGACCTTGCCTTCGGACTCGTAGCGGCGGACCTGCTCGTCGAGCGCGTAGAGAAGCTGCTGGCCGGTGGTGGCGCCGGCGAAGGCGGTGCGGTGATAGAGCGTGCCGCCGAAGCGGCGGAAGTCGAGCAGACCCTCTGGAGTGCGGTTGAAGGGCACGCCCATGCGGTCGAGGAGGTCGATGATGCCGGGCGCGGCCTCGCACATGGCTTTGACGGGGGTCTGGTTGGCGAGGAAGTCGCCGCCGTAGATGGTGTCGTCGAAGTGCTTGTCGGTGGTGTCGCCTTCGCCCTTAAGGTTCTTAGCGGCATTGATGCCGCCCTGCGCGCAGACGGAGTGCGAGCGCTTTACGGGCACGATTGAGAAGAGGTCAACGGAGCCGCCAGCCTCGGCGATCTTGATGACCGCCGCCAGTCCTGCGAGTCCTCCGCCGACCACGATGATTTTGGGTGCTGCCATGGATTGCTTTCCCTTTCAGAAATCAGGGGCCAGAGATCCAGGGATCGGTGACCCGTTACAGAACGGTGGGCGCGATTCAGCCGGCGTGCGTCCCGGCGGCGGCCGGGGCAGCAGTCGATGAGATAGGCACGATGTCGGGCGTGTTTTTGTACGTGGGCCCGACGAAGGCCCAGATGCTGGCGAGTCCCATGATGGCGAGGCCGAGGCCGAAGGCGGCGCAGACGTAGCCGAAGCGCTTGCGGGCCTTTTCACCGGGGGTGATGCCCCACTTGGCTGCGAAGAGCCAGATGCCGTAGGCGAAGTGCCAGCAGATGGCGATCATGGCGATGACGTAGACGGCGAGCATCCAGGGATTGGCGAGCTCGTGCTGCACCTTGGCGAAGGCTGCGCCGGGATTCTCCGGCAGACTGATGCCCATGAAGCGCTGGCGCAGGACGTGCTGGCCAATGTAAAGGATGGCGATGAGGCCGGTATACCGCTGGGCGGTGTACATCCAGTTGCCAGCCCAGGGGTAGTAAACGAGGTTGGATTTGCCGCGGAACCAGATGTAGAGCCCGTAGAGGCCGTGATAGAGGATGGGCAGGAAGATAAAGACCCACTCAAGGACGCGGACGAGCGGAAGGCTGTTTAAAAAACGGACCTGCTG
>JAJYAE010000353.1 GCA_021779695.1 Acidobacteriota bacterium | reverse complement strand
GACGCGGCACGAGGCAGCGCGCAGCACGGTCCGCCCACATGGATCGAAGACTGCCCCATCGTAGCAAAACGGCGTGATTAATCTGCAGAGGCGCGCGGACACGGGGAGTCATTCAACCTGGCGGGAGATATTCAGCAGAATACCGATACTGGCGAGGGTGCAAAAGATGGAAGTGCCGCCGGAAGAGATCAGCGGCAAAGGGATTCCTTTGGTAGGAAGAAGCGAGAGCACGACGCTGATATTGAAAAAGGCTTGCAGGAGGATTGCCGTTGTGATGCCGAAAGCGACGAGACGGCCGAAGGGATCTTTGACCTTGAAAGCCGTGCGCAGACCCCGATAGCTCAAAACGAGAAAGAGGATCACGACCAACATCGCGCCAAGAAATCCCAGTTCTTCGCCAATATTGGCAAAGATAAAGTCAGTGGATGCTTCCGGCAAGTAGAAGAGCTTCTGGATGCCCTCCATGTAGCCGCGCCCGAACCATCCTCCGGCGCCAACGGCGATGAGAGATTGATTGATGTGGAAGCCTGCGCCCATGGGGTCTGAGTCGGGGTGGAGGAAGACGAGCATACGCTGCCTGCGCCAAGAAACAGCGAAGAGCATGAATCCGAGGACCGGGAGAAAGGCGGCCGCCGCAATGGCGAAATGCTTCCACTCAAGTCCGGCCAGCAACATCATCATCGCGGTGACACCGGCGAGGACCAGTGCGGTACCGAGATCCGGCTGCTTGAGAATGAGCGCAATGAATATGAGGGGGATGATGGCTGCGCGGAGGACTGTATTGCGCCAGTCGCGCATGGAGTCCAGGCGCGTGTGCAGGAACCATGCGAGGAAGAGAATCAGGACAGGCTTTGCGATCTCTGACGGCTGGAAGGTGAACAGGCCTCCAAAGCGGATCCAGCGATGAGTATTGTGCGAGTTGCGAAAGAAGAAGACCAGCACCAGGAGCATGGTGGTGACAGCGGTGGAAGCGTAGATAAAGGCCGGTGACTTGTAGCGGGTGTAGTCGCGGGTCATAAGCCAGATCATGCAAAAAACCCCGCCAACGGCCCAGCCCAGCTGCTTTCCGACGATTGCGTAGGGATTGTGAAACTGATCCTGGGCAACAACAGCCGAAGCCGAAAAGACCATGGCGAGTCCGTACACCACCAGGATGAGGGTGGTGAAGAAGATCCACTTGTCAACGCCTACGCGTTTTGCCATGCTTTCCAGCCTCGCCATTCATTGACGAGTTGTTTGAAGATGCGGCCGCGATGCTCGTAGCTTTCGAACTGGTCAAAGCTGGAGCAAGCGGGAGCCAGGAGCACGATCTCGCCGGGATGGGCGGCAGATGCCGCGGCATTGACGGCGCGCTCCATCGTCTCGCAGGAATGGAGGGGCACCACGCCGCGCAGATGGGATTCAATTTTGGCCGCAGCAGAACCGATGGTGTAAACAGCGCGAACGCGCTCGTGCAGGAGCTGCGCGAGCTGTGTGTAATCCGAATTCTTGTCTTTGCCACCGAGAATCAGGTGGACGCCGCCCGGAAATGCCGCAAGAGCCTTGGCAGTGGCATCCACATTGGTGGCTTTGGAATCATTGTAAAACTCGACTCCGTTGAGAGTGGCCACATATTCGAGGCGGTGTTCGACAGCCTTAAAGTCTTCAATCGCCTTCCGGATTGCGGTGACAGGCGCGCCGGCGAGACGTGCGGCGCAAACTGCCGCGAGCACATTCTCCACATTGTGCTCGCCCTTGAGAGGAATGCCGGAGAGTGGAATCACATACTCGATCTCGGCATCCTTATCTTTCCGGTAGACGACGCCGCCGTTTTCAACCCACGCGCCTTGCGGCACGGGATGCTCCAGGGAGAACCAGTGAACGGGAGCGGCCGCCCGAGCAGCGGCAGCGGCAGTGCGCCCGTTGTCGGCGTTGAGGACCACAGCATCTGAGCCAGACTGGGCCGCGAAGATGCGTTCCTTGGCGCGGGCGTAATTTTCGAAGGTGCCGTGACGATCGAGGTGATCGGGGGTGATGTTCAGAATGACGGCGATGTTGGGGTGAAAAAGCTCTGTCGTTTCAAGCTGGAAACTTGAGACTTCAAGAACAGACCATGATTCATCTTTGCTTTCATCGATGAGTGAGACGACCGGTACGCCGATGTTCCCGCCGACGAGGGTGTGAAAGCCCGAAGCCTCGAGAATCTCTCCCAGCAGTGCCGTAGTGGTGGTTTTGCCATTAGAGCCGGTAATTGCGGCGAGGCGCCCCTTGAGGAAGCGCGCGGCAAGCTCCAGTTCGCCAATCACGGGCAGGCCGAAACTTCTGACCTGCGCCAGTTCAGGAGTATCGAGTGGAACTCCCGGGCTGACGACAATCAGATCCTGGCGGCGAAAGGTGAGCAGGCCGTGCCCGCCGGTCTCGACCATAATTCCCTCTTCAAGGAGGGCGGGAATATCCTTGGCCAGCGCTTCGGCACTGCGTACGTCGGAGACCGTCACCTGAGCGCCCTTGTGGCGCAGAAACAACGCAGCTGCCAGTCCGGACTTTCCGAGTCCGACGACCAGAACTTTCTTTCCTTTTAGTTCCATCATGCTGGTACGTCCTCAGGGCTCTTTGACATCTCTATTGTGCAACGACAGAGTGCGCGTGCGCTGCCTGCTAGCGGAGTTTGAGTGTGGTGAGAGCAAACAGTGCAAACACCAGGGCGCCAATCCAAAAGCGGACGATCACCTTCGACTCATGCCAGCCAAGCTGCTCGAAATGGTGATGCAGCGGAGCCATCTTGAAGATACGCTTCTTGTTGCGCAGCTTGTAACTGCCCACCTGGAGGACGACGGAAAGAGCTTCAAGGATGAAGATGCCTCCGATGAAAAGAAGGAGCAGTTCCTGGCGAATGATAACGGCTACGGTCCCGATGGCGCCGCCGAGCGCGAGCGAACCGACGTCGCCCATGAAGACCTGGGCTGGATGGGCGTTGTACCAGAGGAAGCCAATGGAGGCGCCCACCATGGCGCCGCAAAAGACGGTAACCTCGCCTACCATGGGCATACGCTGCAGCTCGAGGTAATCTGCGAATACAACATGACCGCTAACGTAGGTGAGTACGGTGAGGGCTCCCGCCGCGATGATGGTGCAGCCAATCGCGAGCCCATCAAGCCCATCTGTCAGGTTCACTGCATTCGATGAACCCACCAGCACGAGGGCGACCCATGCAACAAATGGGATGAATGCCAGGAGGCCCCAATGCGCGATGGTTCCGGGCCACGCATGCCAAAGCAGATCGGGCCTCCATTGCTTGACGAACGGCACCGTCATATTTGTAGAAAAGACTTTGAACTGATCGAGCACGACAAGCGCGATGCCAACTGCGGCCCCCGCAACACCTTGCCATAGCAGCTTGGCTCGCGCGGTAAGGCCAAGACTGCGGCGCTGGACCACCTTGATGAAGTCGTCGGCAAAACCGATTGCGCCGAAGGCGAGAGTGGAGAAGACCGCAACCCACACAAATGGATTGGCGGGATCCGACCAGAGAATCGTGGGAAGCAGAATGGCGATGACAATCAGCACTCCGCCCATGGTAGGCGTGCCGGACTTCTTCTTATGGGATTGCGGTCCTTCTTCGCGAATGTACTGGCCGATTTGAAACTCCCGCAGCTTGTCGATCACAAAGGGGCCAATGAAGAGAGCAATCAAGAGCGCGGTGAGCGAGGCAAAAGCGGTACGAAAGGTCAGGTATCGGAAGATACGAAACGGATGAAAGAACGGATAGAGTTTTTGATAGAGCAGCCAGTAAAGCAAGAGGCCTCCCATGCGAGATTAAGCCGAAGGTTCAGGTTGATTTTACAAGGCACTCACTCCACGGGCCATGGGCGCCAGAATCACGGCGTGGCATGGCGTTGGCGGTCCAGTTCGGCCTTGAATGCCTGTTCTCGCTCGGCAACGTAGCTTTGATAGCCTGCGGGATCTACGAACGCATTGCGATCGCCCTGCCGCCAGCGCGCGTACTTTTCCACGAGTCCGAAATAGCCGCCGTGAGCGCCGAGAAAGATGTCGCAGGGAAGGCCGGACAGCGTCTTGAATCCTTGCTGGTAATCCCGGGCAATATCTGGATACTGCCGATTCTCCACCAAGCGATATCCCGGATTGACGTTGGGACTGCCGACAATCACTACGTGATACGCTTTGCCAGCCTGGCTTTCCTCGAAGGTCCATGTGGTGGTGCCCCTGGTGTGGCCCGCTGTGCGATGAGCGGTGAGCACCATGCCGCCGAAGCGCACGGAATCCTCGTCATGCAGGATGCGGCTGACATGCACGGGTGGGAAGTGCATCGTGGGATCCGAACCATATTGAAAGTCGGTCTTTCCGCCCGATTCCACGACGGAGACATCCGCATCCATTACTTCATACCGCGCACCCGTTGCGCGCAAAACCGCTG
>JAJYAE010000352.1 GCA_021779695.1 Acidobacteriota bacterium | reverse complement strand
AGCGATTCGCTCCGCTGGCTACGATGCAGTTCTCCCTCGTGAAGGCGCTCAGGACGCTTCACAGGAAGATACCTTGCCGCACTCGAACGAACTGAAGGCATCGGCGACCTTGATCGGCGGCACCGCGACGATGCTCGTTGCCATGCCACTGGGAACGCATACCGGCTCGGTTGAGCATTGGATGATGCGACTATTGCCCATCCTCTTCGCCGTTCCGGCAACCTTTCTGCGCTGGTCTCTCTTTTTCCTTACATTGATACTCCTCATCTGGGCAGGACGCGCTATTTATTTGAGTGCCTTGCGCGGATTGCGCCACGGCGCGACGAATATGAACACACTGGTCAGCCTCGGAACCGGTGTGGCATTCCTCTATTCCACCTATTCGACGGTCTTCCCGGCACCGGGTCGAGAGGTGTACTTTGATGCGGTTCTACTGATTATTGGATTTCTCTTACTCGGCAAGGTGTTGGAAGCAAGGGCAAAGAAGCGCGCGCTTGCCGCGCTGGATTCTCTGAGCAGATTGCGCCCCGTGACTGCGCGGAGAGTGGAAAATGACGTGGAGACCATCGTTCCGCTTGAAATGGTTCGCATCGGCGATATGGTCCACGTTCTTCCCGGAGAGCGGTTCCCTGTCGACGCCGAGATTGTTGATGGTCGCACGACCGTAGATGAGTCCATGCTGACGGGTGAGTCAACGCCACAACTTCGCGAGGCAGGCGGACGAGTTCTCGCTGGGTCACTCAACTATGACGGAGCAGTGCTTTGCCGTGCAGAGTCGCTTGGAGAATCGACAGTGCTCGCGCAGATTACTCGGATGGTCACCCAGGCACAGTCGTCGCGCGCCCCCATGGAGAGGCTAGCCGATCGCGCCAGCGCCATTTTCGTCCCAGTGGTTCTGACCATAGCTGCTGTTACCTTCACAATCTGGATGCTTGCCAGCCATTCTCTTGAAATGGCCATCGCTAACACTGTTGCAGTTCTCGTAATTGCCTGCCCTTGCGCGATGGGACTGGCCGTTCCCGCCGCCCTAACCGTCGCAGTGGGGAGAGGGGCGCAACTTGGAGTTCTTTTCAAGGGCGGAGAGGCTCTTGAGCGGTTGGCCCATGTAGATGTAGTCGTTCTCGACAAAACTGGCACCTTGACCATTGGGCATCCTATTTTGACTGCAATTCGGCCGTATATTGGCTATGACGAAAATGAGCTCTTGCGCATGGCTGCTGCAGTCGAGGAAAAATCAAATCACCCGTTGGCTCACGCAATCGTGGATGCGGCGAAAGCTCGCGGCTTGTTTTGGCTGCCCGCTGAGAATGCGCAAGTGGTGCCGGGACGCGGAATCCGCGCGCGCGTGGAAGGCTATAACTGTCTACTGGGCAATGATGAGTTTCTGCGGGAATCTTCATTGCGGACGACCGATGGGATTCCGCCAGCTAAGGCTGGCATAACGCGACTTTGGATGGTCTTGGACGATATGACCGTGGGCTGCTTTGACACTCGGGATGCGCTGCGGGAGGATTCCGTCTCTGCGGTTGCGACCCTGCGTGCTTTAGGCCTACGGGTCATGATGCTCACAGGAGATACAGCTGCCGCGGCTGCTCCGATCGCAAACCAGGTTGGAATCGCAGAAGTGGAAGCGGGTCTCGCCCCTCTTGGAAAGCTCGAGCGGATTCGCAACCTACAAGAGTCTGGCGTGAGGGTCGCCATGGTCGGAGACGGCATCAACGACGCTGGCGCCCTGGCTCAGGCTGATGCCGGGATCGCGATGGGGACTGGTGCAGACCTTGCCCAGGAGGCCGGTGATGTTCTCTTGCTGAGGCCGTTGCCTTCGTCAATCGCCGCATCCCTGCAGTTAGCGCGTGCAACCCTGGCCGTAATGCGACAGAACCTTCTTTGGGCAGTGGGATATAACTTCCTCGGTATTCCACTCGCGGCAGGACTCTTTTATCCGCAGTTTCACCTCATGTTGAGTCCATGGGTGGCGGCAGCGGCAATGGCTATGAGTTCCGTGAGCGTTCTCTCCAACAGCCTTCGCCTTCGACAGTGGCAACCCACGATCCCGAAGCCGAGTCAAATCGCGCTAAACTGACTGAAGGTTATCGCGTGCGCATACTCACCCGCTACATCCTTGGCGAAATCCTCTCGCACACTGTAATTGGGTGTGCCCTATTTACGTTCATTCTGTTCATGCGCGACCTTCCCCACATTCTTGAAATGATGGTCCGCAACAGCTCTACTTTCACGAATGTTCTTGAAATCTTTCTCTTGACACTGCCAAACACCTTCCGAGTGACAATCCCGATGGCGGTACTCGTCGGAATTCTTCTTGGTCTGAGTCGGTTGGCGGCCGACAGCGAAGTGATCGCCATGCGGGCATCCGGCCTAGGGGTTGGCTACTTCGTCAAAGTTGCGTCGATTGTTGCAGGGGCGGGAACCGTTCTAGGCCTCATAAATTCCATCTATGTTACACCGCGTGCGAATCAAGCCATTCTGGAGATGCAGCAATCGCTTGCGACATCTCAGGCCTCGTATGAGATCCAGCCTCGCGTCTTCTATGAAGATTTTAGAAACCGAGTGCTCTATGTGCAAGATGTGCGCGGCGGCACGGGAGCGGCAAACTGGCGTGAAGTCTTCATGGCCAACGTCGCAGATCCAACTACGCCGCTTATCACCACCGCGGCTTCAGCTACCGTAGTGAACGACTCTCCCCAGGAATTGCTGATGCGTCTGCGGGACGGTGCGGAGCACCAGACGGTCTATGGCAGGCCAGAGCAGTACAACATTTCGACGTTTAGCACCACGGATTTGCCCCTTACTCTGAATCCACAAAGCAACATCCGGCTTGGGAGACTCGATACATCGATCTACGCAATGCCAATGGCAGAGCTAAAGCAACGCGGGAGGGGCAAGGACGCCAATCGTTTTCTGATTGAATGGCATTCACGATTTGCTTATCCGGCTGCCTGCATCGTATTAATGCTGGTCGGCGTTCCTCTCGGCGTCACGTCACGACGCGGCGGCAAGAGCTCCGGCCTGGTCTTCACTCTCTTGTTGGTTCTCCTCTATTACGTTCTTTCTTATACTGGCATTGCCCTCAGCAAACAGGATCGTCTATCTCCATTTCTTGGAGTCTGGCTGGCTAACATTTCCTTTGCAGGGGTTGGCATTGTCTTGCTTTGGGAGATGGCAAATGGGGGGCGTGTTCTCAATGCGATCGCAGCCTGGGCGCTAAGCATTTCGACAAAAGAATCCGTGGCGCTGGAGACTGACAAACGGCATCTCGGTTTCCTGCGTCGTTTTCGCATTGTTGAATCGCGACAAAAGGGGCAAAGCGCCTTTCCGCGCATTCTGGATGCATATGTTATTCGAGAGTTCCTGAGTATTTTTTCACTCGTTCTCAGTACCTTTGTTCTGTTGATGCTCGTATTTACATTCTTCGAACTTGTCGGAGATATCCTTCGGAATCACATCCGCCTTGGGACTGTTGGCGCTTACTTGATCAATCTAACGCCGAGCATGCTCTATCAGATTGCGCCTCTGGCTGTTTTGATCGGCGTGCTGGTTACCTTCGGCGTTCTGAACCGCAATAGCGAAATCATTGCGATGAAGGCAACTGGCATAAGCATTTACAGACTCGTGGTTCCAATTGTGTCGATTGCTACCATCCTGGCTGCCTGCCTCTATCTGTTTGATCAGTTCTATCTCCCGCAAGCGAATCGCCGGCAGGAGGCGCTGCGAAACACGATCAAAGGGAGACCGCCACAGACATTCCTCCACCCTGAGCAAACGTGGATCTTTGGAGAAACTCACGTAGGGCAGCCAAGTCAGATTTTCTATTATCAATTTTTTGACCGTGACCGAAATGAATTTGCTAATTTATCGGTCTTCGAAGTGGATCCAGCAACCTTTTCGCTGACGCGCCGCATTTTTGCGGCACGTGCGTTTTGGAATGCTGACACAAGTACATGGGTTTTTCAGAATGGCTGGAAGCGGGATTTTCACGGAGCAGAAGTAATTGAAGGCAGTTATCAGGAGTTCAAGGAGCGGACCTTTGCAGAGATCATGGAACAGCCGAGTTACTTTACAAAGGAAAGCCTCCAGTCTCAGGAAATGAATTTTGCGCAATTGAGGCACTATATCCAAGATCTTCGTCAGAGTGGATTCGACACAATGCGATTACGGGTAGCGCTTTGGCACAAGATCGCGTATCCGCTGGTTACAGTGATTATGTCCATCCTTGCTATTCCCTTTGCCCTTTCAATGGGGAAACGCGGATCCCTTACCGGTGTGGCAGTTGCAATTCTTCTCGCACTGGCATACTGGGTAGTGGACGGCCTTTTTGGCGCGATGGGGAGTGTGAACGACATGCCCGCAATCGTGGCTGCATGGGCGCCGGATGTGCTTTTCGCTCTTACGGGAGGATACCTC
>JAJYAE010000049.1:684-18393 GCA_021779695.1 Acidobacteriota bacterium | reverse complement strand
ATCTTGTCCCAGTGAATGGTTAGATCCGGTCGCAATTCCTGCCCCTGAAGCAACAAGGGCGCAACCATTCCCGCCGCAACCGGGATGGCCTTCCAAATCAACCCGCGAAGCGTCATCGTCTTCTCCGGCGCGCACCAGTATCCATTACTGCTGAACTGCGCGCTTTTCTGGAATCCTCAGCCGCTCCTGTATACCATCCACGAGTACCATTTGCAATAAGTTCCGTATTGGCATTGAGGCCGTCCTTCAAGAGATCATCCACCGCCTGTCTCCAAAAGCAGAAAGGCGCAGCCATCGCTGGCTGCGCCTCTGACCTCCGCTCTTGATGAGTCTACCCGAATCCTTAGAACAGGTTCCAGAGGGACTGGTTGTAAACCTCGTGGTGGTACTGCACTTCGCTGCCCTTGACGAAGGTTCCCAGCGCGCGCGGGCAACGGTCTGCCGCAGCCTGCTTCAGGTCCGCAAAGCGTCCCTGCACATCCGCGCCAAGGATCTTCGGGATCCAGGAAGATGCCTTGAAGTCGTCGATGGCCTGCTGGATGTGGTCCGGCAGGTAACGCTCGGCCTGACGCAGGTTGTCGATCTTCGCCGTGCTTCCGTCGATACCCGTCTTGAAGATCGAGTACAGCGTGAGGTACGGGTTGGCATCGGGCGCGACGGAGCGGACTTCGACGCGCATCGAACGGGAGTTGCCGATGGGCACGCGCACCATGGAGCCGCGGTCCGTGGCCGAAGCCTTGATCTGGTTCGGCGCCTCGAAATGCGGATCCAGGCGGCGATACGCGTTTACGCTCGGGTTCAGGATCAGGCAGATATCCAGCGCATGGCTCAGCACCCGGTCGATGAATTCCCAGCCAAAGCTCGACAGCTTCTCCTGGCCCTTCTCATCCCAGAACAGGTTCGTCTTGCCCTTGGAGATCGACATGTTCGTGTGCATGCCGCTGCCGTTGACGCCGACCACGGGCTTCGGCAGGAAGCTCGCCGTGTAACCCATGTTGTTCGCGATCTGGCGGGTCAGCAGCTTATAAAGCTGAATCTGGTCGGCCGCAGCCACCACTTCGCCGTAGCCATAGTTGATTTCGAACTGGCTCGGGGCAACTTCCGGGTGATCCTTCTCGTTCTGGAAGCCCATCGCGCGCTGCACTTCAGCAGCCGTATCGATGAACTGGCGAAGCGGATCCAGCGGCAGCACATGGTAGTAGCCGCCTGTGTTGATGAACTCGAACTTGCCAGTCTCGTGGAACTTCTTTTCCGCGTCGCGGCCGGCAAAGAGGAAGCCCTCAATCTCGTTCGCCGCGTTCAGCGTGTAGCCCTTTTCCTTGTACAGCGTGTCGGAGTAGTTCTTCAGCACGCCGCGAATGTCGCCCGAATAGAGGGATCCATCCTTGTCGATGACAGTGCCGAATACCAGCACCTTGCCATTGCCAAACACATCCGCCGGCACCCAGTAGAAGGCGCTCCAGTCGATGCCAAGGCGCAGGTCGCTTTCCTTCTGCGCGGTAAAGCCGCGGATCGATGACCCGTCAAAAGTCAGGTTCTCATAGGAACCCAGCAGGAACTTCTTGTCGTAGTCAAGAAGGTGCAGGCGGCCTTCCAAGTCGCTGAACAGCACCGTAACGGCCTTGATCCGCTTCTCGTCTGCCAGGTACTTAAGCCGCTTTTCGCGGATTTCATCGGCCGAAACCCGGTTCATGCGGTCGGCTTTGGCTTGCAGGTTCAGTTCTTCAAGCTCTTCATAGGAAAGAGCCAGAAAATTACGGTACTCAGTCGACATGGATCTCCTTCATAACGAAAAAGGGATTGGAATATTCCTGAAAAGTTTAAGGCTCCCTGTATAAAGAACCCGTGAAGATCGCAAAGAGTGCTGGCTACCTGTGTCGGGCCACCAGAACCATCAACAACAGAATAACAACTGGGATAAGTGCAAGTGCAGAATAATACAGAATATTGCGCGGCAGCTGCGACTTCCGCTTCTGCCATCCATGCAGCTCGGGGCGATCCTCCACTCCCACCTCATCCAAATGCTCCAGATCATGTGCAAAATCCGCCGCCCGCCCATAGCGGTTTTTCGGGTCCCGTTCCATCGCCCGGTACATAACCTCCTGCAGCTGCGGCGAAATCGACGGCTCAGCTACTGAGGGCGGCATCGGATAATTCAGAAGCCTGTCATTCATCACTTCCATCGGAGAGGAGCCCGTAAAGGGCTGTCTTCCCGTCAGCATCTCGTACAGGATCACGCCCATGGCATAGATGTCCGACCGTCCGTCGCCGCGCTTGCCCTTGATCTGCTCCGGTGAAATGTAGTCCGCGGTTCCCAGCGTCGCCGTGAAGTTCGCATAGGTCAGCCGCCGCGCCGCCGCATCGCCTGCAATGCCAAAGTCGATCAGCTTGATGTTGTCCTGTGCATCCACCATGATGTTTTCCGGCTTCAGGTCGCGATGTATGACGCCTTGCTCGTGGATGTACTCCAGTGCGTCCAGTACCTCATGTGTGATCCGGAGCGCCCGATCGGCGGCAATCCGTCCTTCACTCAGAATCTGCCGCAGAAGCCGACCCTCGCACCACTCCATCACCATGTACACGCGCGATCGCTTCTCGCCGCCAAAGACGCGCATCACGTGTGGGTGTTGCAGCTTTTCGCCAATCGCAGCTTCGCGCTGAAAGCGGTCAAAAAGAATCGGGTCCGCCTCCATGTCCGGATGTGGAATCTTCAGAGCCACAACCCGGCCGTCCCGCGTATCCACCGCGCGAAAAATCGATGCCATGCCGCTCTTGGCCACCAGAGCTTCAATCCGGTAAAAGTCAATCAGGGTGCCAGGTTCAATGCTGTCAAGAAAGCCCATCGATGGGATGACTCCAAACGTGACGCTCCTCCCACTCTACCGGGAATCCGCGCCGATTTTACAACGGATTTGTAAGGCATTCCTTAATACGCCATGCCCTCATGCAGGCAGTCGGTAAGGCCGTCCGCGATACATGCCAACCTGCTCCACAGAGCGCACCCGCACCACCTGCGCGGTTGTATTGTCGTTCCCGTCGATCTCCAAGGCGCGCGCCACCAACTCGTGCGCAATCTCGTCAATGTTCTTGCCCTGTGACACAATCCTCGCCATCTCCTCCGGCGGCAACTCGTCATGCAGTCCATCGCTGCAGAGAATCAAGTGGTCGCCCGGCTGCACTGTCACCGCCGTCGTGTCTGGCGAAATAAACATCTCCGGCCCCAACGATCGGGTCAGCACGTGCCGCGAGTCCGATTCTGCGATCTCGGATGCAGAGATCAACCCCAGTTTTCGTTGTTCGTTCACCAGCGTATGATCCTGCGTAATCTGCCGCGCCTGCCCGTTTCGCACCAGGTAGCACCGCGAGTCTCCCACATGCGACACAATCGCCTGATCGTGCCGAAGCGCGCACGCCACCATCGTCGTCGCCATCTTCTTGCCCCGGAACTGCGGGGCAAGCGTGCAGTCATGAACGGCCGCATTGGCCGATTGAAGAATCCGCGGCAACAGGCTGATCAGCATCGAGCCCGGCTGCGCTTTGGAGAACTCCTCCAGCGCCACAGTCACTGCTGTGGATGACGCCACTTCCCCCAGGTCCATGCCACCCACTCCGTCGGCGACCACAAACAGAAAACCATGCGACCGCGCCTGGCTCCGGGACGTGGGAATAAACGATCCCATCGCATCTTCGTTGTTCGTTCGGACTTTTCCAGGATCGCTCACCTGGCCAAACACCACATCTAGCATGGAACCCGTTTCCTGAACGTTGCTCCGCAGCTCTTCACAGCGCTGCGCATTGTTCCCACTCTAAAGGAAGATGCGGATGCCATCACGGCTCGCCCTTCACCCAGTTGCTCGGGAAGGCTTCCACGCGATGGCACCCGCCTGCGGCTAATGATTGGGATCTTGCCGTTTAGCGCGATTCCAGAAGCACTGCCTTTCCTTTCATCTTCGAAGTTCGCAGGAAGTAGATCGCTCCGTAGATGCCCCAGATAGCGCTGATGCCCAGGGCCAGCAGCGGCTCCTTCGATGTGCCGTATCCCATGAAGGGACCAATCAGGTAGAACGCCATGCAAACAACGTTGGCGATCAACCCGAAAGCCGGAATCAAAAGGTGGCGCATTAAGCTGAAGTCCGGTCGCTTGTTGAAGGCCACGATGCAGAGGAAGCAGCTCAGCGCATACAGGATGAAGGTGCCGAAGTTTGACGTTAGCGTGATCGTCAGCAGCGAATTCGGCAGTGCCGCCAGCTTGTCATGCGTCGAGTAGCCGAAGTTGGAGAGGATCCCATGCGGCAGGGCTGCAATCGTCGCATCGGTCGGCGCGCTGCCATCGGCAAAGACCAGTGACACCGCGAGCGTACCCAGAACCGCAGAGATGACGGCCAGCGTCCAGATGGCGCGCCGCGGGGTCAGCGACTCAGCATGAAGGAAGCCGAAATGCTCCGGCGCCTCGTCGTCCTTACCCATTGCGTACGTCACGCGAGCCCCGGTATTCATGCAGCTCAACGTTGTCCCGATCAGCGCCAGGAACACCGTCACCGCCTCGGCCAGCATGAAGTACTTGCCATGCCCCTGGCCAAGCAGCGCGTCGCCGACAATGATCATCATGTCGCCAATCGGTGCTGCTGACCCAGCCGCGCTCTGCATCGTATATCCCGAGTTCAGGAAGTAGTTCGCCGCAAAATACTCAATCAGGTAACAGATCAGCCCTTGAATAAGCAGCGAAGCAATGACGGCAATCGGAATGTGTTTGGTCGGATTTTTTGCCTCGCCTCCCATCGAGGTCACCGATTCAAAGCCCACCAGGATCAGAATCGCCACCGTCGCCTGGATGAAGATCCAGCTGAATTTGTGCGGGGTCACAATCGACGAAGCCTTCGGATGCGTCAGGAAGTTGCCGCTCGCATCGAACTCGGGATATGAAACCGTGTAGGGCACCGGCTTGCCGGCCTTGTCCAGCAGGGGCAACGGCGTCCCGCTGGCATCGCGCATCACCGAGCTGTCCTTCGGGTTCGTCGCGAACTGATAGGTGTAGGTTGAAAGCGTCTGCGCATCGTACTGGAATGCTGGCGACCCGGCCGGATGGTTCACCCGGTAGCCAAGAGCCAGGACGCTGAATACCAACAGGGCCGAAATCTGCACAATGTTGATCGCGATATTCACCGCCGTCGATGCGCCCGCGCCTTTCTGCGCGATCCACGCTACGAAGAAGGAGAACACAATCGCCACCAGCGCCATGAACACCGGCCCCGGATTGGAACCGCTGATGAAATTCGGGTAGAGGAAGCCCACGACGTAGCCCACAAAGATGCCCGTCGTCGCCACCATTACGCCCGGATATACCCAGTAGTACAGGTGCGAGCCCCAGCCCACAATGAACTTCGCCACACGCGCATACTTGAAGGCCTTATCCTTCGACAGCAGCGCCTGCTCAGCGTAGTAGTAGCTCGATCCGGTGCCTGGATAGAGCTTCGAAATCTCCGCATACGATACCGCCGTCGCCAGGCACAGCATCAAGGCAAAGAGAATGCCCCACCACATGTCAGGTGCAGTGGTCGGTGTGCCCGTAGTCGCCTGAATGAAGAAGGTCAGCCATAGGAAGGCGCCCGGTGCAATGAGCGCCATCGCATTGCTGGTCAACCCGGTGAGCCCGAGTGTGGCCTGCATCTGAGGTGCTTTCTGGTCTGCCATGTGGATTCTCCTGGTATTGAAATCCTTACGTTGCATCCCGAGCTTGAGCTGCGGAATCGTAGTGGGCTTGCCCAATCGCCACCCTCAGCAGGGTCAAAGCAGGTGAGGCTTGGATTGCTTCGAATGCTAGGAATGGAAAAATAAAGATGCAATGAAGATGACGCGGATGTTTTGCGCGTCCTCCTTGCCACCTGCCTGCGATTGGAAACACTTCTCCCGTCCCTGCAGCCAATCGGTTGCAGGGATGGAAGACAGACTCTCATTGGGTTACTTGTCGATGTTGTTGCCGAAGATGAAGCCGATCTCAGCCACGGCTCTGGCCTGGTTCGCATTTGATCCAGTCTTCCCGAATACATCCCCCGCCGTGTAACTGCTTGCGTGTACCCAGGAAAGATCGCTGCGGATAAAGAAGCCGGCCTTCTGGAATGTGGGCGTCAGCGTGAAACTCGTTGCCGCACTCCCCGGGCCGTACAGCAGGTTGACGGATCCCGCTGCATTGCTCCCCGAACTCGTGATGTACTCCACGCGCCCCGGAAGCGAGAACCCATGTTTGAATGTACGGCTCACCAGCAGTGCGCCCCCATTGGTCGATGCGCCATCTGCAACGCCCACTGCCGGGTTCGTCGGAACCTTGCTGTACTGGTAGTACGGCTGAATGATCCACGCGCCCTTTGTGAACGTATAGATCAATGCGTACATCGTGCTGTTGTTCTGCACCGGAGTCGCCGCGGTTTGATAGGCAGTCTGGCCCGCGTTCCCCATGCCCGCAAAGATCAATGTGTGCGGTCCCTTGGTGTAGGTCAATGAGCCGCTCAGCCACGAGTAGCGGTTGGAATAGTAGCCATCGTTCCAGCTCAGCGATGCGGTAAAGTACTTGCCCAGCGTCTGATTCACCTGGATGCCGCGATTGACAGCGTTCTCCTGGTTCCACAAGAGGCCGCGCTCAATGTTCATGTTCTGGAACGTAAACGTCGATTCGGCTCCCATCAGCGTCGGCAGTGCGCCAATCAGGAATTGCGTCGTCTTTCCCGCCTGCAGCTTCAGGAAGGCGACCGGAACAGGTCCGTAGAAGTCGCTCACCGTCTTGTCTGCGGGAAGAAATGGCGTGCCAAGCGCCGGAAGAGTGTAGGCGCCGGCCTGAATGAAATACTGCACCTTTCCGTCGGCCTTCTGCAGAAAGATCTGCCCGTTGCTCAAGGCGGCCTGCCCCGTGCTGTCACCCGTGACAGGGTTGTCCTGCCAGCGGCCAAAGCCCGTGACGATGCCGTTGGCGGCGACCTTGCCCAGCGGACCGGCATCGAACATCGCCGGCGGCAGCCAGGAGATCGGCCCTGTGACTGCTGGAGTTGAAAGAGGCGTGGGTGCCGCTGCGGGTGCCGGCGCAGCAGACTGAGCAGGCGCGGATGATGCGGGTGCTGGCGCCGTCGTGGCTGGAGCAGGCGTCTGCGCGCCCGCCGTCAGGGCCAACATCAGTGCGGCCCCTGCGAGCGACCGCGTACGAAGAACTGGGTTCATCTGCATCGAAAGTCTTCCTCCAAAAGAATCGGTGTGTGGACTCACGCCAGGAATCAGGATTCGTCGTTGGACTGTCTTTGCCTTACCGGTCCATCCTGGAATTCAAAATCTGCTTGCAGCCCGGAAGGCGTTCCTTGCAAAGAGGTTCTTGTCAGCTGACCTTTGTTTGCAACTCCAGTAACGCAGACTCGGCATAAAGAAAATGTGAGGAACGCATAAGGGACATCAAAAGAATTCTTGTGCGAATCGTGACGGCTCCTGAACGCAACCTTGTCCATCCATTTGCCCTGGCCCTTGCCGTGCGCTCCGTCAACCAGGAATTCCCGCTGAGAGGCCTGCGGAAACTGTTAAAATTCAGCCATTCATCGCATGCAGGCACTTGGCTCAAGCAGGCGCTCTTCCTCTGTATCTCAGCCACCCGCAGGGCAATCGAACAGCCATTCGACTCCATCATTGCGGGCCTGACCTCCACCGGAAGTTCTGACTCGACCCTATGCATGAGGCGATGGTTCGGTGGGGCTCTTTCCAACTCACGCCGGAAAGGACTGGATCAGGTTGTCGGCTTTTCTTGTATCCGCGCGGAGCAGATTCAAAACGCGCGTCTCCGGGATGAAAGTGCTCCTGTTCGTTCTCGAGTGCGCCCTTGGAGTCCTTGCCGTCTTCATGGTCGGCCTGCTGGCTCACTGGTTCCAGTGGCTGCTTCCTGTCTCCGTCCTCATCGGCCTCCTCATTGTCGTGCCCACTGCCTTGCTCAGCGGATTCTGGCAGGCTGTCATCGTCTCCTTCGCGGTCGTTCTCGTCCAAAGTTATTTCACTGCCCATTCCTCACAATTCAATCCCGCCCGGAACCCTGAAAGCGCCATCACCCTTTTCGCTTTCATCTGTACCGCCCTCGTCGTCAGCCGGCTTTCCGCGCGCGTCACGGAGCATGCGCGCCAGGCAGAGTCATGGGGCGGTCAGATGCACGATCTCTACGAATTCACCCGCCGCACTCTCCAGATGAACCTTCACGTCGAGCCCGGTGCGCAACTCGCTGAACTCGTCCACGAAATCTTCGCCCTCCAGGCCGTCGTCGTCTTCGATGCCGATTTGCATGAGACTTATCAGGCTGGCTTCTGGCAGGAAGATCCGCAGGAGATTGCCCAGAACGTCTACTATTTCGAAACCTCGGATGATGATCCCGAAACAGGCATCAGCCGTCGCGTCGTGCGACTTGGCAACGTCCCCATTGGCAGCTTCGTCGTGCGCGGTGAGATCAACCCGCTCACAAGCAACGCAATCGCGTCCCTCATCGCCATCACCTTTGACCGCTATCGTGCCTTCGCCAATGAAAGCCGCATCGAAACAGAACGCCGCACTGAGCAGTTGCGCTCCACCGTTCTCGACAGCCTCGCCCACGCCTACAAAACACCACTGACCGCCATTCGAGCAGCCTCCACCGGCCTCAGCGAGATGGGCAAGCTATCCCCGGCGCAGGCTGACCTCGTCTCCCTCATCGACGAGCAAACCGGCCTCCTCAACGACCTCACCGCCCGCCTGCTCACCACCGCGCGCCTCGATGCCGGTGAAGTCACCATCCATGCCGAAGCCGTTGGAGTGGCTACACTGATTGATGAGGTTGTCGCCAGCCTCGGTGATCGGCTGGCCAGCATGAAAACCGCCATCGACATCCCCGACGAGGCCCTTACCGTCTATTGCGACCGGCAACTCATGGTCATGCTGCTCACCCAGTACGCTGACAATGCCTGCAAATACTCCATCTACGGAACCACCATTACCATTCGTGCCGTCAAGGTCAAGTCGGAGGTGATCTTCTCTGTGCACAGCTTCGGTCCCGTCATCCCCATCGCCGACCGGGAGCGCATCTTCGACCGCTACTATCGTTCCTCCACCTCGTCCAATCGCGCCGCTGGCACCGGCATCGGCCTTTCCGTCGCCAAGCGCGTCGCCTCCATCCACGGCGGATACGTCTGGGTCACCAGCGACCAGGACGAAGGCACAACGTTCTACGCCGCCATCCCTTACTCTGACTTCAAAAGGAGAGCATCATGAATCAGCCAGCCATTCGCGTGATGATCGTTGACGACGAGGCCGCCATTCGCAGAGCCCTCCGGGCGCCTTTAACTGAGCTTGGCTTCCAGGTGTCAGAGGCCTCCCGCGGAGAAGAAGCCCTCCAGCTCTTGCAGTCCGGCGCAACAGACGTCGTATTGCTCGACATCAACATGCCCGGCATCGGCGGCATTGAGACGCTGCGCCGTATTCGCGCCCTCGCGCCGCGCCTGCCCGTTCTCATGGTCACCGTCCGAGAAGCCGAAGAGCAAAAGGTTGAAGCCCTTGAACTCGGCGCCGACGATTACGTCACCAAGCCATTCAGCGTGCGCGAGCTCATCGCCCGCATCCGCACCGCCTATCGCCGCGTCCACGCTCCGGCGCGCGCTGAGGATGCCCCCATTGAGATCGGCGAAATCCGCCTCACTCCCTCGCGCCGCAGCGTCACCAAGCGCGGCCAGCCCCTGCACCTCACCCGCAAGGAGTTCGATATCCTTTATTGCCTCATGAGCCGCGCCGGCCGCGTCGTTACCTACTCCAGGCTCCTTACCGCCGTCTGGGGCGCGGACTGCCGCGAGGAAGTGGAATACCTGCGCACCTTCGTTCGCCAGTTGAGGAAGAAGATCGAGGACGATCCCTCCAGCCCCATTTACCTGCTCACCGACGTCTATGTCGGTTATCGCTTTGCAGATGCCCAGATGCTCGAAGCCGGCCAGGAGGACGACGCAGGCTCCTCCGAGCAACAGATATCTTCCATCGAACCCTGAGCCCCGCGCCGTGGCTACTCGTCGTAGTGCAGCAGGCTGAAGACGTCGTGCCCCGCAAAGCGGTCGCGGCCCTTCAGAAAGTCCAGCTCCACCGCAAAGCCCAGCCCGGCAATCTCGCCGCCCAGTTGCTTCACCAGCTTTACCGTCGCTTCCATCGTTCCGCCAGTAGCCAGCAGATCATCCACCAGCACCACGCGCTGGCCCGGCTTGATCGCATCCATGTGGATCTCCAGCGTGTCCGATCCGTACTCCAGATCGTAGGTCACGCGAGCCACCGGCGCCGGAAGCTTCCGCGGCTTGCGCACAGGCACAAATCCCGCATTCAGCCGATAGGCCAGCGCAGGCCCAAAGATGAATCCCCGCGCCTCAATGCCCAGCACCAGGTCGATCTTGCGCTCAATATAATGCGACGCCAGCGCATCAATGAGCTGCGCAAAGCCCGTCTTGTCCTTCAGCAGTGTCGTAATGTCGTAGAACAGTATCCCCGGCTTGGGAAAATCCGGTACGGTGCGCACCAGCGCTTTCAGCGCGTCTACATTGATCGGGTCTTTCTTGTCGGGCATGCCTCGGCTCGCTCCTGGTTGGTGTCTCGTTCAATTGCTATGAATCAGCGCAGGCGCCCTTGGTCTCTTCGCGCAGCGCACCCTTTCGATTATAAAAGGGGGCCTTCGCGCACTGCCGCGCTCCCGCTACCACGCGCCTTCGATGCGGAAGCTCTCCAGCTCGTCGGCCTCGTTCTCATTCAGATAGTGTTCGATCACGCGGTCCACGCGGCTTCCTCGCGGGCCCTGGCGCAGGCTCGCGCGCAACTCGCCCAGGTCTTCCACTGTGCCGCTCGCCACCACTTCCACGTCGCCGTCATCAGTGTTGCGCACCCATCCGCGCAGGTTCAGTTCGCTGGCCTCCCGGTGCACAAACCACCGAAAGCCAACCCCCTGCACGCGACCCTGAATAAGGAAGTGAAGTACCATCTCGTCAGCCTTGGCCAGTCTTGCAGACCCGCCGCCTTCGGCGCAACCGTCTCGCTTGGCCCCCGCGCTACACTGGTTGCAGCATGGTCTTTGTCCTCGACAACTACGATTCCTTCACCTACAACCTCGTCCAATATCTCGGCGAGCTTGGCGCCCGCGTCCACGTCCGCCGCAACGATGAGCTGTCGGTTGAAGAAGTGGAAGCTCTGCATCCGGAGCGCATTCTGCTCTCGCCCGGTCCCTGCACCCCCGCTGAGGCCGGAATCCTCGTGCCCCTCATTCGCCACATGGCTGGCAAGGTCCCCATCTTCGGCGTCTGCCTCGGCCACCAGGCCATCGGCGAGGCACTCGGCGGCCGCGTCGTGCGCGCGCGCCAACTCATGCACGGCAAAACAAGCCCTGTCCAGCATGACGCCAAGGGAATCTTCGCCGGCCTTCCGTCGCCCCTCACATGCACCCGTTACCACTCCCTTATCGTTGCTGAAGAAGACCTGCCCTCTGACCTCGTTGTCACCGCGCGCACCACGGACGCCAATGGCGTCTCCGTCATCATGGGAATTCGCCATCGCACGCTGCCCATCGAAGGTGTCCAGTTCCACCCCGAAAGCGTGCTCACCCAGAGCGGCCATCAGATGATTCGCAACTTCCTCACAATGTAGGAGCCATGCAAACCAGGCCGACTGCCATTCTCCGCTCAATTACTTCCAATTGCACCGCCTGCTGCGCTGCAGTCGCTCTCACTCTCCCGTCATGCGCGCCCGCTCAATCCACCCCACCCGTACCGCAGTCCGCCGGCCCCATCGCCATCGTTCCGCTCCAGCAGGGCAAATCTTCCACCGGCGCCACCGTCACCGGAGCGCTCCAGGTCACAGCGGATAAGGCCATCATCGCGGCGAGCGGCGCCGTCACCGCCGGTTCCACCACCACTGATGTACTTCTTCCGCAGCGCGGCACCCTCCGCGTCTGCGCCTCCACCACCGTCAAGCTCGCCGCGGATTCCTCCGCGCCCGCCGGCGATCCGCCCGGCCTCATGATGGCGATGGATCATGGCGCCATCGAGGCCAGCTTCGCCACAGGCCGCAGCGCAGACATCCTCCTCACCCCGGATTTCCGCATCCTTATCAGCGGACCCGGCGCCGCCGAAGTCAAAGTCCGCCTCGGCGAACACGGTGATACCTGCGTCGACAACGGCGGCCCCAACGCGCCTTACGTCCTCGTCACCAGCGTCTTCGACGGCGGCAACTATCACGTCCAGCCCGGCCAGCGCGTCATGCTCCAGCACGGAAGCGTGCATGAAGTTGTCGATCAGGAAAAAGAGCCATGCGGCTGTCCGCCTGCGCCACCCGCACCGCAAACCAACGACTTTCCGCTCGCGCAAAGCGAGGGCCTTTCGCCCACGCCCAAGCCCAGTCCGGCTCATGCAGCGTCTCCGGCCAATACCTCGCCGCCCATGGTCTTCAACGCCCGCCCGCTCGCTCTGCAGCCCGCGGCGTCGCCCGCTCCGCCCAAGCCCGCCCCCGCGCCGCAACCCCGGAAGCGTGGATTCATGCACAGCGTCGGCCACTTCTTCCACCGGCTGTTCGGCGGCAAATAGCCTGGCGCCCAGCGGAATCTCTTACATCTCTCGCGCCCGCTCAATCGCCCGGATGACGGCCCGTGCTTTGTTGATCGACTCCTCGTGCTCCATCTCTGGCACTGAGTCTGCAACAATTCCCGCGCCCGCCTGCACGTAGCCCATGCCGTTCTGCGTCATCAGCGACCGGATCGCAATGCACGAGTCCAGATTCCCTGAAAAGTCCGCGTACAGCACCGTGCCGCCATAGGTCCCCCGTCGTGATGGCTCCAGTTCTTCAATGATCTCCATCGCGCGCACCTTGGGTGCGCCGCTCAGCGTTCCGGCAGGGAAGCAGGCCCGCAGCGCATCCACTGCGGTCAGATCGCGCCGCAGCCGTCCTTCAATCGTGCTCACAATGTGCATCACGTGGCTGTACCGCTCCACGAACATCAATCGGTTCACCTTCACGCTGCCAAATTCGCTCACGCGCCCCACGTCATTACGTCCCAGGTCCACCAGCATCACGTGTTCGGCGCGTTCCTTCTCGTCGCTCAGCATCTCTGCTTCAAGCTTCAGGTCCTCTTCCTCGGTCGCGCCGCGCGGTCGCGTTCCCGCAATCGGCCGGTACTCCACCGTCCGGTCATGCACACGCACTAGCAACTCCGGCGAAGAACCTGCCAGTTCCAACGTCTGTGCCGGCTTCCGGCCCGCCTTCGTCCTGGGGCCCCGGCTCCCCAGCGGGCCCTCCGGCGTGATACGAAGAAAGTACATGTATGGGCTTGGATTCACGGCCCGCAGTGCCCTGTACACCTGGAAGGTGTCGGTCCCCGGCTCCACGTCAAACCGCTGCGACAGCACCGTCTGAAACACATCCCCGGCGGCAATGTACTCCTTCGTCCGCTCCACCGCTGCCAGAAAATCCTTCTTGCGCGTCCGGTGCTCCACCTTCAGCTTGCTGCCCCCACGCGCCGCCGGTAGCTTGGGCAATGGCTTCGTCAGGTGCTTCTCCAGGCGCGCCAGCCGCCGAACGGCGTCCGCATAGGCCTGCTTTGCATCCTGCACCGTCAGGTCGGCCGTCACAATCAGCCAGATCTGCTTCCGCACATGGTCAAACGCCAATACCTCGTCGAAAAACAGCAGGCACGCATCCGGAATCCCCAGTTCATCCTTGGCCAGTTCCGGCAGTCGCTCAATCTGACGCACCGCGTCGTACGACAGGAAACCCACCGCGCCCGCCGTGAACGGCGGCAGCCCCGCCAGTCGCGCTGGTTTGTGCCCTCCCAGCGCCTCATGCAGCAGCTGAAAAATATCTCCTTCCAGCCGCGCCGTCTTGCCGCCTTCCGTGATGGCAACCTCGCGGCCCCGCGCCACAATCCGCTTGTATGGATTCAGTCCGATAAAGGTGTAACGGCCTACCTGCTCGCCGTTTTCCACTGACTCCAGCAGAAAGCACTCCCGCTCAGGCCACGCCGCCCGCAGAAATGCGGAGACCGGCGTCTCAAGATCGGCTGGAAGCGTCCGATATACGGGCACCAGCGTGTGTTGCTTCGCTAGCGCCTCAAATTCCTTGGGGCTGGGAAAAATCTGGGTCTTGGCTCTCTTCACATCTCCCAGTGTAATGGCATATGCCGCGCTCGCCCGCTTCAGGAAAGCGGCTGCCGGCCCTCATTGGAAAGCCACCGCACCAGCTCGCTGAAGGGCAGTGGTTTGGCAAAAAGAAATCCCTGCGCCGCATCGCAGCCCATCTTCTGCAGCAGCTTCACCTGTTCCTGCGTGGTCACGCCCTCGGCAATCACTTCCATGCCCAGTTCGTGTCCCATCTCCACTGTCTTTTCCACCATCACCCGGTCGCTATTGCTGGCGTGCATGTTCTGCACCAGGCTCATGTCCACCTTCAACTCCGTCGCCGGAATATTCTGCAACTGCTGCATCATCGCGTAGCCAGCGCCAAAGTCGTCAATCGATAGTTGAATCGCCTTCATCCGCAATCGCGTCAGCACGTCCAGCGTGCGCGCAAGCTCCCGGATCAGCCCCGTCTCCGTAATCTCAATCACGATCCGGCCCACCGGAAATCCGTGCCGCACCAGCAATTCCATAAAGCGATCCGGAAATTTCAAATCCCGCAGCGTATACACCGAAGCATTCAGTGATAGCTTCGGATACGATCCCTGTGCGTTGCGGATCGTTTTCACTTCATCCAGCGCCATTTCCACCGTGACCCAGCACAGCTTGTCAATCAGCCCCAGCGCCTCTGACCGCGCAATAAAATGCTCCGGAAGCACAATGCCTCGCTCCGGATGCATCCACCGCGACAGCACTTCAAGACCCGTCACTTGTCCCGTTGTCAGGCTAATCTGCGGCTGGTAGTAGTTCACAAACTCTTCTTGCTCGAATGCGCGGAACAACTCCGCATCCGGATATTCCAGCTTCGGCTTTTCCTCCGCAGCCGCCGGTGCAGACGCCGGCGCAATCTCCGCCAGAGTCGCCTGGAGCTCCTCAATCCCAAACGGCTTTTGCAGCGTTCCCACCACGGAGAGCCCGAGCGTGCGCGCCAGTTTCTTCGCCGTCTCGATCACCCGCTTGTCCATGCCGCTCATCAGCACGATCCGGGCCTTGCACTTCTGCTCGCCCAGCAGCCGCAACACCTCGATGCCATCCATCCCCGGCATCACCAGGTCCAGCAGGATCACCGCCGTATCCTGCGTCACCAGCGTGTGGCAGCGCGCCGCGTCCTTCGTGACCACGCAGTCCAGACCCATGCTCCGCGCCATCGCGGAAACCAGCATCCCGACGACACCGTCATCATCGACGACCAGGATGTTGTTGGCAGCCGCCATCCGTTCTCCAAACTGCGCGGCTCTGAAACTTACTGTTCCCATCCCCTCATGCCCGTGCATAAAGGGCCGTTCAGCCCGCGTCTTCTGTCATTTCCAGGCGCGGACACAAAACCTCACTGCCGTCCGCCGCCCGTCTTCTCGCCTGCCGGTCCAGTTCTGCATCCTTCGAGCACTACGGGCTTAAGCCTGAGCCGAGTTTAACTTACCCTAAGGTCCTCAAAACGAGTTTGCTCGAAGGTCACCTGATTGACATTAACCAATTCGGTGCATTGACGACCTCCCGCTTCTGCGTTCCACACTTTCCCCGGATCTAACCCCCTCCCAATTGGGGCAAAATGACCAAGCACGGCTCTTCGCGGCAATGCCTTGGGTAACCTCCAGAGCTTGACGAGTTGAACCTCGCATGCCTAGACTCACATCGGTTTGTGCGGATTTCCATTTCTGCCCAAACTCGACTTAGCCCGCTCGGGCTCCGCCTCGCACTGCGCCTCGTCCGGTCCATCCCGGACCCTTCCATCGCGCATCCAACGAGGCATGTAACCCCCGGGTCAGCGGATGCCTCGTAAACAAAGGGCATCCTGAATTGGAGACTCTTATGCCATTGGCATCACAAGCCGTCACTCTGGACCAGGAAGTCAATCCCTGGGAAGCCCAAAGCGCGCGGTTCGACTTTGCTGCTCGTAAATTGAATCTCGACGAAGGCCTCTGGAAGCTGCTCAGAACGCCCGCGCGCGAAATCATCGTTCACTTTCCTGTCACCATGGATGACGGCCGCATCGAAATATTCACCGGCTTCCGCGTCCAGCACAACATTGCCCGCGGTCCCGCAAAAGGAGGCATCCGCTACTCGCCCGATGTCACACTCGACGAAGTCCGCGCCCTCGCCAGTTGGATGACCTGGAAGTGCGCCGTCGTCAACATCCCATTCGGCGGAGCCAAGGGCGGCATCATCTGCGACCCCAAGTCCATGAGTCAGGGCGAACTCGAGCGCATGACCCGCCGCTATACTTCTGAAATCATCGACTTCATCGGTCCTGAAAAGGACGTTCCCGCGCCTGACATGAATACCAATGAGCAGACCATGGCATGGATTATGGATACCTATTCCATGCACATGGGCCGCACCGTCACCAGCGTCGTCACCGGCAAGCCCCTCAACATCGGCGGCTCCCGCGGGCGCCTGGAAGCCACCGGCCGCGGCGTCAAGGTCATCTGCGACGAAAGCCTCCGCTACCTCAAGCAGGCCGTCGAAGGTTGCCGCGTCATCATTCAGGGATTCGGCAACGTCGGCTCAAATACCGCCCGACTCCTCATGGAGAACGGATACAAGATCATCGGCATCGCTGAAAAGGACGGCGGCCACTTCAACCCCAACGGCATCGACGTCCACCAGCTCATCGAATTCCGCTACCGCAATGGCACCACGCTCGGCTTCCGCGGTGCAGATGCCATGCCCAGTGACGAGCTCATCCTCCGCGAATGCGACATCCTCATTCCCGCTGCAACTGAAAATGTCATCACCAGCAGGAACGCCGATAAGATCAGTGCCAAAATCGTGATCGAAGGCGCCAACGGTCCCACCACCGCCGTCGCCGACGAGATCCTCGCTGAAAAGCGTGTCTTCGTCGTTCCCGACATCCTCTCCAACGCCGGCGGCGTCACCGCCAGCTACTTCGAGTGGGTCCAGGATCGTCAGGGCTACTTCTGGAAGGAAGCCATCGTCAACGAGCAGCTCGAAACCATCCTGCGCGATAGCTTCGATGATGTTGTCCGTTACTCTGAGGCGCACAACGTCAACAACCGCATCGCCGCCTACATGCTCGCCATTGACCGCGTCGCCTTCACCATCAAGCAGCGCGGCATCTACGCATGATTGCGGACTGGCGCCACGGAAGCTGAAGTGGGGTGGGCAGCAGCTCACCCCACTTCTCTTTGCCGCGGAGTGTCGATTCATCCGTATTCTTGTCCGACTCAAAAGTCTCTGACTGATTGGCATGATCACGCATCGCGTCGAACAAAACGAGCGTGGTGTGTCCGTTCCAGCTTGACGCGACCGCCGCTCCGACGCCACAGCGCTGAGAGCGCATCTTCGAAAGGGGAAAGATGAAACTTGTTCTGTTTGTTCTCTTGCTTGCAGCGCCGCTGTCCGCGCAGTCTCCGCCGCTCTCTCTTGCCCCAGCCTGCGGCCCTGAGTCCGTCAGCTTCAAAGTGAAATTGGATAAGTCGCAGCATGCGCCCGCCCCGCCGGAGCCAGGAATGGCACGGGCCTATTTCATGCACGACGCAGGTACTTATTTCTCTCATCCGCCTGGCTATCCAACCGC
>JAJYAE010000049.1:0-674 GCA_021779695.1 Acidobacteriota bacterium | reverse complement strand
AAATCGGCATGGATGGAGCCTGGGTCGGTGCCAACCACGCCGACTCCTACTTCTCGGTTTCCATCCCGCCGGGCGAACATCACGTCTGCGCTGATCTGCAATCCTCCCTCGTGGCGCAGCGGGTGGAACTGCTGCACTTCACTGCCGAGGCGGGGAAGGTCTACTACTTCAGAACCCGGTTGCTGATGTCGCGCGGACTGGAGATCTTGCAGTTGGAGCCGCTGGACAGCGATCAGGGCAATTATTTGATGCACCTTTTTCCGCGGAGCATCTCGCAGCCAAAGAAGTAAGTCGAGGCCGTCCCCGGTCACTCGCCTGCGGGGATCGGAGATGAAAGACTCTCTTCCGTACGGGCGTCCCCCACCCCACACCAGCCACAAACCCTCGGTGCCCCATCTTCACAGATGCGCGTCAGCGCAGCGGTGAAGATGGAAATCAACCCACACACGCCACAGAAAACCTGGAAGCCGTCAAGCCCCCTCGGCCCAACATTTCTTCTAACTCCCTCATTCCACACATCAAAAAGCTTCATTCGTTTTGCATGTTAATTCCCGCAAACGCAGATACTAAATACATCAGCCTGAGAACCGCGCCCACCGGCCCGCGTCTCAGGCATTTTCATTTCCAGGAGCCTCGCGCCATGCCGACAACCTTCACATCCGGTCCGATGTCAG
>JAJYAE010000351.1 GCA_021779695.1 Acidobacteriota bacterium | reverse complement strand
CCTGAGGATGAAGCATGTTTCGTAAAGTTCTGATTGCCAATCGCGGTGAAATTGCCCTGCGCGTCATCAACGCCTGCCGCGAGCTCGGCATTCGCACCGTAGCCGTCTACAGTGAGGCTGACCGCAACTCCCTCCACGTCCGCTTCGCAGACGAAGCCATCTGCATCGGTCCGCCGCGCCCCTCCGAGAGCTACCTCAACGTCCCCGCCGTCATCTCCGCCGCGGAAATCGCCGACGTCGACGCCATCCACCCCGGCTACGGCCTGCTCAGTGAGAACGCCAACTTCGCCGAGGTCTGCCGCGCCTCCAACATCAAGTTCATCGGCCCGCCGCCCGAGGTCACCCGCCTCATGGGCGAAAAAGAAAAAGCCCGTCAGGCGATGAAGAAGGCCAAAGTCCCCATCCTTCCCGGCTCCGAGGGCGTCCTCGCCAGCTCGGACGAAGCCCTCGAAGTCGCCAAAATCATCGGCTACCCCGTCATCCTCAAGGCCAAGGCCGGCGGCGGCGGCCGCGGCATGCGCATCGTTCGCAACCCCGAGGACCTACCCAATCTCTACCACGCGGCCAACACCGAAGCCGCCAACGCCTTCGGCAACGGCGAGCTCTACATGGAGAAGTTCATCGAGCAGCCGCGCCACATCGAGTTCCAGATCCTCGCTGACGAGCACGGCAACGTCACCACGCTCTTCGAACGCGAGTGCTCCATCCAGCGCCGCCACCAGAAGCTCATTGAAGAAGCGCCATCCCTCCAGGTCACACCCGCTCTGCGCAAAGAGATCAGCGACACCCTCTGCCGCTGCCTTAAGGAAATCGGCTACCAGAACGCCGGCACCATCGAGTTCCTCATGGACGAGGACCGCAAGCTCTACTTCATCGAGATGAACACCCGCATCCAGGTCGAGCACCCGGTCACCGAAGCCATCACCGGCGTCGATCTCGTCAAGGCCCAGCTCCGCATCGCGTCGGGCGAAACCCTCGACCAGATCCTCCCGCCCAACATCGAGCTGCGCGGCCACGCCATTGAATGCCGCATCAACGCCGAGCACCCGCAGAAGTTCACACCCTCCGCCGGCAAAATCACCGCCTTCAACGTCCCCGGCGGCAACGGCGTCCGCGTTGACACCGCCCAGTACGCCGAAGGCGTCGTCCCGCCCTACTACGACTCGCTCATCGCCAAACTCATCACCCACGGCGTAGACCGCGCCGAAGCCATGGTCCGCATGGAGCGCGCCCTCTCGCAGTTCGTGGTGCAGGGAATCGACACCTCGATTTCGCTCCACCAGGCCATCTTCCAGGACGAAGATTTCCGCGCCGGCAACTTCGACACCAAATTCATGGAGCGCTTCCTCGCCAAACGCCAGGCGTGAAGCGCGGGGCTCCACCACGCGTTTTCAAGCTGTGTATTAAAGCCACTCTCGGTACCCTATCCTTTTGTGACTTGCGGGAGAAGGGTGAAAAACCACGCACTGCGCAGGGGCTTATGTCTGGGCGCTGAGCATCGCAGCAGCGCGCCTCCCAAATTCGATGCAGGGTCGTTCAAGGAGACCGTAGCTCAAGATAGCAATGAGCGGCAAGAAAAGTGCGCCTTGGGGTTCTGCGTGCGAGATAAACAGCATTCCTTGCTGCCATACATAGAGGCTATAGGAGATGAGACCGAGAAATTTCAGATGCTTCCACTCAAGCACTTGGCTCATCAGGCTGGATGGGCTTAGGCTTGTGCACACAACCATCACGGCCAGCACAGCGGACTCACCGGCTGGGATCAGACGCTGATAACAGTAGATGTACCCGACCGCAAGCGGACACGCGAAAGCAAAGATAAGAGCGCTGTGATCCGCTATCCATCGACGGAGCGGCGCCCGATTAAGCAATATAGCAAATGCACACCCAAAGAGCAGCGCATCGATTCGGACCTCTGTGCGCTGGTTCATGAGGACACGGGCATATTGCTGCCAATGATAAAAGCGGAAAATAGTACAAGATAGAATGCCTATCCCGGCAAGACCAAGTGATCGCTTGCGACCAAGCAGCGCCAACAGCGGAGGCCACGCAAGGTAGAACTGTTCTTCAAGCGACAACGACCAAAAATGCCCCGTACGCATGTTGGCTGCGGTTTCGTAATTGGGCATGTAGTTGCGCACGAAAAAGAGGCAGCTCCATGCGTCTGATCCAATGATGGTGGCGTGAACTACGATGCCCACTATGCCCAACGCCAGAAGATAAGCCCATGCGCATGGCATCAATCGAAAAAATCTACGAATGTAGAAAGCTCTGAGATCAATCCTTTGCTCACTCAGCAACCGGCTCGTAATGAGATAGCCGCTCAGCACGAAAAAAAGCGTCACGCCGTGCTGCCCAACCAACAGCCGCTTGTGACCCGCATACGGCCCTCGAAAGAGCATAAGCTGTAGATGGTCGCTGAGTACCAGCAGAATTGCGATTCCGCGCCATCCGTCGAGCGTCGGAATCCGGTGGCTGAGCTGATTGGGGGCGTCGTTGTCCATGTACCTGCACAATTAGTTTGCAATTTTTGATCGCGTCGGGTTGGCCTTTTGTCCGATTTCAGGCGGCTGGCCCAGTTACCAGGGTTGAAAAGTAAGCATGACACAAACGATGGCTGCCCCCGGTCCCTAGATTTTGAGGACCCGGGATAACGATACCGTGCCGTGCGCCCCACCCATGACGCCCCGCAGTCGCCAAGGGCAGGAACTCGCCCCACCGCCGCACCCCCCCGTCACATCCCCACCCGCGAACGCTCTCTGAAAGGCAGGCGCCATGCACCACCTCATCCTCCTCAACGACATACCCTACGGCTCCGAGCGCAGCGACAACAGCCTTCGCCTCGCCTGCACCAGCGAATCGACTAATCGTTGAGTCCCTTGCCAGCGAGAATCAGGGCGACGCTCTTCTCGACCCGTGCCTCGCGCGTGTTGGAAAGCTTTGGCTGAGAGAAGTGGATAATGTATCCGCGCTGCCGTCCCGGAGTCAATGCGTAGAATGCCTTTTTCAAAGCCGGCATCGCATCCAGTTTCTTTTGGAACTCGTCGGGAATCGTGAACTCCTCCGTCTTCTTCATCTTCACCTTCAGGCCTGACCTTTCGACCTCCATCGCTTCCTGGATGGTGGCCTTCACGACCGACTTCAACTGGGTGATGTCCTTCACGCTCGTGAAGCGAATCTGGCGCGTGGCCTGATGCTGCCCTGGCGTGGCGAGGATTCGATTCGGGTCCTTCAGCAAAGCTCCCTTGAAGAACATCAGCGCGCAGTACTCTTTGAATCCGTGGATCAATACGACATTCTTCCCGTCGAGTGTGTAGCAAGCCTGGCCCCACTTCAGTTCTTCGGCCAGCGGGAAACCGAGGACGATAGTCCTCAGCATTTGAAACTCGTCCTGCCAGCGTGTCTCCTGCTGGAGAACTCGATCCACAACGGGGTTTTTCTTGTTCATGAAGTCTGCCTCCCATCGAAGCCTCAGGTCGAAGGTTGAAAGTGGAACGATTCTACGCTGAGTGTTTCACCCATGAAAATCCTCCGGGTGCCCCAGAGCCTGCCCTGAGCGAAGCCGAAGGGTCTCGCGTTTGAGACCTGGGAATCCACGCCACTCCCGTTCTTCTTCGCACTGCCCCTCCATGCTATGGTGAGACCTACCGCATGACGGCAATCCAGGAACAATTCGGCCAGATCGATATCTATCTCTTCGACCAGATTCTCAAAGGGCGCATCACCCCCGGCATGCGCATCCTCGACGCCGGTTGCGGCTCCGGCCGAAACCTCGTGTATCTCCTGCGCGAGGGGTATGACGTCTACGCTGCGGACGCCAGCGCCGAGGAAGTGGAGATCGTGCGCAACATGGCGCGTTCGCTCGCTCCGTCGCTTCCTGCCTCCAACTTTCGCGTCGAGCCGGTCGAACAGATGTCCTTCCCGGATGCCTTTGCCGACGTGGTCATCAGCAACACCGTCCTCCACTTCGCGCGCGACGATGCACACTTTGAGACCATGCTCCGCGGAACCTTCCGCGTCCTCAAGCCCGGCGGACTCTTCTTCTCCCGCCTTGGCTCCTCCATTGGCATGGAGCACCGCATCGAGCCCATCGAGGGCCGCCGCTGCAAGTCGCCCGACGGATCCCTCCGCTATCTCGTCGACCAACCCTTGCTTCTCGCCTTCACGCAGCGCATGGGCCAGCTCGCCGATCCAATTAAAACCACCCTCGTCCAGGACCTGCGCGCCATGACCACATGGGTCGTCCGCAAGGGCGAGCAATCCACGCTCTGACAGCGTGTAACCCGGTCATCAAAATGGTTATGAGTCGTACAAACTGTGCCCCGCTCATCGCGGCAGTGTCGCGATGAGCGGGCAGGCGCAGCCGAAGAGTCTCACGCACGCACAAAACGTATCCCGTTCCATCCGCGCACAGAGATCCACGC
>JAJYAE010000350.1 GCA_021779695.1 Acidobacteriota bacterium | reverse complement strand
CTCTCACAATTGCGCACTACGCAGCCGCAGGGCATTCGCGATGACCGAGACCGAACTGAAACTCATGGCAGCGGCGGCAATCATCGGGTTCAGCAGCAGTCCGAAAGCCGGGAAGAGGACGCCGGCAGCCACCGGGACGCCGACGGCGTTGTAGATAAACGCAAAGAACAGATTCTGACGGATATTCCGCATGGTCGCGAGACTCAGATGACGAGCGCGGAGAATCGCCCGCAGGTCGCCCTTCAATAGTGTGATCCCGCCGGCTTCCATCGCCACGTCCGTACCCGTACCCATGGCAATGCCGATATTGGCCTGCGCGAGCGCTGGCGCGTCGTTCACGCCATCTCCAGCCATGGCTACGATTGCGCCCTGTCGCTGATGGGATTTGACGACCTCCGCCTTTTTGTCCGGCAGAACGTCAGCTTCAAAGTCGATGTCGAGCTTGTGCGCAACTGCCTGCGCGGTCATGGCATTGTCGCCTGTCACCATGATGATCTTCAGGCCAGCCGCTTTGAGTTCGCGGACCGCTTCGGGGGTCGATTCTTTGATCGGATCGGAGACAGCCACGAGTCCGGCTGCTCGACCGTCCACGGCGACGAGCATTACGGTGTAGCCTTCTTTACGGAAACGCTCTGCACGCTCGATGAGCGGCGAGGGATCGATGGAAAGTTCACGAAACAGTTCATCATTCCCGACCGCGACCTGTTTGCCCGAGACGGTTCCTTTCACCCCTTTGCCGGTGCTGGAGTCGAACTTGTCCACAGCGGCCAGGGAAAGTTTGGCTGTCTCGGCTCCTCTCACGATGGCATCCGCCAGCGGGTGTTCGCTCGAACGCTCGAGACTGGCAACGAGCTGCAATAGCTCGGATTGGCCTATCCCCGGCAGCGGAATCACGGAGGTCAGCTTTGGCTTCCCTTCGGTAAGGGTCCCGGTTTTGTCAATAATGAGCGTGTCCACTTTGCCGAACAGCTCGAGAGCCTCCGCATTACGAATCAGAATGCCGGCCCGGGCGCCGCGTCCTGTCCCCACCATGATGGCCATCGGAGTAGCGAGCCCAAGCGCACAAGGGCAGGCGACGATGAGAACCGCGACGGCATTCACCAGGGCATGCGCAAAGCGCGGCTGAGGCCCGATAACGTACCAGACGATAAACGTGACGATCGCCGAGATGACGACTGCGGGAACAAAGTACGAGGAGACCCGATCCGCCAGTCGCTGAATGGGAGCTCGCGACCGTTGCGCCTCGCTCACCATCTTCACAATCTGCGACAGAAGCGTATCCGCGCCGACGCGCTCCGCACGCATCACGAACCCGCCTGTCCCGTTGACTGTACCTGCCGTCACTTTGCCTCCGGCGTCCTTTTCAACCGGTATGGCCTCGCCGGTAATCATCGACTCGTCGACCGAGCTGTGTCCCTCAAGTACCAGGCCGTCCACCGGCACCTTTTCCCCGGGGCGGACACGCAAACGGTCTCCAACCTCGACCTGATCGAGCGGCACATCTGCTTCGTTGCCGTTCTTTTCGATGCGTCTCGCCCTCTTCGGAGCAAGGCCAAGAAGTGCCCGAATGGCGCTGCTGGTCTGGCTGCGCGCACGGAGTTCAAGCACCTGGCCCAAAAGGACAAGAGCGGTGATCACTGCTGCCGGCTCGAAATAGAGACCGATCTCTCCTGACGAAGCGCGAAACGAGGCCGGAAACAGGTTCGGCGCGACAGTAGCCACCACGCTATACAAATAGGCAGCTCCCGTTCCAAGGGCAATGAGTGTGAACATGTTGAGGTTGCGATGAACAATCGACTGCCAGCCTCGCACAAAAAAGGGCAGCCCACACCACAGGACAGCCGGAGTCGCCAGCACAAACTCGATCCAGTCCCAGATCTTTGGAGAGAGCAGATGCTGGAGTGGCGCGGCGGGTAGAAGCCCGGAAATCATCAGAGCAAGCATCGGAGCAGCGAGCGCAATGCTGATCCAAAACCGCCTCGACATGTCGATCAGTTCTGGATTGATCTCTGTGCCTGTGACCTCGCGAGGTTCGAGAGCCATCCCGCAAATTGGGCAACTGCCCGGCTCCCTGCGGACAATCTCCGGATGCATCGGGCAGGTGTATTCCGTGCGCGAGGCTGGCAGTTCGATCATTGCAGGTTCAAGGGCCATGCCGCACTTTGGGCAACTTCCCGGCCCAACCTGCCTGACCTCGGGGTGCATAGGGCATGTGTATTCAGCATGCATGTCGGCCTTTGACAATTGCGGCGAAGAAGGTGCGGGCGGCTGCTTCAGGAACTTCCCTGGAGCGGCACGAAACTTCTCCGTGCAACCCTTGCTGCAGAAGTAGAAACTGGTGCCCCGGTGATCGACCTTGGCAGCCGCTGTGGACGGATTGACCCGCATTCCGCATACTGGATCGGTTGCCGGAGATACATCGGTCGTCGATCCGGCCGCAGGCAGTTCGGCGTTTCCTGCATAACGCTCGGGGGTGCTATCGAATTTGGTCTGGCATCCGGTCGAACAGAAATAATAGGCGCTTCCACCGAGTTGCGACTCTCCAGCAGCTTTCGCCGGATCGACCGTCATTCCACAGACCGGGTCTTTAACGGAAATCATCCGATTTTCCGAGCAGCACATCGTAGCCTCCTGGTTCTTTCACTGCTGCTGACGCGCGAGGTCGTCCGATCTTACAGTGGACTGCGACGGCAGGTGCAGTCCAGGCATTTGTGCTCTGCGCAGGCGCCGCACACCAACGTCAGTTGTTTGGCAACCGCCTTCCTTGCCCTGTGCAGACGTACGGATGCATTGTTGGGCGATATGCCTCGCGCCCTGGCAAAGTCTTCAACCGGTTTCTCGGCGAGATCTACTTGTTCGATCACAGTCCTGTATTCATCTTTGAGATCGCGGACGATTTCCCCAATACAGGCGCAAATCGTCTGTTGGAACTCCGGTTCGTAGCTGGCAGGAGCTTCCGCCGCGAATCCTTCGTGCGCTTTATCCCGCGCGGATCTCCGCCGGTAATGATCGGTGACCGCATTGCGGAGGATGCGATAGAACCACGCCACGGAGCTTTCGCCGTTCCGGATCGCCGAGCTATGTACAAGGGCCCGGACATAGGCCGATTGCAGAATGTCTTCGGCCGCTGCCGCATCCTCAACGCGGGATGCAAGGAACTGGAGAAACCTTGTCTGATGCGCTGCAATTCTCTCCAGAATATCTTCCCGCATGGGCTCCACCGCCGCTCTCCTAAATTCGTCCTTGGTTCGATCGCTTCGTTACATTGGAAGCGGGCTTTCTCAATATCCGCTTCGTGTTTATCGGATGCGCGAGAATCCCACGACGAATCATCGCTGGACGCTGTGCGATTGGTGCAAGAGCTCGGATGCAGATCGGAGGTCGCCCGCTTCCGCGTTCAGGATTGCACTCCGTTCGTCTAGTGGAAACGAGGTCGGATCGTTCCGCGTTACAGGACTGCCTGATACCCAGTATCCTCCGATTCCGCCTTTACTACCATGACTGGAGCAACCAGTCTCACGGTCTACCAGTAGACCGGAACCTCAGTCGCCGGAACCTCGCCCATTGCGAGCGGCTCCACTGTCCATGCATTCGGGCTGCTGTTCTTCGACGGTGGGAAGTGGAAGATGGTCGCGCCCCGAATGGGCGCCGAGTAACGATTGTTGGGCGCCGGAGAGCCTGCTCGATAGGAGCGGCTCTTCGACTCATTGGCATCATGGAGTGGTGGAAGCAGTGACCGAAAAGCGGGCGTCGTAAGCTTCAAACGCCAGTTTGAGGGCACGGTCTGGAGATCAACGCTCGCGTCTGAAATGGCAGCGGAGAAACTGTTGCATCGCTCCTGAAGGTGTGCGGTGCCAGTCGATGGAACTTCCCATCAAATGGAAACTCCGCCCAAGTTCTCTGTGAAGCGATTCTGCGTCATAGCGCATCGTGTCCAGGCCGCTGCATCGTTCCGGCCGAATGGCCGCGTCTGGTACTTGCGTGCAATACGTGGGAGGAACATGGAGGTCCGACCTCTTTCATTGTCGTTCCCAATCGCCGAGAGGCCGTCTTACAAAAAATTGTGGCCGGTTCCTGACTTATTCCATCAGTTTCATGACGTGTTCGCCTCCAAGTAGGCACGCGCCACCAACGGCACTGACCAAATCGAGATAGTGGCCAATACTGTCTGGACTGCCCCAGCGCATTGCCATCAGCAGGTGAAAATGCTCGGCAACATGAGTGAGAGCCATGACCAAGAGCAGTCCGGAGCCAACCAATTGAACCGTCGACGCTCGGCTTCTGCGCTTCAGAGAGCCCAAGACTGAGGCAAAGGAGATCAACAGTACGCTCGTTCCGATAATAGCGAGGCTGGCCATGTCAAAAGGTTATGCCAAATGTCGGGCGTAGTTCAGCTGGTTGGTACACCGCTTGAAGCTCGCCAAGCATGAATTTCTCCGGCAA
>JAJYAE010000349.1 GCA_021779695.1 Acidobacteriota bacterium | reverse complement strand
CCGCGATAGCTTAGCGACGCCTCGGCCGAAGGGGGGACAGAATAGGCGGTACACGCGCCTGGCTGCAACTCTGCCAGTTCAAGAAAACTCCCATAGAGGCCGACGCTGTGGAGTTGACGCTTGTTGTTCTCAACCGCCGAGCCTCTGACCTCGTGTCGAACGCCGAAGGCGGCAATTTGTCTGTACTGGACCGAATCGGGATCGGTCATGCGAAATACCTTCAGAGAAGCAAAGTGGGAACTCAGGATTCCAGTGCAGTCGTGTAATCGCTCAAATGGGATCACCAGAACCAATACGCCTTCCATTCGCAACCAACGGTACGTATGTTCAAGGAACACGGCCTCCATACGCCGATTCCCAATGGTGCCGATTTCGGAGTCATAAGGCGGATTGAGGTACAACAGGGAGAACGATTCAGGCTTCGCAATGGCGTCGAATGTGTTCCCCTGGATGGTCTCGATACCCTTTGAACTGGCGATGCGAGCGCGCTCGGCATCAAGTTCGACGCCATAGCGCCGAACTTCTGCGTCGCTCGTGACGAGATGCAGAGCAATTCCTTGTCCTACGCAGGGGTCGATCACTGAAGCCGGCCTAGCGAAGGTGAGTAGGGAGCGAAGCTTCACTCCCTCGGCCTCCGGTAAAGGGTAGTAGCCCATTTTCAGGCGCGCGACATTCCGCATGGATTCACCTCGTCTCGTCGGATTGAATTCTCATGTGCCGTAAAGCATATCTTTGCCGTTTGGCAACGTTATGGTTTAAATGGCCATCGTTTTTCGATCAGCCGTTATCCAAGGTCCGCCCCGAACATCTGTGCACGCCTCAAATCACCGAAAGGACGAGGTTTCTCAATCCACCACTGTCCCATGACCGACTGTACTCGCGGCAGAGTTATGCTTTCAGGCTTCATGGCGAACTTTTTGCCTGATCGAGAATGAACGATTTAGGCGCACGAAGGTGGCAAGATTATGCTTTCAACTCGGCAAAGATATGCTTTACGGCACATCTCATAAAATGGGAAAGGTGGGGGCTTCTAACTTCTGATCTGGATTAGCGCGTTGGGCTCGTCAACCCGGGATCATAGCTAAGCAAATCAGCGAACACTGGCCGACTTCACTGGAGTAGATATGGTTCCCCCGTCCTCTGCCCGTCTGACATTTCGAAACTGGACTGATGAAGATACCGCGTTTGCTGAAGCGTTATGGTGTGATCCGGAGGTGACTCGCTTCTTCGGCGGCGCTATGAGCCGGGAACAGGCGCGTGATCGACTTCATGCCGAATGTGAACGTGACAGTAGTCTCGGTATGCAGTACTGGCCAATTTTCTTAAGTGAGACAGGCGAATTTGCAGGGTGTGCCGGTCTACGGCCGTGGTCGATGGATCCCGAGACAATTGAGGTCGGCGTTAACCTCATGCGGTCCGCTTGGGGACTGCGCCTGGGTGAGGAGGCTTTGCTCGCTGTACTCGCGCACGGCTTCGATACGCTGGGCCTGCCGGTCATCGTCGCCGGGCATGGGATCGCACACGACAACTCGCGAAAGCTGCTGGAGCGGGTGGGATTCAAGTACACACACGATATTCTGTGGGGCCCGAAAAAGATCGAGGTGTGCATGTGGGCGATGACTGCGGAGATCTGGCGTGTTGAGAATCGATAACTATACGCCGATGTAGCCAGGAGGAATTCTGGATTCACGCAAAATCCGCCGAGTCTCGACTCGAGGCTCGCTGCGGTCTGCTCGCTACGCGGCCAAGGTGAGAGCTGGAGCCGGACCTGGGTCCCAGGGCTCTGGGATCAAGGGTGCCATTCGGACGATCCTCTCCGATCCGCAAAGACCGCACCGGTGCCGGGCCGACGACGAGACCATCTTGCAGTTCTCACAATAAACCGCCTTCTCCAGAGGGATCGATATAAGACCGGGCTCCGGCCGAATCATCCGTACATTGCACATAGGTCCTCCAGGTATCGACCGATGCCGGTTACGCTTGTGGATCACCGTTTTCGCGACGCGCCTTGTTGCGCTGCTCGATAAGCGACTTGTACAGGCCGGCGAGTTCATCGACCGTATCCGCTCCGCCGACCGGTTCATCTTGTCCCGAACCCAGCCATGGGAAGCGTTCTTCAAGCAGAACCAGGATCCGTTCAACGAATGTTTGAGGACGCTCTTCTTCAGCTCCCATTCAAAGCTCCTTGGCGCAGCCAATCATCCGCCAATCGAAGGATTCGCAGCGTGTGTGACATTTTGCAGTTATCGAGGCAGACAGCCCGCCGGGAAGGGGCCGAGACAGGTTCCGGAGCGCGACGAATCATCTGTACCGTGCGCGTCACGCCTCCGCGAAGAGAGGACGTGTGTGCTTCACAACTCCGCGGCGTTCAGGCGGCAGGTTGCCCTGCCAGCCCTTCGAGTTCCGAAACTAGCTGCTTGAGCGCTTCGAGATTTTGGATTGTCGTCATTGACCCGATGCGCAGTTGATCGAACACGGAGACGACTCGCGTATCGCCGATCGACTCGGCCAGGGAGTGCGCCTTGCGGATTCCCCGTGCGGCGCGTTCCATCGCCTCTGCGACATTCGTCTGTAGCTGTGCGTTGGGAATGGCGTTCGCCTTTTGCGTTCGCGCGACACGCCACAGTATCTCGCCGTAAATTGGATCGCCGAGAATGCGCCGAAAGCCTTCAATCTTGCCCGTAATTCTCTGATCGATTGGCCCCCGTTGCACTTCCGGAGGCCGTGGACCGCAGGCCGGGTTGATCTTTCCGGTTGCCGAATTAGCCTTCGGAAGCGCCCAGTTGGGAAGCGCGGGAAGCCTGGTAGGCTTGCCCTGCCCATCGAGATCCACCCAGGTCTCCGGCAGGTTGTAAAGATAACGGCCCAGGCCAAAACAGCTGCTGGCGCGTTTGAAGGCCTGCGCTTCCGCCGATGTCATCGCGTTCTGTTCATCTGCCCACTGCTCCCCGCTTCCCGTGTGAGTCCCAAGCCTTGCGATCGTCAGCGTGCACGTAACCAACACTTTGCCGGTTTGGATGAGCTTGTCCCGCTTCTGCCGGCTCACGGCCGATACCGTGGTGACATCGTAGTTCCTGGTCCAGCCGCTCGGGGTGAAGAGCTGGTTGAGCCGGTCAGTGTAGGCTCGCGGATCCGCGAATGCGATCACCGCGCCGCGGGTACCATCGTTGGCCGTATGGGTCACGCGCCACTTAATCTCCGAAGGGCCAAACGGCTCCGCCAACTGCGTGAAAAGAGCCTCGGTATCCGGACCTGTCTTTGCTTCATTGGTTGCCATCGCATTTGCTCCTCAAAAACTAAGGCGCCCCGAAGAGCGCCCTGGTTGACGTTGATGAAGACACCACGTTTAGAACGGGATCTGATCGGGGTTCAGTTCTTCGTCGGAGTACTGCTCGTCCATCTGCTGGCGCTGGTAGCCCCTTCCACCGGCAGTCCTTCGAGTATCGTCCCGGCCATTGCTGTGAGTGGAGCCGCCATTCTCCCCACGGCCGCCCAGCAGCGTCAGATCATGGACAAATATCTCCGTCCAGTACCGCTTCTGCCCGGATTCCTTGTCATCCCAGGAGCGCGTCTGGATCTTGCCCTGGATGAAGAGTTGCGTGCCCTTGCTCACATAATCGCGCACGATCTCCGCGGTCCGGCCGTAAGCGACCAGGTTGTGCCACACGGTCCTGTCGGACCAGTTGCCCTGACGGTCCTTCTCCCGGTCGGTAGTCGCGAGAGAAAAGTTGACGGCGAGCGTGCCGCCCGGTGTAGTTCCGACCTCGGGATTCTTGCCAACGTGCCCGAGCAGAAATGTCCTGTTGACGCTCTTTGCCATGGTGGTTGTTCCTTTCCTAGTGGTCTCGGTTGCCTACAAGGTCGAGAGCCACGGCTTTGGTGACCTCGACATACGTTCCGTCGGAATAGCGGTAGAACCGCTGGCCGTTCACACTGATATTGAGATAGCGGCGCGTAAGCCGGTGCTTGTACAACTCGATCTCTCCGGCACGACCCATGTACATGAAGTCTTCAAGCTGGCAAGCCGGAAGGACCAGCTCAAGCGGAGCCCAGTTCGGCTTACCAACTGTAATCGCTGTTTTGATCGGATGTGTCATGGTCTCAATCCTTCGGCGACAGGCGGTACTCCGACATGCGAATGCTTGCAGCCGACGCAGCAGACCGCCGCCGTCACTTTTCTGATTGCCTCTTCAAACCGCTGCGGCAGATGCAGGACCTCGCCTGCACGGCTATAGAAGATGGGAGTCAACTTTCCCCGGAGCACGCGGTGTTCGTCCTTCCAGAGATCGAGGGGGAGAACACCGTCCCGACCACGAAAGAGCAGCGCTGAAGCAACCTCCGGGCGATTGCGGCCTGGCATGTGAGACAAAGTGTGGAGCGTAATCGCCAGCTCGCATGTCCTCACGGTGCGCAGCATCTCCACGCGCACCAGGCTCTCCGCGAGG
>JAJYAE010000348.1 GCA_021779695.1 Acidobacteriota bacterium | reverse complement strand
CGCGCAATGAGCTTGGCGAATCGGCCGCGGATCAGGCCGTTGCAAACCTCGCCTTCCAGCGGCTCGCGATCGCCTTCGGCAAGAAGATTCTGCAAATTGTACCCGGTCGCGTGAGCACCGAGGTCGATGCGCGCCTATCCTACGACACCGAAGCCACCATCAAGCTCGCGCGCAGCATCATCGCGCAGTATGATGCCGCCGGCATCGGACGCAATCACGTACTCATCAAGATTGCCTCAACATGGGAAGGCATTCGCGCTGCCGAGGTGCTGGAGAAAGAGGGCATCCACTGCAACCTTACGCTGCTCTTCGGGATCCATCAGGCCATCGCCGCGGCTGACGCTGGCGTCACACTCATCTCGCCCTTCGTTGGCCGCATCCTCGACTGGTACAAGAAGGACACGGGTAAGGACTTCCACGGAGCCGATGATCCCGGCGTCCAGTCCGTCACGCGCATTTACAACTACTTCAAGAAGTTTGGCTATAAGACCGTCGTGATGGGCGCGAGCTTCCGCAACATCGGCGAGATTACAGAGCTGGCCGGATGCGACCTGCTCACCATCTCGCCGCAACTGCTGGCCGAGCTTGAGTCCACCCAGGCCGAGCTGCCCCGCAAGCTCGACCCAAAGGCCGCTGTGTCGATGTCGATTGAAAAGCTCACCATCGACAAGGCGACCTTCGACCGCATGCACGCGGACGATCGCATGGCCAGCGACAAGCTCAAGGAAGGCATCGAGGGCTTCTCCGCCGCACTCGTCAAGCTTGAAACCATGCTCGCCAAGCGGCTCGCCGAACTGGAGCAGCGTGCGACTGCAAGCGTGTAGTCAACTCATTCCGATGCTTCAACCAATGAAGGAGCAGCTCCGCGGCTGCTCCTTCATGTCTCTGCATCGAGCGCGTTTGCACTTGTTACCCTTATCTGCCAACAAAGTTGTAGCTCCCTCTTGGCAAACGCAACATTTTCGATATGCTCAGTGTCAACACTGAGTACAAAGGGCAGTGGCTGGCATCCCCGGCTGCACGCAAGCACAGATTCCGGCCAATGCCTCTGGGCAGACCGGCTGCGTGCGGTCACGGGAGGAATGTATGCAGACACAAAGTCATCCGCTCGAACCCTTCTTTCAACAGGTGGTCCGCAACAGCTACGAGGGCAAGCTGGGACTGCATGATCCGGACATCACCAGTTATGTCGCCCGGCTGCTTTGCGAGTTCTCAAAAGCTGACAAGCTCTATGCCATACGCGATGCCGGCGGCCATCCCATCGATGACCTCGACGCACTGCTTGAAGCTGCAGATCCCGTCAATGGAACGGCGCCCTCCTTTGATGCAGAGCGGTCCATGAGGAAGTACATCGGCGACTACGCGCTCTTCGTAGGGGGCATGTACCCGGAAGCTGCGCAATCCGGCCATCACCGCCGTGGCGTGCATCCCACTCTGGGCGAACTCATCCAGGCCGGCAAAGAGAGCTACTACATTGTCAGCCAGTTCAACCTCTTCGAATACGAGCAGGAAGCACCACTCTTTGCACGCCTTTCCGACGGCTTCGAACGCTGCGTGCTGGGCCTTGCGCTAGTGCGGAGCGAGTTGCACAAGCGCAAGGGCCTGCTGCCGCCAACGGTGCAATGACCAAGGCAAAATAGTCGCCTATGCCGGACAGACCGCGAACACATTCCGCGTACGCCGTGGATTCTCGATAGAGGTCCTCGCCATGGCCGAAGGCCGACCGATGTGCGAGAGATGGGTCCTGCTACCGCCCTACCTGCAGAGCAAAGCCACCCACGATCGACCTTCCCGGCATGTTGACCCCGCTGATCTCCTGGTACCCCGTATTGCTCAGGTTGCTCAAGCGCAGATACGGCCGTAGCCTGCCAGCGTCATGCGTCACCGTCGCATTCCACACCGGGTACACAGATTGCTGATAGCGCTGGGCAATCTGCACCGTGTTGGTCATGACCCAATGATGCGCCACAGCTGCTGTCCACGTAGCCATCACGTTCTGCACCGGATAGTTGAAGATGTATTCCGATTGCAGCCCGTGCAGCGCGCTCTGTGCCCCGTGCAGCGCCGTCCATGAAATCCTTACCGTCTGTTGCCGCGCTGGAATCCACGTCGCCGTCGCCTCCACCCCTTCAAATTGCAGCCCGCTCAGATTTGTCGCCTGCCACTGCGCCGCCGATGAAGCCCGCACATAGTCGATCGCATCATGCTCGCGCGTGTAAAAGCCCGTGCCGGAGAGCGTCAGCTTCGGCGAAGGGTTCCAATCTGCGCCGCCATCGCCCGACCACGCCGACTCCGGCTGCAGATTCGGATTGCCGATCGTGGTTGGGTCCGAGTAGTAAAGGTCCGTATAGGTCGGAATCCGGAAACCATAGCCGCCGCTGGCGCGCAGCTTCAGGCTTTGCGCCACGCGCAGACTGCCCGCGATTTGCGGCGACCACACCGCCGGAATCCCGCCTGAAAACATCTCGCCACGCAGGCCCGCGGCAAGGTTCCATCGCTTTGCAGCCGGCCGCAGGTCCAGGTCCACATACCCCGCCCCGCGGTTGCGCGCGTGATCGCCCAGGTTGTTGCTCACGATGCTGTCGCCGTCGGCCTCAAGCCCCATAAGGAGCTGCGACGACCGGGCGACGCTGTGCGTGGAGCGTAGATTCGCCTGCCACGATCCATCCATATGATTGTTCTCGTACAACGCGGGATTGTCCCGCACCAGGATGAACTCGTCTGTGTGCCGCCGGTAGCCATATGCTGCGGTCGTATGGGCGCCCAGTTCCTGCCGTACGGATGCAAACCATCCTTTCGTCCGCTCCCATGAAGGAAAGTTGCCATAGAACTGATTCGCACCAAACGCCCGGTCGCTCCCTGCAAACAGGAAGTCTGTTACACCGAGCCGCGATCCAGCCCACGTCTCCAGGGACGCATCTTCGTTGCGGTAGTCGCGATCCGTCATGAATCCAGTCGAAAAATTGCGACTGCCCGTCACACGGCCGCTCCATGCGCGGTATACACCTCCGCCGATGAAGGATTGTTCGTTCTCGCCAAAGTTGCCTGCTCCGGCGCGCACACGCAGCGAATCATGGTCCGGCGCAGCCGTCAAAAAGTCCACCACGCCGCTCAGCGCATCCACGCCGTGCAGCGTGGAGCCCGCACCCTCCAGCACCTGAATGGAGTCCATCGCCTCGAGCGGCACTGGCAAATCCAGGTCATGGTGCGCCGTCTGGCTGTCATTGATGCGAAATCCGTTCAGCAGTACCAGCGTCTGCGCAAAGCTACCCCCGCGCAGCGCGATGTCAGCCTGTGCGCCTCCAGCCCCGCGCTGCTCCAGGAACAGAGCCGAGTCCTGCCGCAGAAAGTCCAGCGGTGAATCCGCGGCCAGCCTCTGGCCCTGCAGCGGCAGCACAACCACCGCGCGGGGCGATTCTGCCAGCGGCACCGGCGTCGCCGATCCGAGCACGACCATCGTTTCGCTCTTTCCTTTTAGGCTCGCCTGCTGGGTATCGTTCGATTGCGGAGGGGCGGGGTTCTGCGCAATGGACCTGGACATGTAAGCCGCAAGGAGAATGAAAAGCACATAGAAAAATCGACGTGAGATGGTCATGGCGGAAGCTCCAGTTCATCCTCTCCGGAGACTCTCTCGCATGCAATGGTGATTTTATACACATCTAAATAGTTGACTTGTTAAACTATTCGCAGAATGACAATGCGAATTGATGCCTTCCTGCGCGAAAGTCCCGTGTTTGCAGTTACGCGCGCAGCACGCAGCTTTGAGTCTCTCAGCGCGCGCACGCTTGCCGCCGACGATCTCACTTTTCTTGAAGGACTGCTCCTTGCTGCGCTCTTCTTTGAAGCACCGAAGCCCGTCAAGCCCTCCCAGCTCTCTGAGGTCTTTCGCACCAGCCGCGGCAATATCAGCCACTGCATCTCAACGCTGGAATCCAGAGGTCTCTTGCAGCGGCGCATCGATCCCGACGACGCGCGCGTCTTCCTGCTTGCCCTCAGGCCTCAAGGCAAGCGAATTGCCTTGCGCGTGATTGCCATCTTCGATGAAATGCAGAAGGCTTTTGAAAAGCAGGCAGGGAAACCGGCGCTGCGCTCCATGCTGGGCACGCTTGCGCGGCTGGAAGAGTTGAACGGCGCAGGCTGAGCCACGCGCCGCGCACACTAGAGGATGTAGCGGCTCAGATCCTGATCGCGAACGATGCTGGCCACCATCTCCTTCACGTACTCCGGCGTGATGCTGAAGACCTTCTCTGGGCCAGATGCCGTCACTCGCTCCTGATACGGTAACGGCGCTGACGCCTCTTCTCGAATGGCCGCAGCCATCGCCTCGGCTTTCTGCGAGTCGGCCGCGCGCCGTGCGACGTCGGGAGCGAGGAAGCTCACATCCTCCAGCACACGCTCCATGATCGTATGCAGCCGGCGCGCACCGATGTTCTCGGTCGTCTCATTCACCTTGAAGG
>JAJYAE010000347.1 GCA_021779695.1 Acidobacteriota bacterium | reverse complement strand
GGCGAAAAGATAAACCCAGGCCAGAACGGCCTGGGTTTACTCGCGATGCGGCGGACTTAGTGCTGCGCGGCCCAGGCAAGGCCGTCAGGGTTGCCGCCCGCGTCGATATGCCCCGCGACCTCGAGCGTCTTGAGGTCAATGACGGCGACGTAGTTGTCGGGTCCGCAGGAGACATAGGCGCGCGCGCCACCGGGGTCCATCAGGATGCCCGCCGCACCGTGGCCGATGGGCAGGCGCTTCACCACCTTCTGCGTTGCGACATCGAGAATCACCAGATCGGGCGCGCCGAGCAGTGAGACAAGCGCCAGCCTTCCATCCGTGGTGAACTTGATGCGGTTGGCGCTGCGCACATCGGCGGCGAGCGTCGCCGTGACCTTCTTTGCGTCGAGATCGACGACGGAGATGGTGCCGTCCCATGCGTCGGCGACCCAGGCTTCTTTGCCGTCCGGAGTCACGTCGAAGCCTTCTGAGCCGCGGCCCACAGGGATGACTGTCTCATTCCAATCGCCACCGGGAGGCCCGGGCAAGCGGTGGATTCCGGAGGGCAGTGTGGCAGGCACGCCCGCGGGGCCTTCGGTTTTGTCGAGGACGGTGACGGTGGCGGAATTCACGTTGGTGGTGACGATGCGCTGCGCGCCGGCAAAGACATGAATCATGTGGGTGCGATTCTGGCCCGTGCCCATGATCCAATCGACCTTCTGCGTCGCCGGGTCAAAGCGGCCGATGGCTTTTGCAGCCTCCGCCGTGAACCAGAGCTTGTCATCCACGAAGGCCAGGCCGTGGGGTCCGCGCAACGGGCCAAGGTCGATGGATGGGCGTGCCGTGTGATGGAGCAGGTCAATGACGGCGATGGTATGAAACGCACCGAAGCCGTAGTTGGAAACGTAGGCGGTGCGTCCATCCGAGGAGGCAATCACCTCATGTGGATCGTCGCCCACGGGAGCCTTGGCGACCACCTGCAGCGTTACGGGATCGACAATGGCGAGAGTGTGATCCGTTTTGGAAAGGACTAGCAGGGCCGCCGAGGGCGTGGACTGAGCTCGTGCGACTGGAAACACCGCCAGAGTGAGAAGAAATGAGCAAGCAACAGAGACAGCACGCATGCGGGAACCCCCTGGTTCCCAAGACTACACGAACATATCTTTGTCCGCGGCCGAGTGCGTAGGACGCGGCGCTGACGGTACAGAACGGAACGCGCCGAGTGCTGCTTTGGCGAATGCTGCGATTCCTGAGATCTGACGAAGCGGGGTGTTGATGGTGTCTACGACTGCTGAACTCGCGCGATCCACGGTATCGAGGACGGTGGTGAACATGGCATCGACGCGGCCTGCCTGGCGCTCAATTCTTGCAAGGATCTCAGTCGCTGATGATTGAAATGACGCATTCTGCGCACGCAGACTCTTCGTCATCTCCGCCAGGTCCTGGACGACCGATTCGATATGCGGTCCCACGCTGGTAAGAAGCTTTTGCGTGCTCGTCACGACGGGCATCACCGATGTGCGCAATTCATCCAGTTGTTCCTGAAGCATGGCCGTGGTTTTGCGCATGGCGAGATAGATGGCCAGCAGGACCACGGCTTGCAGAAGAACGGCGACTCCGGTGGCCGCAACAAAGATAAGCAACAGCGTATCGTTATGGATGCTCATCGTGCTTCAAGTCATGCGCGGAGCAATGTGCCTTGCGGCCTCGCTCCGCGCGCCTTTCTCAAGTCTAGGCTGCAAAGAATGCCTGCATGCCATTTTCATGCGGGGGTGATCCGCCCCCCGGTTGAGCGCAACATTATTCGGGCGTCGTGGTGGGAGAGCTGGTGCTGCGATAGGCCTCGCGACCCGCATCCACGGCAGCGGAAACGCGGCTTGTCTGGTCATTGACAAGAGACCTGCCGCGTTCGACGAATTCTTCCCAGTGCGCGCGTCCGCGATCAATTGCTTCACGGCTGCGGTCTACATAGTCACCCATCTGTTCTTTTCCCTTGTCCACCAGGTCGCCCATCTGATCGACGGCCTGACGGGTCCGTGCGCGCAGATACTCGGTACTTTCCCGCGCGCCATGCGCCAGGTCTTCCCGGGTTTCTCTGCCGCTCTTGGGAGCATAGAGGATGCCCACGAGCGCGCCCACACCCAATCCTGCAATGAACCACGCAAGTCCTTGAACCTTATTATCTTCCGCCATGAGAACGTTTCTCCTTTCACTGCGACTCAGGAAAGCCTGAGCGTATCAAATTCTCCCCTGCGCTGCAAATAGGCCCAGAAACATTCGCCTCAGTCCTCTGGACCGTTCTGCTGGCCCTTAGACTGAAAGCAACCCGAACCGGAAGCGGAGTCGTCCGCCGCGTGATCACTCAGCCATGAGTGCGCGGGCAACAGAGTCCAGCATTCCGTTGAGGAAATTGATGGATTCGGGTGCGGAATAGCGGCGTCCGATCTCCAGTGCTTCATTGATTACGATCGGATAGGGCGTGCCTTTGAAGCCGAGCATCTCACCAATGGCCATGCGGAGCAGGTTGCGATCCACTGCGGACATCCGCTCCAGCCGCCAATGTTTCGAGTTGGACACGATGAGCTGGTCAATCCGCTCCTGATGCAACACGGCAGTGCGAAACAGATCCTCGGCAAAGCCTTGCACTTCAGGCTCCACCTCATCGCAGGCCTTCCAGAAAGTGGCGCGGACCTGGTCCGGCGTCTGCTTGCCAACATCCGCCTGAAAGAGCATCTGCATGGCGAGCTCCCGCGACTTGCGACGAGTCCCGGCGGTCAAGCGGCGCCGCCTTGCTGGAGTTTGCGCTGCACACTCACCATTTCAATGGCTGCCAGGGCAGCCTCAAACCCCTTGTTGCCCGCCTTTATTCCGGCGCGATTGAGGGCCTGCTCAAGGGTCTCGCATGTGAGGACACCAAAAGCGTGGGGCACTCCGGTTTCCTGCTGCGATTGACCGATACCGCGAGCCACTTCGTTGTAGATGGCCTCGTAGTGCGCAGTCTCGCCGCGCAGTAGGCAGCCGAGGGCGAGAATCGCGTCCACGTTGCGCTGATTCGCGATGGTGCGTGCGGCTGCAGGAACTTCCCAGGCACCAGGAACGCGCACGATCTGGATTGATTCGCGCGAGGCGCCGCTCCGCAGGAGCGCATCCAGTGCGCCCTCCAAAAGCCGATCTGTGATGACAGCATTCCAGCGAGCGACGACGACGGCAAACTTCATGCCGATTGCGGCGAGATCGCCCTCCACGGCGACAGGCTTGCCTCTCAACGGATCAGCCCATGCCCATACGCTGAAGCGATGGCCGGGCTCTGGTTCAACCGTGAAGATGCGCGATCTCCAATGCGTCTCGGTAATCGGAGAGAGCCGCGCAGAAAGATCATCAAGCTTGTGTGCACGGAACCATGTGGCCGCCGCCTGATGCGCTGCGTCGAGCGATGTGACCTCAATCAGGATGTCGGCTGTGGACGGCATCCTGCCCTGCACAAACTCCAGATTGCCAAGCGGCGCGAGAAAGGACGAGCCCTGACCTGCCTCGTCTTTCCACCCCTTGCCCTCGGCAAAGCCCAGCGCGGTAAAAAAACTCGCGAGCCGGTCCTGGACCGCGCTGCTGAGGGCTGGGCGAAGAAAGGAAACTCCTTTGATCATGCTCTGATTTTATCGTGCGCACGTGGGCAGGCTGCGGAGTAGGAGTTCGCAAGGGGATTGCGGGCTGGCCGAGGTCTTCATTAAAAGCAAAAGGGCCGGTGTAACCCGGCCCCTCTGAAGATATCTGCATCCTTTGATTATGTGGTCGAACGCGGCTTGACCGCGATGGCCGTGGCTGGAACCGATCCGTTGATCGGCGTCGTAATCGTGCAATCCGGATCGGAGCCAGGCAAGCAAGCTGGGAGATTGACGTTGATCTGCTGGGTATCCTTCAGAGTCGACACGTCAATATAGTGAATCAGATTGTCGCCTGCGGTTGAGACCAAGAAAAGCGTGTCATCCGGGCTGAAGGCGCCAGCGACGGGCCCCGTAATGTTCGCATTTCCCGTCAGGGTGATGTAGTTCAACGTACCCACTGCTCCCCCAGCCACTGGCTGGTAATACGGAAGCGTGGCGCCGGTCGTCGTACCGGAGTACGTGATGAACGCCAGATTGGAAGCCGGGGACGCAACCACCTGGTCCACTGTTGTCGCGTTCACAGCGACCTGCAACTGATTGAGAGTGTGAGTAAGAGTCAGCGGAGTGAGTACGCCCGTGGAGCTCGGCGCGGGACACGCACCGGAGGGGATCGTCACACCGATGTCAGAGAGCTGAATTCCTCCACCCGCAAGGGAGGCTCCGAGGACGTGGGTTCCATCCGTGGTCGCGGCGAGCACGCTCGTATTCGCGTTGACTGAGTCGCCCTGGGGATAGAAGACCATGCTGGAGTAGTTGCCAATGGTGCCGGAGGGGCACCATGTGTGCGCCACGGTGGGATTTCCGCTGAGGTACGCACCCACGCCC
>JAJYAE010000048.1 GCA_021779695.1 Acidobacteriota bacterium | reverse complement strand
TAAGAGTGACTGGGTCACCTTCAGTGTTCGCGACACCGGTATCGGCATGACACCGGAGCAGATGGCCCGAATCTTCCAGCCGTTTACCCAGGCGGAGGCCAACACTTCACGTCAATTCGGCGGCACAGGCCTTGGGCTCTCCATCACACAAAGCTTTTGCAACATGATGGGCGGTGAAATCTCGGTCGAGAGCACCCCCGGCGCAGGAACAATCTTCCGCATGCGGCTGCCTGTAAATATCGCAGCCGGACGGGAAACTGAAAGGACAGAGGTGACCAGAGCGCCTTTGCCGGAGGTCTTCGGCAGCGGAACGCGGTTGCTGGTGATCGATGACGAACCTGCGGCGCGCGACCTGATGCAGCGCTTCCTCAGCAAGGAAGGCTTTAGTGTCATCACTGCCGCCAGCGGACCCGAAGGTCTCCGCTTGGCTAGAGCGTTGCACCCGGATGCCATCACACTGGATGTCATGATGCCGGGCATGGACGGCTGGGCAGTCCTCAAGGCGTTGAAATTCGATCCCGGGTTGGCCGACATCCCAGTAATCATGCTGACGATGGTCGATAGTATGAACCTGGGATACGCCCTTGGCGCCGCCGAGTATCTTACCAAGCCGGTCGACCGGAACCGGCTGCTGTCGGTCCTGGAGAATTACCGGCGGGCGCCGTTAGCGGGGACTGTGCTGGTAGTAGAGGATGACGCTGCCACACGGGAGATGCTGCGCCGCATGCTGGAGCGCGAAAAGTGGGACGTGGCCGAAGCGTGCAACGGTCGGGAAGCGCTGGATTGGCTTTCCCGGAACCAGGCGAGTGTCATCCTGCTGGACTTGATGATGCCGCAGATGGATGGGTTTGAATTCGTCGAGCACTGGCACAAGCACGACCTCGCGCGCTCCACTCCCATCCTCGTGGTGACCGCCAAGGACCTGAGCGACGAAGATCATCTCCGCCTCAACGGTTACGTGGAGAAGATCGTGCATAAGGGCGCCTATGCTCGCGAGCAGTTGATGCATGAGATTCAGGCCCTGCTGCAAACCTGCCTGCGGCGCAAGAATGTAAAACAAGCGCATACATGAAGGAGCGGGAACGATGGCCAGGATTCTGTTAGTCGAGGACAACGAGATGAACCGCGATATGCTCTCCCGGCGACTGCTGCGCAGAGGCTATGAAGTGGTGCTGGCAGTTGATGGCGCCGAAGGACTGCGAAGATCAATCGCTGACTCTCCCGACCTGATCTTGATGGACATGAGCCTGCCTGTGTTGGATGGCTGGGAGGCGGCCCGCCAACTTAAGTCATCGCCAGAGACTCGCGGCCTCCCCATCATCGCCCTCACTTCTCACGCCATGAGCGGCGATCGCGAAGCGGCCATGGAAGCCGGCTGCGACGAGTATGAAACAAAACCCATCGACCTGCCGCGCCTGCTGGAGAAAATGGAGACGCTGCTGAAGCGCAGCGTCGCGCCGTAATTGCCGACTCAGTGAAATTTCACCACCGAAAGCGTGATGTCATCCGACTGGGGAACCCCCACGCTCCAGGCGCGCACTGAGTCGGCTACCGATGTGCAGATATCAGCCGACGACTGCTCGAGGTTTCGTAAGACAGAGCTGACCAGTCGTTCATCCCCAAATTCTTCATCCTGTGCATTGAAGGCTTCAGTAACGCCGTCTGTGTAAGCCACCAGAACGTCGCCCGTCTCCAGTTGCACTGCGCCTTCTTCAAATGCCGCCTCCGGCAGCACACCTAATACGGGGCCACCCACATCGGGAACGGTGACAATCTCTCGCTTTGCGCCGCGCACCAGCAGTGGCATCAGATGGCCGGCGTTTACATATCGGAGCTGCCGATTGCGCAGGTCCAGGCAGGCGTAGAAGAGCGAAACGAATTTGCCTGTTTCTGTCCAGTCATGTATCTGCAGGTTGAGGACCCTCATCAGCCGCGCAAGGTTTCTGATCGACGGCCGCGCCTGGCTTCGCAACGAGGCCACCAGGGTGGCCATCACCAGCGCCGCCGGTATCCCCTTGCCCTGAACATCCGCCATGACCAGCCCCAAGTGGAAGTCGTCCAGCACCAGGAAATCGAAATAATCTCCGCCTACGCTTCGCGCAGGCAGGCAAGTGCCCGCGAGATCGAACCCCGCTATCTGCGGGAACTGCACCGGAAGGAGCCGCTGCTGAACGCGGCCTGCCATGTCGAGTTCCCAGCGCAACCGTTCCGCTTCAGCTTTCTGCTTTGCAGCACGTTCCTCGCGCAGGCGCTTCTTTTCCAGGTAGGCGCCCACCCGGGCCCTCAGCAAAACGGGATTGAAGGGCTTCGGCAGGTAATCATCTGCGCCCATCTCGATGCAGCGCACAATGCTGTCCATTTCGTCGACAGAAGAAATCATGATCACCGGCAGGTCGAACCAGCGTGTCTCGCTTCGTATTCGCTGAAGCACCTCGTAGCCGTTCATTAGCGGCATCATAATGTCGAGCAGTACCAGGTCAAAGGATTCCGCTTCGAGCATTGCCAGTGCCCTCGATCCGTCCTCTGCCAAGCTGACGGCATAGCCTTCGCGTTGCAGGCGCCGAGAAAGCACGTCACGGTTCACATCGTTATCATCGACCACCAGCACACGACTGCCAGCCCCATTCTTAACCCGCGCGTTCGCTTGCGTTAGGGATTGCTCTGCCACAAGGTAGCTGTCGCCAACAACGCTCTCTACGCCTTTCAACATGGTCAACAAGGCTTCCGCTGCCGTTTGCACTTTGGCAAGGTCCGCTACCAGTTCTTGCGGGCCGGTACTTATTGCAGCGCGCAGACCCTCTGTGCTTGCGATTACAGCTTGTATGCGTGTGTTCAGAACGTTCCGCATCCGTTCAGCTAAACCGGCAGTGTAAGCTGGATCGGCGAGGTGGGAAGGGGCCATCAACTCATTCACCTGCCGCAGAAGCCACTCGCCTTGGGCGTGTATATCGGCGAGGGTTTCCGCAATCTGGGGTACCGAGTCCGCAGGCGGATCTTCGACCCAAAGTGCAGTGTAGCCAAGGATGGCATTCAGGAATGTCCGCAAGTCGTGGCGCAGATTTGCAAAAGCCCGTTCGATATGCGGGCCCGATGCTGCGGACTTTCCAGCTTGAGGCATGGCAAGTGGCAATAAGTATATCGGAAAGGTTTAAGTCATTGATTAAAAATCATATAGCTTGATGAGACATGAGTTGCGATCAAAATAACTCACGCATAATCAATTACCTTATGGTGGAGGCGGCGGGAGTCGAACCCGCGTCCGAAATCGCTGTCAGCTGGGAGAGTCCATGCTCAGTCCGGTTCCGCATGTGTTCGCCCCGGGCGCTCAGAACGGACAAGATGCGCCAAAGGCTAGTCCGATGATCTTATGGTTGCAACACGGACCGAGCCGCAACCACCAGCCTACTGTGCGACGCCCGCTCACAGCCCATAGGCAAAGCCGTGGAGGACGGCTGCTTAGTTAATTAAGCAGCAAGTGCCAGATTATCATTGGCAACTTTTGTTTTGCGAGCGATTACGGGTGCCCACACCCCGACATGCCTCCCACGCCGCAATCGATCCCGTCGAAACCGTGACGCCCCCAAAAGACGTCCCCAGAGCGAACCGGGGTAGATCGGCCTCTTTTTAGATGAGCCGACCAGTCGATAAGGTGCGAGCCGGGCCAACTGGCTCGTGCTGCTCCTTCTATTCTACGCTGAATCCGGATTGGTGCTCCGGGCTACTGCCGCTCCCGGCTACTGCTGTTCGAGATTGATGCTCTCGTAGTCGTGCCGCGCGATGCCCGCCCGGATCTGGGCCGGCGTCTTGCCAAGCCGCGTCTGCTCGTAGGCGTAGAAGCCCTCCTTGGCGCAGGTGGAGCACTCCGCTCCGTGCAGGCCCTCAAAGCAGCTGCGCAGGCTGGTGTGGCCTAAGGCCCTGTCACAGCGACAGTTACAGGGGAGCTGGTAAAGGACATTCCCGACCTTCGCCGCCTTCTGGTAGACGTGCACCTGCCAGGGATACTGGAAGTTAGGGCCGGTGAGCTTCGCTCCGGAGAGGATGGCCGGCAGGGTGCTGACGTGCAGCGGCGCCGCGGGGTGATAGGCCGGGACGTCGCCGGCGGGATCGGACCACTGGGCGTAGCTGGCGGCGGTTAGGGTGAAAGCGAGCAGGGCAAGGGTCCAGCGAGACGTGAGCCAGCGTTTCATCAACAAATCCTCTTGGGCGTATTGTAGCCAGCAAGGCGGCGGGTGGAAAGGCGGGCGCGTTCGGAAAAGTGCCCGGTCTTTTCGTTGACTCTGCCCCGGGAATCACGTATTCTGGAGTCCTTGCGCGGTGTTGCGCCTTGGGTCTGTGTGTCTGCACCCGGACCTGACTGGTGGCCTGAGTAGCAGGCCGTCCCGGTGGAGGGCAACGGCGACCGGAAGAGATGGCAGGGGTGCTGAACCGTTCAGGCCAGAGCTTTCGGCAGTGAGCCAGCCATCGCAATCCTCACCCGAACAGCTTTGTTGGGTCGTGGGTGGAAGAATTACCCGTCGCTGCGAGCACGGGTTTCGGCGGTTTGCGCCGTAGATTTTAGGAACTTGGAAGCGCAGCAGGCCAGGGGTTGGATTTGAGGCATCGGGCCGCGCGGCGTTGATTGAAGGCAGGAGAGAAATGGGTACCTTTGTTCCGAGCAGTAAGGAAATTGACCGCAAGTGGTTTGTGCTGGATGCGAACGGCGAGACTCTGGGCAGGCTGGCGACCAAGGCGGCCAGTGTCCTGAGCGGCAAGCTGAATCCGCAGTATGTGCCTTATATGGATACGGGCGATCACGTCATTGTGATTAACGCGGAAAAGGTGCGGCTGACCGGACTGAAGAGCCAGAGCAAGCTCTATCGCCGGTATACAGGCTTTCCGGGCGGCCTGCGCGAGGAGTCGTTCACGCGCCTGCTGAGCCGCAAGCCGGAAAAGATTCTGGAAGAAGCGATCAAGGGCATGCTGCCCAAGACGAAGCTGGGCCGCTCCATGGGTTCCAAGCTGAAGGTGTATCGCGGCGACAAGCATCCCCACGCGGCGCAGAAGCCGGTGGCGATGAACGTTGCATAACTGGATTTTTTGACCGGCTTCTGAGTGAGCCGGCGGAGAGAGTCAAGAGAGCATGGCAGATCTGGTTCAATACTACGGGACGGGCCGCCGCAAGTCGGCGATTGCCCGCGTCTTTCTGCGCCCCGGAACGGGCGAGTGGAAGGTCAACGGCAAGGCATTCGACGAGTACTTCGTCACCGAGCAGCAGCGCGTTTCCGCCAAGCGGTCGCTTGTGGTGGCCGAGCTGGCGTCGAGCTTTGACGTCGTGACCACGGTTTCTTCCGGCGGCGTGGCCGCGCAGGCTGATGCCGTGAAGATGGGCGTTGCCCGTGCACTGATCCTGTTCAATGCCGAACTGCGCAAGGCACTGAAGGCTGAGGGCTTGCTGACCCGCGATGCGCGCGTGAAGGAGCGCAAGAAGTACGGTCAGAAGGGCGCCCGCAAGCGCTTCCAGTTCTCGAAGCGCTAGTCGCTTTGAGGTGGTCAGTGGACAATGGTCAGAGTTCTGAACCTGTGCCGTTTGCGGCGCAGACTGACTGACCACTGGCGCCGGATCACTGGTGTTTAATCTCCCGCTTAAGCGGGTTCAATCCGGGCAAGGCGAAGGTCCAGCCCGGATGCAATCCACGAAGGAGGCCAATGGCCACGATCACAATGAAGGAGCTGCTCGAAGCGGGTGTTCACTTCGGGCATCAGACCAAGCGCTGGAACCCGAAGATGAAGGAGTACATCTTTGGCGAGCGCAACGGGATTTACATCATCGACCTGCAGAAGACCCTCAAGCTCTTCAAGGATGCGTCCAAGTTTGTGACCGATCTTTGCGCGAGCGGCAAGACGATTCTGTTTGTCGGCACCAAGCGCCAGGCGCAGGATGCGATTGCCGAAGAGGCAGGCCGCGCCAGCATGCCCTACATCAACCAGCGTTGGCTGGGTGGGCTGCTGACTAACTGGGTGACCGTGCAGAAGTCGGTGAAGCGCCTTCAGGAACTGGATGAGATGGCTGTTGACGGCCGGTACGAGCTGCTGACCAAGAAGGAAGTGATTCGCCTGGAGCGGGAGCGCAAGCACCTGCAGGCCAATCTGGCCGGCATCAAGACCATGAAGCGGCTGCCGGACGCGATCTTCGTGGTTGACTCGAATAACGAAGCGATTGCCGTGAAGGAAGCGCGCAAGCTGGGCATCCCGGTTGTCGCAGTGGTCGATACCAACTGTGATCCGACGGTGGTGGACTACGTGATTCCGGGCAACGATGACGCGCTGCGCGCCATTCGCCTGTTCACTTCCAAGATTGCGGACTCGGCAGCCGAGGGCGTGAACTTGGTGGGCGACAAGGCCTTTGCCGAGGAAGTGCCAGTTGAAGCGGCGCCCGAGGGCGAAGTGGCTGAAGCGCCGGTGGCCGAAGAAGACGTCGACCTCGACGCAGCTCTGGGCGGCGGCATCCGCAAGGCGCCCGCTGCCGTGGCAGCGCTGGACGACACCGAAGTGGCCGAGGGCGCACTGTAAATTCAACCGCGGACGATAGCGCAGGGATTGAAAAGCGTGGCCGCGACAACGAGCGCCACGCTTTTCGTTTGCCGTGAAGGCGGCGGCGGACAATAACCGTCTTAGGGGATATGGAGACAAGGGAAGCGAGATGACAACTGTGAGCGAGAAGATTGATGCAAAGCTGGTGAAGGACCTCCGTGAGAAGTCGGGTGCGCCGATGGGCGACTGCCTCAAGGCTCTGCAGGAGGCCAAAGGCAACATCGAGGACGCATTTGTCGTGCTGCGCAAGCGCGGCATGGCCTCTGCGCAAAAGAAGGCTGCGCGCTCGACGAACGAGGGCACGGTGGGCACCTACATCCACGCCGGCGGCAAGATCGGCGTGCTGATCGAGGTCAACTGCGAGAGCGACTTCGTGGCCCGGACCGAGGACTTCCAGGATCTGCTCAAGGACATCGCCATGCACATCGCGGCCAGCGATCCGCGCTATGTAAAGCCCGAGGACGTGACTCCTGAGGATCTGGAGCGTGAAAAGGAAATCTATCGCGCGCAGGCTGCCGCCACTGGCAAGCCGGCGCCGGTCATCGAGAAGATCGTTGATGGCAAGATGGCAAAGTTCTACGAGGAGGTATGCCTGCTGGAGCAGCCCTTCATCAAGGACCAGGCCGTCAGCATCAAGGAGCTGATTGCGCAGAAGGTAGGTAAGCTCGGCGAAAACATCACCGTGCGGCGCTTCGCGCGCTTCAAGGTCGGTGCACCGGACTGGACCGTGGCACAGACCAAGGCCATGGAAGCCGCTGCCGAGTAAATCCTTCTCAACCCGGTTAACAAGAAAGGCCCGAAGCCATCGCTTCGGGCCTTTCTTTCAGGCGAATCGCAAGGAGCCGCTTGCCGCATGTCTCAGCGGTAGGAATCGTCCCGGTGCACCACGAACTCCGGATAGGCGCTGCCGCCCAACTCATGCAGATCCATGCCAATGCGCTCGCCATCTGGATCCACCCGGAAGGGAAGCACCAGGTTGACGGCCCAGAAGAGGAAATACACCAGCGGAAAAATCACGCCGAGCAGCGCTGCGATCCCGACAAGTTGCGCCAGCACCTGTCCCGACTGCGAGGCAAACAGCCCCGCAGCAAAGAGTCCCCACAACCCGCAGACTCCATGCACGGTGATGGCGCCCGAAGGATCGTCAATCGAAAGGAATAGCTCCAGCAGCTCCACAAGCAAAGGCGTAATCAGGCCCGCCACAAGTCCCGCCAGCAGCGCCTCCAGAGGGCTGGCCACCGCCGCGCACGCAGTCGAAGTCACCAGGCCGGCCATCCAGCCATTCGCGCAGAGACTTGCGTCCGGCTTACCAAAGCGGATGCGCGTCACAGCAAACGTTACTGCAAGCGCACAGGCTGCTTCGAGCAACGTATTGACCGCCGTTACCACCAGCTCCGTCGGTGGCAGATCGGCCCACATCAGCGCCCCCGCCATGTTCCATGCCAGGAATCCCACCAGCGCCAGCAGCCCACCAAAGAGCACGTACACCGCGTTGTGGCCGGGCATTGCCGTGGAAAGGCCCTCTTTGGGAAACTTCCCGCGGCGTGGCCCTGCGATCCACACAATGGCCAACGCACTCAGTCCGCCCAGAACATGTACCGTGGCCGCGCCCGGATCCAGAAAACCCTCACCCAGCGAGAAGTTTAGGCCCAGCTGTGTCAGCCAGCCCGTTCCCCAGGCCCAGTAGGCCAGCATCGGGAAAACCAGCGCCGCAAGGATTGCCGAAGCGGCCAACCCCGCAGCCACCCGCAGGCGGTCGGCCCCGGAACCCCATGCAATCAGCACCACAAATGCAACCGCGATGAATTGAAACAGCGTACTTAATTGCGACTGGACCGTCTCCGCACTGAAGCCGCGCAGGGCAAAGCTTCCCGCCCCGATCCAATTCCACGGCCTGCCCCCCACCGTGAATGTGTACCCGGTGTCGCCGTAGGCAAACATCGCTCCAATCAGAGCAAACACAATCACGGACACGGCAATCAGAGCCAGCGTCCCCAGCATCGATTGGGCCGCTGAGCGCGATCGGCCAAGGCCGGCGTTCATCAAGGCCACCCCCGCCAGCGCCAGTGGAGAAACCAGGACAAGGCTGAGCGCCAGCACAAAAGCCGACTGTGGCAAAGGAAGTGCTGCGTACGGATCCATTCTCAGTGCTCTCCTCTCGCAGCCATATGGCCGCGCACCGCCAAAAATAGCCCCATGCCCTCGACAGCCAGGCCACATAGGACAAAAATGCTGCGCATCGCAATTCCGTCAAACAGCGAGAGGGCAGCCACAACGAGGAAAAATCCTGCTGGCATCACCAGCAGCCCGGCGTTTTTCATGGCCTTTCCTTATGCAACGTGATGTTGTGCGGATTGGTGCCAAATCTCTGGCGCACCCCTCGGAAGCCGTGATGCATGCAAGAGATCGAAACGGGCCGAACAGGTCTTGCCCGCATTCTAATGCATCGCGTCGCCATCTCAGCCCGCCGCATGTCCGTCATATTTTTGTGCGCCTCACCCATTTCCAGTCGGGGCTGCACAAACCCCAAGTCAACAGCCTCCAGTCTCATCTTGTGGTCCCCTGGCCAGCCTTCGTCGCAGAATGCAAGACGGCCCGTCTCGCAAGTAGCTCGCGGTGCATGCGACGTGTTACATTTGTTCCGCCTGAAGAATCCCTCGGCAGCGCGTCTCCAGGGATCAGGCTTTGTGTTCCCCGCAATCCTCTACATCACAAAACTCTATTCTTTTGTGTGGCTTACAAAAGTTGCGCGGAATAAAACATTTTCATGTTCTGAGGTGCGAGAAGGGTTGCGCGACTAGACTCGGCTGCTGTATAGATTTCTTCGAGGTCGGTAAAAGAGACAGCCTTTTTCCGCATTAAAACAGAAAATAACCGTAACGTATGTGACCGTCAGCACATCGCGCACATCGCGGTACGCAACGGAAGCGACAAACACGAAGCAGGAAAGCATTCATGGCGCAGATATTTGATCGCAGCTCCAATGCTTTGGCTCGCGCGAGCCTGGTTCTGACGGGGCTGATTGTGATCGCATTGGGAGTCACGCTGGACCAATTGCAACGCTCGCCCTGGGTTACCCGCCAGGGGCAGCGCCCGGACCAGCCGGTGCCGTTCAGCCATAAGCACCACGTGCAGGGACTGGGCCTCCAGTGTCAGTACTGCCACGTCACCGTCGAGAAGTCCAGCTACGCCGGTATTCCCCCGACCAAGACCTGCATCAACTGCCACGCGCAAATCTGGACCAACGCGCAATTGCTCCAGCCCGTCCGCGACAGCTGGGCGACAGGGCAGTCTCTGGTCTGGACCAAGGTGCATGACCTGCCGGATTACGTCTACTTCAATCACTCCATCCATGTGAATAAGGGCATTGGCTGCGCAAGTTGCCATGGCCGCGTGGACCAGATGCCGCTAATGTACGCGCAGAACACGCTGCAGATGGAGTGGTGCCTGAACTGCCACCGTAACCCGGCCAAGAACCTGCGCCCCACCAGTCAGATCTACAACATGGCCTGGGAAGCGCCGTCTGAATTGCACCCTGTCTGGTGCGACGCGGCTCCGAGCGAAAGTGGCGTTCCTACCGCGCAAAGCGTCAACTGCGTCACCAGGGATCCGGCTACCGCTGGACCCCAGATGGCTTCGCTGGAGTTACCCTCCGCCGGCGCCGCGCATCTGGTGACGGCCGATATGACCTCTGCAACGATGCCCGCCATGCCGGTCTATCGGAAATTCACAAGCCAGGAGCAGCTGGGGCTCTATCTCGTGAAGCACTACAAGATTCGCACCCCGCGCGAGTTATCCAGTTGCGAGGTCTGCCATCGATGAGTCGCGACGCAATGAAGCCAACCACGAATCAAACGGGGAGTACGGTGGGGAACAATTCCGATTCGACAGTCCAGCCCGCATCCGGCGAGCCCATGTCGCTAGCCGCAGTTCGTTCGGAGCTAAAGGGGGTCAAGGGCAAGCGCCTTTGGCGCTCGATCGACGAACTGGCCAACACACCCGAATTTCAGGCTGCCGTTGAGCGTGAGTTTCCCGCCGCGGCGCAGGAGTGGGTCGACCCGGTTTCACGCCGCGGCTTCCTCAAGCTCATGAGTGCTTCCATGGCGCTTGCCGGTCTTGCCGGCTGCACCAAGCAGCCTGATGAGCCGATCTACCCCTACGTCAAGGCTCCGGAAGATCTCGTTCTCGGCAAGCCGATGTACTTCGCCACCGCTCATCCCTTTGTCACCGGCGCCGTGCCGCTGCTGATCAAAAGTGACGAGTTCCGGCCCATCAAGGTCGACGGCAATCCTGACCATGCCTACAATCAGGGCAGCTCAGATCCTTTCTCGCAGGGAACATTGCTGGGCCTCTATGACCCAGACCGCTCGCAGCATGTCCTCTTTCGCGGCGAGAACCACGAATGGGCTGAGTTCGCAGAAGCCTTTCGCCTGAAGCTTGCTTCCTCCAAAGATGGCTCCGGCATTTATTTCCTGTCTGAGACCATTACCTCGCCTACGCTGGCACGCCAGTGGAAGGCTGTGCAGGCCGCGTGGCCCAAGGCGACCCTCGTGCAGTATGACCCCGCGATTGCGGGCACGGTCGCAGAGCAGGGAATTGACACGCAATATGACGCGAGCGGGGCAAACGTCCTGGTCTCGCTCGACGCGGATTTTCTTTCCGGCGCCGCCTACCCCGGTTTCCATAAGTTTGTCCGTGATTATGCCGCGCGCCGCAAGCAGCCTGAAGCCGGCATGAACCGTCTTTATGCCGTTGAAAGCACGCCCACCACCACGGGCATGAAGGCGGAGCATCGCCTTGGCCTGCGTGCCAGCGAGATTCCGGCCTTCACTGCGGAGCTGGCAAAAGCTGTGGGTGTCGCAGGTGTGAATCCCCCGGCGCATTCCTGGACCGCGGAGCAGCAAAAATATCTCGCCGCCCTGGCTGCCGATTTGAAAGCCAATTCCGGCAAGAGCGTCGTGATTCCCGGCCTTTATCAGGATCCTTCCGTGGACGCCCTCGCGCTTGCCATCAACAACGCCCTGGGCAACATTGGCAAGACGGTCTTCGTCAACGAGCAGCCGCTGAACCCCATCCCCAGCAATCAGATGGCTGGCATCAAGGCTCTCGTTGCGGACATGAATGCGGGCAAGGTGGATTGGCTGGTGATTCTCAACGTCAATCCTATCTACAACGCGCCCGCCGATCTTGGCTTCTCTGAAGCCTTCAACAAGGTCGGCACGGTTGTCCATCTCGGCTCGCACGTGGATGAGACCGGGCAGATTTCGCACTGGCATATCCCCGCGGCGCACTATCTCGAATCCTGGTCGGATGTCCGCGCCTACGACGGCACCGTCTCCATCGTGCAACCCATGATCGACCCGCTCTATGGCGGCCGCTCTGCCCACGATGTCTTTCAGGCCCTTCTCGATGAGCCCATGCTGAGTGCCTATGAAGCGGTCAGGGCCACCTGGCAGCCGGTCATCAAGGGAGACTTCGAGACGGGTTGGCGCAAGGTCCTCCATGACGGATGGATTGCCGACACCGCGTTCAGCAGGACCGGAAAGCCGCAGGCTTCCATCCCGCAGGTTCCGGCGCCCTCGTCCCGGGATGCGCTGGAAATTATCTTCCGGCCCGACCCGAATATCTACGACGGTCGCTGGTCCAATGTCGGCTGGCTGCAGGAACTGCCCAAGCCGATCACGAGCCTTAGCTGGGACAATGCCGCAATCGTGTCTGGTGCGACCCTGACGAAGCTGGGCCTTGAAGAAGACGACATCGTCGAATTGAGCGTGGCTGGCAACAAGGTCAAGACGCCCGTCATCGTTGCACCTGGTCATCCGGATAACTCGGTCACCGTCTACCTCGGTTACGGTCGCGAGTTTGCCGGGCGCGTCGGTTCTGGCGCGGGCTTCAATGCTTATCTCATTCGCACCACGGCCGCTCCCTTGTATGCCACCGGATCGCTGAAGAAGCTTGACGGCAAGTGGGGCATCGCCATTACGAAGAGCCACTATCAGGATCATCGTGGCGCGCGATTTGGCCAGCAGGGCGAGGGCAACAACTCCCTCGAGGCTGATGAGGCGCTCGGTCCGCGCGGCATCATTCGTTACGCAACCCTCGAAGAGTTCAAAACCAACCCCAACTTCGCGCATGAGGGTGAAGGGCGCGATACGCCTCCGCAAGACGAGTCCCTCTTTCCGAACTGGGTGTACAACAACAACGCCTGGGGCATGTCGATTGACATGAACAGCTGCGTTGGCTGCAATGCCTGCATCGTAAGCTGCTATGCCGAAAACAATATTGCGGTGGTCGGCAAGCAGCAGGTGCGCATCGGCCGCAACATGCAGTGGCTGCGCATCGATTCGTACTTTGAGGGCGACCTGTCCGCGCCGCGCGCTCACTTCCAGCCCATGGCCTGTCAGCATTGCGAGAATGCTCCCTGTGAGCAGGTCTGCCCGGTTGGAGCCACGGTGCACACGCCGGAAGGCCTCAACACGATGGTCTACAACCGTTGCGTGGGAACGCGCTACTGTTCCAACAACTGCCCCTACAAGGTGCGCCGTTTCAACTTCCTGCTCTTCTCTGATTACGAGACCGAGAGCCTCAAGCTGATGCGCAACCCCGATGTCACGGTCCGCTCGCGTGGCGTGATGGAGAAGTGCAGCTACTGCGTGCAGCGCATTCAGGAAGCAAAGATTACGGCGGACAAGGAAAACCGCGCGATTCGCGACGGAGAGATTGTGACGGCGTGCCAGCAGGCTTGCCCTGCTTCCGCCATCACCTTTGGCAACATCAACGACAAATCGAGCCGGGTGGCGAAGTTGCGCGCAAACCAGCGCAGCTACCAGGTACTCGCCGATCAGAACACGCGGCCCCGGACGACCTATCTCGCCGAGGTACTGAACCCGAACCCTGAGTTGGAAGAAACACCGGTGGAACACGCACCGGCCAATGGTTGAGAGGCTTGAAGCCACGATGGCGACCAGTGAGATAAAAATCAAAGATCCGGGCATCGATCCGGCAACCGGAGAGTTCAGGGTTGTCGCTCCTGAGCTGACCTTCCGGTCGGTGACCGACAAGATTTCGCACATTGTGCTGACCCCGCACACGCCGCTGGGCTGGCTGGCAATCTTCGGCATCGCCGGCGGCGGCGCCACGATGCTGCTGGTGGCTGTTGCCTGGCTCTTCCTTAAAGGCGTTGGAATCTGGGCCATCACCCAGCCCGTCGCGTGGGGCTTCGCGATTATCAACTTCGTCTGGTGGATCGGTATTGGCCACGCCGGCACGCTGATCTCCGCAATTCTGCTCCTCTTTAAGCAGAGCTGGCGGAACTCGATCAGCCGCTTTGCCGAGGCGATGACAATCTTTGCCGTGGTCTGCGCCGGTATGTTCCCGCTGATTCACGTCGGCCGTCCGTGGCTGGGGTACTGGCTCTTTCCGCTGCCTTTCACCATGAATGTGTGGCCGCAGTTCCGCTCGCCCTTGCTGTGGGACGTCTTCGCGGTCTCCACCTATGCCACCATCTCGGTCGTGTTCTGGTATGTCGGTATGATTCCCGACTTCGGCACCTTCCGCGATCGCTCCCAGTCCAAGATGGGCCAGTACATCTACGGCATGCTCTCGTGGGGCTGGCGCGGCTCAGTGCGCCACTGGATGCGCTATGAAACGGCCTCTCTGCTGCTGGCCGGTCTGGCCACCCCGCTGGTGCTCTCGGTGCACACGGTCATCAGTTTTGACTTCGCCGTCGCCGTCCTTCCGGGATGGCACACAACGATCTTCCCACCCTACTTCGTCGCAGGAGCCATCTACTCCGGCTTCGCGATGGTGCTGACGCTGGCGATTCCGCTGCGCAAGTTCTATCACCTGGAATCGATGGTGACCGAACGCCACATCGACAACATGGGCAAGGTGATGCTGGCGACGGGCTTCATCGTCGCTTATGGTTACGGCCTTGAAGCCTTCATGTCCTGGTACTCGGCGTCACACTGGGAAGCCTTCATGTTCTGGAACCGCATGTTCGGACCTATGGGATGGGCCTACTGGGTGCTCATCACCTGCAACCTTGCGATTCCGTTGACCACTCTCTGGGTGCGCAAATGGCGCACGAACATGGTCTTTATGTTTCTGCTTTCTCTGGTCGTGAATACAGGCATGTGGTTTGAGCGCTTCGTCATCGTTGTCACGAGCCTCTACCGCGACTTCCTCCCGTCTGCGTGGGGTACGTACCGCGCGACCAAGTGGGATTACATGACCTTTGTCGGAACTCTTGGGCTCTTTACCGCGCTCTTCCTCTTGTTCGTGCGCTTCCTGCCCATGATTCCCATGAATGAAGTCCGCATGTTGCTGCCCAGCGCAAAAATCAAGCCCAAAGCGGCAGTGGAGGCTGGTGACTGATGCCCGCACGCGAAGGAACATACGGCCTGCTGGCCGAATTTGATACCCCCGGTGATCTGGTGCGCGCTGCGCGCAAGGCACATCAGGACGGCTGGCGCCGCCTCGATTGCTATACACCCTACCCGGTGGAAGAAGCCGCGGAAGCAATTGGCTTCCACCGCAACAAGGTTCCACTTGTCACGCTGATTGGCGGCCTGATGGGTGGCGCCGCCATGTTCGCGATGGAAACCTGGATCTCAGTAATCGCTTATCCCCTGGACATTGGCGGACGTCCCACCTACTCGTGGCCCGCGTTCGTGGTCCCGGCGTATGAGTGGACGATTCTCTGGGCGGGCCTTTCCGCCGCCTTTGGCATGCTCGCCCTCAATCGCCTGCCGGCCCTTTACCATCCGCTCTTCAATGCGCCGAACTTCCGTGACGGCGCCACAACCGACAAGTTCTTCCTGTGTCTCGAGGCGCTCGATCCCAAATTCGACATCCTGGAGACCAGGCAATATCTGCAGAACTTCGCGCCGGTATCGGTGGTGGAGGTGAAGTACTGATGGAAGCGAACCGCCTCATTCGAGTCAACAAAGCTGCCCTGTTCGCTGGCTTCGCCGGCCTTCTTCTGGTCGCAGGCTGCCGCCAGGACATGCACAACGAGCCGAAGATGATTCCCCAGCGCGGCTCGGAGATGTTTGCCGATCATCGCGGCGCCCGGCCCCAGGTGCTGAATACCGTCGCCCGCGGCCAGCTCCATGCGGACAGCTACTTCTACACCGGCGTCGTCGAGGGCGCAAATGGCTACCGCGAAGAGCGCGACCTCATGCCATTCCCCGTGACCATGACTGTGTTGCGTCGCGGCCAGGAGCGGTTCAACATCTACTGCACGCCCTGCCACTCGCGCGTGGGCAACGGTCTCGGCGAAATCGTCGAGCGCGGCTACAAGCCCGCGGCCAACCTGCATGACCAGGTACGGCGCGCCCAGCCCATCTCGCACTACTTCTTTGTCATGACCCATGGCTACGGCGCCATGCCCGACTATTCCGCGCAGCTCACCCCCGTGGATCGCTGGTGCGTGGCAGCTTACATTCGCGCCCTCCAGCTTAGCCAGAACGCCACTCTGCAGGATGTGCCCACGGGTGTGCAGGTCAAGAAGCTGAAGGAAGTCGCCGCGGAAGAGAACCTGCCGCCCTCCGATGCGCAACCTTGGGCTCTGCCTGAGTCGACCAACGTCTCGGCTTATCCCAATAACTCCAAGGAAGGAACGCCCGCTATGGCCCCGGCGCGCCCCGCTGACCCCAAGATCAACATTCCAGCAAGCAAACCGGCTCCTGCGGCCGCGAAGTAAGGACTGACGGAATGGCTCACGAAACACACGCCGCAACACACGCCAGAACGCTCCCCGCCGATCTCGGTGCGCCGTCCTTCGTGGACAGTTGGAAGTCCCGCGCCCTTATTGTCGGCGTCATCTTCTCCGTGATTGCAGCTCTGCTTGCCTTTGCGGATGGCTCCATCGACCATTTCCTCCGCGCCTGGGTCCTCGGCCTCATGCTCACCTTCGGCTTTGCCGTTGGCGGCCTTGCCCTCCTCATGGTCCAGTATGTCTCCGGTGGCAAGTGGGGTTTGCTGCTCCGCCGACCCCTCGAGGCCATGAGCCGTACCCTTCCGCTGGTCTTCATCTACTGGGTCGTCAGCGCCATCTTTATGAAGAAGCTCTACCTGTGGGCGCTTTACCCCACGGCGAGTGATACCGCCTCTGCGCTCAAGGCCGGCCTGATTAACGAGATTCAGGCCCACTGCCTTGATTTCAAGCGACCCATGCTGAACCCTGTCACGTACGTCTGGGTCAGTCTGCTATGCTTCGCCATTTGGGCTTTCTATACCTGGCGCCTGAATTCCCTCGGCATCCAGCGCGACTCAGACTCGCCCGCCAACACGCCCGTCTGGATCAAGAAGCTCGAAAACATCAGTGGACCCGGCATCGTCGTCTACTCGCTCACCATGACGGCCGGAGCCATCTACTGGGTCATGTCGATGGACCCAACCTGGTACTCGTCCGTCTACGGATTCCTGTTCCTCGTTGGCCAGGGCTATCAGGTGCTGGCGTTCTCCATCATTGTTGCCCTCAGCCTCTCAAAGAATGAGCCATTCAAAACGTTGCTCCGTCAAACTGAGCAGCACGACCTGGGCAAGTTCACCTTCGCATTCGTGATGCTGAACATCTACATCGCCTTCGGTCAGTTCCTCATCATCTGGTCCGGCAATCTTCCGGATGAGATCCCGTGGTACCTCGACCGCATTCGCGGCCACTGGGGCATCATCATCACGTTGGACTTCATCTTCCACTGGGTGATTCCGTTCTCACTGCTGCTCTCGCGCGACATCAAGCGCAACAAGAAGCGCCTCATCCGCGTCTGCCAGTGGATGATCTTTGCCAAGGCATTCGACCTTTTCTGGCTCATTGAGCCGAACTATAAGGATGCGGCCCGGAATCTTCACTTCAGCTGGGGCATCCTGGAGTACACGGCTGTGCCAGTGGCCATGACCGCATTCTGGGTGGCATTTTTCTGCACGCGGCTGAAGACCCGCCCGCTCGTGCAAACGAACGATCCGCATTTGGCGGAGATTCTGGAGCCAGAGCATGTCCATGCATAATCCGCACGCGCCCGGCAATCACGGTCCGGAAGAAATCGATGCTTCGAAGGGCTTTGAACAGTCCGATATTCGCGTGACGGGCATCGTCGTTTTCCTGATGGCCCTCCTCGTCTTCGTCGGTGTTGCCGGCATCCTCGTCTATGGCGTGGGCAAGCTCATCAATGCCCAGCTCGACAGGGAAGATGGACCCACCAGCAAGTGGGCCACCACCGTCAACATCCGCCAGCTCGGAAACCTGCCGAACAACCCGCAGATGCAGGCAAAGGTCGCCGAACTTACTCAGCAGTTCCCCACGCCGCGTGTTCAGTTGGACGACGGCAATCAGGATGTCGCCGACTTGCATCAGCGTGAGGATTTGCTGCTCGACCACTACACCTGGGTGGACCCGTCGCAAGGCAAGGTTCGCATTCCCATTGACCGCGCCATGCAGATCATCGCGCAGCAGGGCCTGCCCGTTGCGCCGGCCGCTCAACAACAACCCTTAATGGCGGGTGACGCCGTTCCAACCGTCACCACCCCGCTCACCAATGGCTTTGCGCCCACAGGCTATGAGCAGGAGCAGGCTGAAGCAGAGCACGCACAGGAGCAGGAAAAGCAATAACGCGCCTCCGGCCGGAGCGCAACATGCACGGGGAACCGGCCGCGAAGCCTAACCAGGGAGCAAGACCCCGAAGGAGCAGTAGGATGCAGTGCACATTCAAAATCCGGAGCTCGTCGCGCAACGGAGCAAGGGCCGCTGCTGTTGCCCTGGGAGTGTGTCTCGCATGGCAGCTCACGGCTGCACAGCAGCCCGCCCCTGCGCCCTCTGTCACTGAGGGCATGTCCACCTACTCCAATATGCGCAAACAGGTCGACGAGAAATCCATGGGGCCGGCTAATAATATGCCGTCCATCCTGAGTAAGGTCGGCATTGCCCAACACCTCAACGAGCAGCTACCCCTCAATCTCACTTTCATTGACGAT
>JAJYAE010000346.1 GCA_021779695.1 Acidobacteriota bacterium | reverse complement strand
GGCAAGGATCAAATCTCCGCTCCGGGTAACGCCGCCGTGGCAGGAGCCGGTTTCTTACCGCCGAATGCCTTTCCCACTGCGAGTTATTGCGGCCATTGCCACCAGGAGGCGTACCACCAATGGCGCGAGGCGCTGCACTCTAACTCCTTCAGAACGCCGTTCTATCGTCAGAGCGTCAATATTCTTCTGCGCACGAAGGGTGTTGAGTTTGCGCGCCACTGCGATAGTTGTCACAATCCAATTGCGGTTCTCGGTGGCGCCCTGGACAAGGGCTTCACCGGCGACAGGTCGTTTGACCGCGATGGAATCACGTGCATGGTCTGCCATTCCATCCAGAGCGTCGATTCGAAAGAAGGCAACGGCGGCTATGTGATGGGAGTCCCTTCTGTGATGGTGGATGCACAGGGAAATCGAATCCCTGGCATCGTGCCCGACGCAGAAATCCTCGCCCATCTTGACCGGCATTCCAAAGCAGTGATGCAGCCCATTTATCACTCCGCAGTCTTCTGTGCTGCATGCCACAAAGCCAGCCTTCCGCCCATGCTGAATGACTATAAATGGATTCGCGCATTCAGCGCCTACGACGAGTGGCAGAATTCAAAATACTCGCAACAGAACCCGCTCACGTACTATCCAGCGGACGAGACAACCTGTCAGGGATGCCACATGACGCGCGCGCCGAATGTGCTTCCGGAGCCGGGCGCAAAGAACGGCGCCTTCGCGTCACATCGCTGGCTGGCCGGCAACACCGCGGTTCCTTTCTACTACGGATTTGACGAGCAACTTCAGAAGACCATCAACTTCCTGCGCAGCGGAAACTATCTCAATGTCGATATCTTTGCCATGCGTGTGGACAAGACCCAACAGATATTTGCGCCGCTCGGCTCCGTTCCCTTCCACCTTTCCGCAGGCCAGGTCGTGGACACCTACGTTGTGGTACAAAACAAGTTCATCGGCCATTCGCTCATCCCTGAGGTGCGTGACCTCTACGAAGCCTGGCTGCAATTCACTGCGAAGGACGCCGATGGAAATGTGATCTACCAGAGCGGATTCCTGCGTCCAGATGGAACGCTTGAGCCGGGCGCGCATAGCTACACCAACCGGCCTGTCAACGTCATTGGTGACTTCGTCGACAATCACATGGTGTGGGCCATCCATTCCGTGGCCTACGACAACACCATTCAGTCGGGCCATTCGGACCTGGTCCGCTACCGCTTCATGATTCCGGCCAACGCCAAAGGGCCCATCACGCTCCATGCACAGGTGAACTATCGTCATCTCCGCCAGAGCTATTTGAACAATATCTTTGGCCCAGACCATCCAGGTTACCCAGTCGTAGAACTCGCTTCCGGCAGTCGCACCGTGGCTCTTGGTGACAATTGGCCGCAGGCTCCGGTGTCGGGTGCAAACCCAGATTGGATGCGGTGGAACAATGCTGGCATCGGGTATCTCGACGAGTTACAGCATCAGGATGCAGTGGACGCATTCGAGCAAGTTATTCGTCTCCGTCCCGACTACAAGGATGGCTATGTCAACCTCGGTGTCGCCTACATCGATTGGGAAAAATACGAGGAAGCCCGCGCACCACTGGAGAAATCTCTCGCGCTCAAGCCGCACGACGCCCGTGCGCTTTACTACTTGGCTCTCGTGGAGCGGCGTGCGCGCCACTCCAGCGCCGAGGTGGAAGATCTTCAAGAGGTCGTTGCGCAGTATCCAGCCTGCCGCGACGCGCGTCGCGAACTCGGCATCTCCTATTACCAGCAGCATCGTCCGGATGACGCCATCGTCCAGTTCAAAGCGCTGCAATCCATCGATCCGGATGATCTTGCTGCGCACTACAATCTTGCCATCCTTTATCGCCGCAAGGGCATGATGAAAGAGTCGGCCTACGAAGCGTATCAATACAGGATCAAAGAAATTGACCCTGGCGCACCCACTTATTCGCTTGATTACCTGCGGCGCCATCCAGAGACCTCGATCGAGAGCGTACCCTGGCACGTTCACACAGAGTCGATGATGAAGGAGTCAAGCTCAGCACTAGATCATTCCCAGAAAGGCATGCATCCTTGAGCCGCTTTCCCCTGACTCGCCGCCGTTTCCTCCGTTCTCTAAGCAAGACCGCACTCGTCCTGCCATTCGCGGATCTCCTTGCGCTCGCAGCGCCCGCGCAGCAGGGGAGCAAGATCAAAATTGGTCCCCAGGAACGCAGCTATGACGCACGCCCCGCCCCGCCGCCATCCGGGCCAAAGTCGCCGCTGGAAGGCACGCCGCTGGGCGTCAGCTTCGTCGAGGTTGCACCGGAATCAGGCCTCACCGTCGAAACCATTTACGGCGGTAAGTATCACAACAAATACTTGCTCGAGACGACCGGCTGCGGTCTTGCCTTTTACGACTACGATCAGGATGGCTGGCAGGACATCTTCATGGTCAACGGTTGGCGGCTTGAAGGCTTTCCAGGTGGGCAGGAGCCCCGCTGTCATCTTTTCAAGAACAATCGCGACGGCACATTCACCGATGTCACGATTGGCACCGGTCTCGAACACAAAACCGGATGGGGCCAGGCCTGCTGCGTTGGCGACTACAACAATGATGGCTGGGACGATCTCTTTGTCACTTACTACGGGCAGAACGTCCTGTATCGCAACAATGGCAACGGCACCTTTACTGATGTGACGGAACAGGCGGGCCTTATCCAGCCCGGCCCAAAGACTCGATGGAACACCGGATGCACATTCGTTGACTACGACCGCGATGGTCACCTTGACCTGTTTGTTGCCAATTACGTTGACTTCGACTTGAAGACTGCGCCACTGCCGCAGGATGGCCCCTGCACGTACAAGGGCATCCTCGTCGCATGCGGCCCACCAGGATTGCCCGGCGGCAAAAACATTCTCTACCACAACAAGGGTGACGGTACTTTTGAAGACGTGAGTCAGAAGGCAGGTATGTGGACCGCCGTAGGCACGTATGGCCTGAGCGTCGCTGCCTCTGACCTCGACGGCGACGGCTGGCCTGACATCTACGTCGCGAACGACTCCGCTCCCGCGACGCTTTATCAGAACCAAAAAGACGGCACTTTCCGCGATATCGCGATTGAAGCCGGCGCCGCGCTCTCCGCCGAGGCCAAGCCCCAGGCTGGCATGGGCGTTTCCATCGGCGATTACAACCACGACGGAACGTTTGACGTCGTGAAGACCAACTTTGCCGGCGACACGGACTCGCTCTACACCAACCTCGGCGATGCCAACTTCGAAGATCGAACGTATCCCGGCGGGCTTGGTGTGAACACGCGGCTGCTGGGCTGGGGTGTTGGATTCTTCGATATGGATAACGACGGGTGGCTCGACATTCTCATGTCGAATGGCCATGTATATCCTGAAGTCGATCTCTCAAAAGAAGATCTGAAATACGCCGAGCACAAATACCTCTACCGCAACCTGCGCAACGGCCGCTTCGAGGATGTGACAGACAAAGGTGGCCCCGGCATCATGGAGCGCGCGCCCGCGCGTGGCTGCGCCTTTGGAGACTACGACAACGACGGCGACATTGACATCGTCGTGAACTGCATTAATTCCACGCCTCAGCTGCTGCGTTGCGACTCCACATGGAATCGCAAGTGGATCAAGATCAAGCTCGTCGGCACTAAGTCCAATCGTTCGGGCATTGGCAGCCGCATTATCGTGACGGCCAAAACTGAGCCCAATGCTGCCAAGCCTCTCGTACAAACAGACGAATTGCGCAGCGGTGGCAGCTACTTTTCTCAAAACGACATGCGAATGCACTTTGGTCTTGACCAGGCGGAGAAGGTCGACATGATCGAAGTGCGCTGGCTCAGCGGGCAAGTCGATCAGTTTCGCGACCTTGAACCGAATCGTCTCTACACGTTGCAGGAGGGCGGCAAGCTTTTGAAGTCAGAGGTCCTGCAACCTGCCAAGTCAAAGGTTGAAGCGAAAGCATGAAGCTGCGCACCATCTTCCTTTGTGCTCTTTCGGCCCTAAGCAGTGCCGCTCTGGCGCAGTCGGTACCTGCCTGTCCCTGGCTCACGCTTGGCACTGCGGAGAAGGCGCTCGGCGGCGCGGCCACTGTTGCTGTCCAGCAATCGTCTCCGCCCGAGGGATCCTGTCAGTTCGCGCTCAAGGGCACCCCCCATTCCGTCCTTCAAATTACGGTGACCAAAGCTCAGAAGCACGTGTGCTCCGATGCAGACGCGCCGCTCGTCGGCCTGGGCAACCAGGCCAGACAGTGTGTGCAGAAGTCAGGCGAAGGTCAGCCTATGGATGTCATCGAGGGACGCGTCCGGGATCTCAACTATGTGATCACCATGACACAGCCCGCTCTGCCTTCGCATCCCGCTCCCTCCAAAGCCGGCCTCATCCCAACCGTTTCTGCCATCGAGGTCGTCGCTGACATCGTTGTCGGGAATCTGTACTGAACTCCTTCGCACTGGCGCTACGCCGTCAAAAGACTCGTGCGG
>JAJYAE010000047.1 GCA_021779695.1 Acidobacteriota bacterium | reverse complement strand
ACGATGCCGAAGAGGTTCTGCTGGCAGAGATTGACCTCGCGCTGCTCGAAGACACGCGCCGCAACTGGCCCTTTCTGCGCGACCGGCGTATCGACGCGTATGCGCCCATTACGCAGCGTTTTCTCGATGCTTCGCACGGTTCGGCGCGCGGGGGAGACCACAAGTAGCCATGGTCAACCCTCACCCCACCCCCCTCCCCAGCGAACTGAGCTATCGCATACCCGCCGAGTGGGAGCCGCATGAAGCGACGTGGCTGGCCTGGCCGCACAATCACGAGGACTGGCCCGGCAAGTTTCAGCCCATCCCCTGGGTGTACGCCGAGATCGTGCGCCTGCTGGCAGCCCGTGAGCGCGTGCACATCCTTGTGGAGGACGAGAAATCGGAGCGCAAAGTTCGCGGAATCCTCAAGCGCGCGGGCGCGAATCTCGATCAGGTCAGCTTTCATGCATGGCCGACGGACCGCGTGTGGACTCGTGACTCTGGTCCAATTTTTATCCGCAATGCCGCTGGGCAGGTTGCAATCACGGACTGGCACTTCAACGCCTGGGCCAAGTATCCAGACTGGCACCTCGACGACCAGGTTCCCGGCCACGTTCAGAAGCTTCATGGCCTGCCTGCGTGGCAGCCCGTGGTCCAACTCGGCGGAGAATCCAGGCGGCTTGTTCTCGAAGGCGGATCCATCGACACAAACGGGCAGGGCGTTCTGCTCACAACGGAAGAGTGCCTGCTGAGCGAAGTGCAGCAGCGCAATCCGGGTGTCAGCCAGCGTCAACTGGAGCAGGCCTTCCACGACTACCTCGGGATTGAGCAGGTCATCTGGCTCAATCGCGGAGTTTCAGGCGACGACACGCACGGCCACGTGGACGACATCACGCGGTTTGTCGGGCCGGAGATGATTGTGACCGCGGTCGAGCCAGACACTCGCGACGCAAACCACGCGCCGCTGGTCGAGAATCTGGAACGGCTGAAGGCGGCACGCACGCCGGACGGCAAACAGTTCACCCTTGTGGAACTACCGCTGCCGCGCCCCGTTGTCTTCCGCGGGCAAAGGCTTCCGGCGAGCTACGCGAATTTTTATCTGGCGAATGGGTTGGTGCTGGTGCCCACCTTCCACGACCCCAACGACCGCATTGCGCTGAACACGCTGGCAGCGGTTTTTCCGGAGCGCGAGGTGATCGGCATCCACTGCGTGGACCTGATCTGGGGGCTCGGCGCGCTGCACTGCATGACGCAGCAGCAACCTGCCGCGCTACCATCAAGGCCATGATTTCCGACGTGGACGCCATGCAGGCCGCGCTGGCCGAGGCCCAAAAGGCAGCGGCCGAGGGCGAAGTGCCCATCGGAGCCGTCGTGGCCTATGGAGGCGAAGTGATTGCGCGGGGCCAGAACCGCGTGCTGCGCAATGTGGACCCCACTGCCCATGCCGAGATGGTTGCGCTGCGCGAGGCGGCCAGGGCGCTGGGGAACTACCGCCTCAACGGCTGCACGCTGTACGTGACGCTGGAGCCCTGCGCCATGTGTGCCGGTGCGATGATTCACGCGCGGCTGGACAGGCTGGTCTTTGCTACTGGGGACCCGAAGGCCGGAGCCTGCGGGTCTGTTTTGTCCGTGCTGAACCATCCCCAGCTCAACCACCAGATGCAGATGGAGCAGGGAATCCTTGCGGAGGAAGCGGGCGAACTGCTGCGGAGTTTCTTCCGGGAGCGGCGGTAGAGTCTAGCTCCGCGTCAGCGCCCGAATTCGCTCCGCTTCCTGCGGCCACTTGGCAATCAGTTCCTCCGCTGTGGCGTTGCGGTAGTCAGCGAAATCAAAGCCGGGGGTGACGGTGCAGCCCATCAGCGCAACTTGTCCGTTGCCAACCAAGCGCGTGCCCTGCCAGACTCCGGCGGGGACGACGAGCTGGACGTGCTGATCAGCCTGCAAATCCTGCCCAAGGGTGAAGAGCGCGGAGCGCCCATCGGGGTAGAGCTGGAGCATTTCGACCGGGTCGCCGAGATAGAAGTGAAAGATCTCGTCGGAGTCGAGGATGTGCATCTCAGAGAACGTCCCCGGCTCCAGCAGGTAGTAGATGGCAGTGCCGGCGGCGCGCTGGCCGCGGGGCAGAGCAATGCTCGCAGCCGAGGTATAGGTGCGGCGGTAGGAGCCACCCTCGATGGGATGGGGGCTTAACTGGAGAAGTTTTTTGATTGCGTCGGCGGTCATCCGCATCGATGGTAGCAGCGCAGACCCAGTAGAATGGAGCTATGACAGTGCAGGTGTATACGGCTGCGTGGTGCCGGGATTGCCGGGCCGCAAAGCATTTTCTGGATACGCACGGGATTGCCTACACAGAGATCAATGTGGATGAGAATTCCGCGGCTTCCGATGAGGTCATCCGTCATGTGGGCAAGCGGGCGATTCCGCAACTGGTGATTGATGGCGAGTGGTTCCAGCCCTACAGGCCGGGCAAGGGGCTCTTGTATGACGAGTTGCACCAGCGCCTGGGTATTCCGCGGGGCTGAAGCGGCCTCGACCTTAACCTCAGGGATTGGCGTGGCGCACAGTGACTGCCGCGCGCAGGAGACATGGCTTGATTGACCGTTATACGCGCCCGGCGATGGGCCGGATCTGGACCGAAGAGAGCAAGTACCGCTGCTGGCTGCAGGTGGAGGCGGCGGCGAGCGTTGTACTGGCCGAAGATGGCATGATTCCCACGGCTGCTGCCGAGGCGATTGCGACGAAGGCGAGTTTTTCGACGGCGCGTATCCAGGAGATTGAAGCCGAGGTGCGGCATGACGTCATCGCCTTTACCACCGCGGTTGCAGAGTCGCTGAAGAGCCAGGGGCTGGATGCGGAGTCGCGCTGGCTGCACTACGGCCTGACCTCCAACGACATTGTGGACACGGCGCAGGCGCTGCAGGTGAAGGAAGCCTCGGCGTTGATTCGCACGGGGCTGACAGGGCTGCTAGCCGTGCTGAAGCGCCGCGCGCTGGAGTTCAAGCACACGCCGACGATTGGCCGCACGCACGGGATTCATGCGGAGCCGACGACCTTTGGGTTGAAGCTCCTCAACTGGTACGCGGAGATGGAGCGCAACCTGGCGCGCTTTGAGGCTGCGGCGGAAGACATGCGTGTGGGGAAGCTGTCAGGCGCCGTGGGGACGTTTGGCCACCTGAAGCCCGAGCACGAGGAGCGAATCTGTGCGCGGCTGGGCCTGAAGCCTGCTCCAGTGGCGACGCAGGTGATTCAGCGCGACCGGCACGCTGCGTATATCTCCACGCTGGCCCTGATTGCCAGCACGATGGACAAGATCGCGGTGGAGGTACGCCACCTGCAACGCACCGAGGTCCGCGAGGCGCAGGAGTACTTCAGCGAGAAGCAGAAGGGCTCCTCTGCGATGCCGCACAAGAAGAATCCCATCACGTCGGAGCAGATCAGCGGGTTGGCGCGCGTGATTCGGGGCAATGCGCAAGCTGCGTTCGAGAACATTCCGCTGTGGCATGAGCGGGACATCTCGCACTCGTCGGTGGAGCGGGTCATCTTTCCGGATTCAACGATTCTGGTGGACTATCTGCTGGCCAAGACGACGGACCTGATCGACCGTCTTCTGGTCTATCCCGAGCGGATGAAGAAGAATCTCGAAAGCACAGGCGGGCTGATTTTCAGCGGGCAGTTGCTGCTGGATCTGGCGGAAGCCGGCATGCTGCGCGAAGATGCCTACCGGCTGGTGCAGGGCCACGCCATGCGTGCATGGAAAGAGGATCTGATCTTTCGAGACGAAGTAGCGCGGGACTCGAAGATCACTTCGCTGCTGAGCATGGAGAAGCTGGCGCGGACGTTTGATTATGCGCGGCAGCTTGGCAACGTAGACGCGATCTTCAAGCGGGTTTTTGGAGAGTAGACGCGATGAACCAGATTCCTGATCAGGCGGCGGAGCGCGTACTGGGAACTATTCGGGAGGCCGTTCATCTGGTCGATGAGCGAAAATCGCCGGAAGCTGTGCAGACGATGAAGATGCTGCTGGAGGAGTTTCCCGAGGCGTCGCTTGTACACAGTTACACGGCATGGGTATTGTCGCAGGCAGGTCTGCATCGGGAAGCGATCGAGCATGGACGCGTTGGGATCAAGCTGGCACCGGAGTCGGAGATGTCTTCGATCCTGCTGTTCCGCGTGCTTTGGGGCGCAGGTGAGCCCGGGCAGGCCTTTGATGAGATGAAGCGGCTGGAGAAGTACGGCCACTCCGAAGAGTATGCTCGACTGATGCAGGAGTGGAACGAAATCAAGCCCAATGACGCCTCATCCAACGAGGAGTAATTCGCACAGATGGAAGGCATGAATTTGACGGTGGCCATCACGGGTGCTTCAGGCGTGGTTTTTGGCAGGGAACTGCTCATGGCGCTTGAGAAAGATTCGCGGGTGGCGCGCGTGCATCTGGTCACGTCTGAAAATTCGCTGAGGGTGATGGCAGAGGAGCTGGGAATCTCAGGCCGCAGCGAGCTGCTGGAGAAGCTGCTGGGACATGTTCCAGTGAAGACGCAGCAACAAAGTGATGCCAACATTGGGGCATCGATCGCGAGTGGCAGTTATCCTTCGAATGGCATGATTGTGCTTCCGTGCTCGATGGGCACGCTTGCCGCGATTGCGAATGGCCTGGCGGATTCGTTGATTGCGCGCGCTGCGGACGTCACGCTGAAAGAGCGGCGGCCTCTCATCCTTTGCGTGCGTGAAACGCCTTTCAATCGCATTCATCTGCGGAATATGGCGCTGGCGGCGGAAGCTGGCGCGATCATCTTTCCGGTGATTCCGTCTTTTTACAATCGCCCGACTGATTCGACTGAAATGGCGCGGCAGTTTGTGAGCCGCGTGCTTGCGCACATCGGACTGCCACAACCAGGCGCATACATCTGGAAATCGGACGAGTAGCGGTTCAGAGACCTAAACAACTTCCGTCAGAAGGTTGACTTCCGGCGGGCCCTGCATTAGCGCCTTCGCCTTCCCGAAGATTTCAGTGAAGTGCTTGCTGGCAGCGTGTGCATCCAGATGCTGTTGGCTCTCCCAGAGTTCATTGAAATAGAACAGCCCGGGAATATTGGACTCAAAGAGTTCGTAGTAGATGCAGCCGGCCTCGGCGCGCGTGGGCACTACCATCCCGCGCAAAAGCGCCTTCAACTCGTCTGCCGTACCTTCACGTGCTACGGCCCGGGCAATCACTCGTACTTGTGCCATGTCGTATTCTCCTGATTTCACTTTGGTGTGCGAATCTAGTTCTTATTTTGTCGCTGCTGGTTCGATAAGGGTAAGGTCGGTGGCAGGGTCCGGTACGCGGTGCATGGCAATGGGCTCAACAGTCACCATCACTTCGAGTGTCGGGCGAACGTCGGCTTCTAGGACGTGACCGCCGCGGGTGGTGCCATCCGGTAGGCCGACAACCATGTGCGTGTGCACGGCGGGCATGCCATGACTAAGGGCGATATCGCCCACCATCGAAAGTACTTCAATCTGCTGGTGCAGGGTATTCTGCTTGTACATTTTACGGGTTGGATCGAACCATGCAATCCGAGCTCCGCTGAGGGCGCCAATTGCGGTGAAGTGCGCTGCTGTCACGTGATATTGCCGGGCAAATTCGTAAAGGCCGGAGTAGGCCTCGTCGCCTGTATGGAAGATGACGGCGTAGGTCTTCTCGGCGCCGCTTTGAGTGAGCAATTGCACTTTCATCCCGGGGGCTGAGCCGTGAGGTCCGGTCTGTGCGGGCGCGAGCCATGTGTCCTGCGCGGGAAGCAGGCTGGGAGCTGCAACAAGTGCGAAGGCGGCTAGGCAAACAGCCAATGGATAAGTTCTCATCGAAACCCTCCCCCCCTCATGAAAACACGCCGCAGCCATCTGGCAGGGGTGGGGTACACAATCATTTGACTTTGCAGGCGTGGAGCGTTGATACTTCGAACAATGCAAGCTCAAGAGGAATACGGAATTGAGGTCATGGCCATGTGCATGTGTATGACGTGCGGGCCAATCCGTGCGGCTCTTGAGCGAATGCGCTGAGCGCAGCCGATCTTGAACAGCACGTGGCCCGGGTCCTAAGAGGATTCGGGTTTTGTTTTGGAGCGAAACAGCGGAAGAAGCCGCTGCGTCGTGTGTACCTTCACCAGTGAGACGAGAGTCAAGAGGAGCCAACATGTCTGAAGTCAAGCAGCATCTAGCTACCCTAGCCGTCCATGCCGGGCAGACGGCCGATCCAACCACCGGTTCCCGTGCTGTGCCGATCTACCAGACAACGTCCTATCTCTTTCAGGATGCTGATCACGCCGGGCGGCTCTTTGCCCTGCAGGAGTTTGGCAACATCTACACGCGCATTATGAACCCGACGACTGATGTGCTTGAGAAGCGTGTTGCAGCTCTGGAGGGCGGTGTTGCGGGACTTGCAACTGCTTCCGGTCAGGCCGCTGAGACGTTGACCCTTACCACGTTGGCGGGTGCCGGAGATGAGGTTGTATCGACCACGTCGCTCTACGGAGGAACCTATAACCTATTCCACTACACGCTGCCTCGGCTGGGCATCAAAGTGCGATTTGTGGAGGGGGATGACTTTGATGGGCTGCGTGCGGCAATCAACGAAAAGACTCGCGCGGTTTACACAGAGACGCTTGGGAATCCAAAACTCGACGTGGCCGACATTGAAAAGTTGGCAGCGATTGCCCACGAACACCGACTCCCGCTCATCATCGATAACACAGCGGCTTCGGCTGCATTGGTCCGGCCCATTGAATGGGGTGCCGATATCGTGGTCAATTCTGCGACCAAATTTCTTGGGGGACACGGAACGAGTATCGGTGGCGTGATTGTCGATGCAGGAAAGTTTGACTGGGCAGCATCGGGACGGTTCAAAGACTTCACAGAACCAGACCCCTCGTACCACGGCCTGTCCTATGTGCAGGCATTCGGTCCTCTGGCCTTTATTCTTAAGGCCCGCGTACAGGGACTGCGAGATACGGGAGCTGCCCTTTCCCCGTTTAACGCGTTCCTGCTGCTACAGGGGATTGAGACGCTTCATTTGCGCATGGAGCGCCACTCGAAGAATGCTCTGGCTGTGGCGAAGCATCTGGAGCAGCATCCCGGCGTGGAGTGGGTGAATTATCCCGGACTGACGTCTAGTCGATACTATGAGCGGGCTGAGAAATATCTGCCGAATGGCCAAAGTGCGCTTCTCACATTTGGCATCAAGGGCGGGTACGAGGCCGGGAAGAAGCTGATTGATGCGCTGGAGCTTTTTTCGCTGGTTGCCAACATCGGCGATGCGAAGTCGCTGGTCATTCATCCCGCTTCGACGACTCACCAGCAGCTCTCCGCGGAGGAACAGAAGGGAACTGGAGTAACTCCGGAATTGGTTCGCCTTTCCATCGGAATTGAAGATATCCGTGACATTCTGGCGGACCTCGATCAGGCGATTCTGAAGGCGAATGGCCATTCCGCATCTTCTCGCACAGAGACTGCGGGAGTTCGAGGACAATAGTAGGTATGACGGAACCTGAAAGCGGTGCGGCGGGGGCTCCTGCGGGAACGCCTCCGCTAACTCCGACCTACGAAGGGGACTTTGTTCTGCCGGGTAATCTGGAACTCGAATGCGGACGGGTCCTCGAAAATCCAACCTTGCACTACGCTGTATATGGGCGGCTCAATGCCGCGCGTGACAACGCGGTGCTGGTGTGTCATGCGCTGACGGGGTCGGCCCTTGTAGGTTCCTGGTGGCCTGAGATCTTTGCTCCTGGCGCCGTCCTATCCATCGAGCACGATTTTGTCATCTGTATCAATATGCTGGGTTCGTGTTACGGATCGACAGGGCCCGGTTCTGTGAATCCTGCCACTGGCCAAATCTATGGCCCCGATTTTCCTCTCGTTTCGATCCGCGACAATGTAAGAGCTCAATCCCAGCTGCTGGATTCCCTCGGGATTCGGCGGCTGCGCCTGGTTCTGGGCGGATCCATCGGCGGAATGCAGGCATTCGAGTGGGCGGTTTACGATCCTGATCGCGTGGAGAGGGCACTGGTGATTGCCGTTGCACCCCTTGGCGCCATGGGGCTTGCACTCAATCATTTGCAACGCCAGGCTATCCAGAATGATCCAGACTGGTTGGGAGGTAATTACCTCTCGCATCGCCAGCCCCGGCGTGGACTGGCCCTGGCGCGGCAGATTGGCATGCTCAGCTATAAATCAGCTCCCCTTTTTGAAGAGCGTTTTGCGCGGAATCCAAATCGTAATGGCGAAGATCCCTGGGCTCCCGTTCACCAGCAGGGCGGCCTGATCGGGGGACGTTTCGATATTGCCGGGTACCTGGATCACCAGGGGCAGCGATTTATTGACCGCTTCGATGCAAATTCCTACCTGGCAATTCTGCGCACCATGGACACTTGGGACCCCTTGCGCGGGTCGGACCGGCCCAAGGATGTCTTTGGACGAATCCGTGCGCGACTAAGCTTTGTGGGCATCAGCTCCGACTGGTTATTTACGGCTGAGTCAGTGCGCCAGTTTGCTGAGACGATTCGCGCGGCAGGCGTACAGGCCGATTATCGCGAAATGGTGAGCGATCACGGTCATGATGCCTTTCTGGCCGAGCAGGTCGAATTGGTCCGTCTATTGCAATAGAGAAATTCGGACCTCTAGTCCTGAACAGATAAACATGTGGCTATCCGGCAACTAAATCAAAGGCGAAATTGCGGGCCCGCGGAGCGTGAATGATCTCCCTTTTCTGAATTCTTTCCTGAATGTCGCCGGTGAAAGCGCAAGCAATCATTGATGCCGTCCAGTCTCAGGCGGGTACCCGTGAAGAGAAGGGCTGGTTCTGCTTGTCACAAGTGGCTGGTCTTTCTATAATCCTTCCAACGCCGCACTGGAAGGCGAGGAGTGCTTATCTGATGAGTCCGGTCCGTAGGTCAGAAGCGCTTTATCGCAAATTCCAGATGCTGGTGGTTGATTCGAAGCTTGCATACCGTATCTCCCAGGAGCTCTCAATGAAGAAGTTCGTTTTCGCATCAGTGATGGCGGTGGCCAGCTTGAGCCTGGTTCTCCCTGCAGCGCTGCGCGCCCAACAGCCGGGCACAATCCAGATCAAGGATCCGGCCGAGTACAACGCCTATTCGATGGCAATCACACAGAGCAATCCCCAGGCCAAGGCCGCTGCGCTCGAAAGCTTCCTGCAAACGTATCCACAGAGCGTGGTCAAGGGGCCAGTTCTTGACATGCTGATTGGCACATACCAGCAACTGGGAGACTCGGACAAGACGCTAAGCGCAGCGAGCCGCCTTCTGCAGGTCGACCCAAACAACCTGAAGGCTTTGTTCATATCGGTCTTCATCAAGAAGAATCAGTGCGCCAAGACCTCCGATGTGCAGACCTGCGATGATGCCGCTGCCCTGGCCAAGAAGGGCCTTGCATTGCAGAAGCCGGCGGATGTCAATGATGACGACTGGAAGAAGCAGACAGGCGCAATCTTCCCCATCTTTCATTCGGCGATTGCGCTGGATGACATGCTGTCAAAGAAGGATGCCAAGGGCGCGATTTCGGAATATCGCACGGAGTTGATGATGTATCCGCCGGAGCAAACCCAGAGCGGCCCCGCATTGGTGGATACGCTGGCATTGGCGGAAGCCTATACCAAGCCGGATGCCAAGGATCTGGTCCAGGCAGTCTGGTTCTATGCTCGCGCATGGAACTTTGCTCCCCCGGCCTATAAGGCGCAGATTGAGCCTAAGCTTGAGTATTACTACAAGCGGTACCATGGCGATCTGACCGGTCTGGACGCCATTAAGACACAATCCGCCGCCTCGGTATTCCCTCCGGGAACTTATACGATTACACCGGCTGCTACTCCCGCTGAGATTGCCCACAAGGTTGTGGTAGAGACCCCCGACCTCACCACGTTGAACCTGAACGATAAGGAGTTCATCCTGGCTTCGGGTTCTCAGGACGATGCGCAGAAGCTTTGGGGAGTGATGAAGGACCAGGCTACTCCAGTCCCCGGAGTTGTGATTTCAGCCGATGCGAACACAATCAAGCTGGCGGTTTCTCAGGATGCCAAGGACGCAAAGATTGCGGACTTCATCGTGAATCTGAAGAAGCCACTGGAAGACAAGGACATTCCGCAGCCCGGATTCGAGTACAGCCTGCAGCCGAAGACGGAACTCGACGGCACTTATGACAGCTATACCCAGGTGCCGGCTACCGCAACGATGGCGCAGACGGTCCAGATTGTGCTTCGCGACGGCTTCATTCAGCCTGAGGTGAAGAAGAAGGCTCCTGTGCATCGCAAGCCATCTGCAGCGCACCATAGCAATTAGCTTGCATCCGAACCTGTGGGGCAAAAGGATAGCCATCGTTGCCCCACCGAACGCTTGAAACTCCTGGTTAGATCGAGGGGTGGCCGACATCGGCCACCCCTTTTATGTGGGAAGTAGAACCCCTGGCTCCGGTGTTAATCTGTGCCTAGCATGTTGAGTCAGCTGATGATTCGATCGGCATTGGCAGCAGGCATTGCGCTTGTAGCGACGGGTGTGCGTGCACAACTGGCCCCGAGTGCTGGGATTGGCGGTCAGAAGCCAGTGCAGGAGGTTTTGAATTCGCATTCATCCGTTGCTTCAGTTGACGCTGGCGCACATTTATCGATCCAATTTCTGGGCAGCGACGAGATGTCTGCATCAGATCGGAGCCTCGCTGCGAATGCCGAGTCGACCATCCGGGAACATGCGGCTCGCCTTGGTTACGATGTTTCGAGAGGCAACTGGACCTATCAGGAAGTAGTTTGTCCCGCGTTCCCAGCCCACCTCTTCTTGCAGTATCGACAGGATGCCGGTCGAGGGGATGTGACGGAATTCTCAGCCTCGATTCCGCGAGGGGCGGAGGGAAGAGTTCGGATCGTACCAATTCTGAAGCATAGCTATTCGTTATTTGCCCCTGCGCCCGTGAATGCTCTTTCGGTGGCAGTGTTTAATCACATTCGTGAAGAAGAGCCAGACAACACTGCGACAGGATGGCTTGGAAACGCGCTCTGCTATGCCGCGCTTGCCGGGGCCCATCCGCAGGTGCCGCCACCTGATGTAAATGAGGATGCGAAGGGGCGCGCACCCTCGCTGACGGCGCAATTGCTTGTCAGCGTCGACGGGCAGGAGACCATTCAGTTTGATGATGTGGCATCTGTTCCGCATCCGATGGAATGGACGCTCTTGTTCAACCGCAAAGGCCAACTCGTGAAGGTGGTTCGGAAGCCTGCTTATATGTTTACGACGCGGCCCGCGGGAAGCGAGTCACCAACTGCTAAGCCATGGACTCTTCCTTCGGAAACGGAACGCTAGCGACAAGCTGTGATGTGATTTACTCGCCTAGCATCAGCCGGCGGATGGCGATGGCACGCCCGGTTGCGGCATCGCATTCAACCAAGGCGGCACACAACTTTGGATTTCCTTTTGCGGCTTCGAATTTTCCAGGCATCCCAGTGAGGAATCTTCGAAGAACTAGATCCTTTTCCACTCCGATGACGCTATCGTAAGGGCCGCTCATACCCACATCTGTTTGATAAGCCGTACCACCAGGCAGGATTCGCTCATCTGCCGTTGGAACGTGGGTGTGCGTTCCCAGCACGGCCGTGACCTTACCATCCAGATGCCATCCCATTGCAACTTTCTCGCTGGTGGCCTCGCCGTGAAAATCGACGATGATCACTTTTGTGCGGATAGACGGCAGTAAGTCATTGATGAAGTGAAACGGATCATTGGTGCCGGACATGAAGACCCGGCCCATCAGGTCAACAACGGCGAAATCGACGCCTGATTGTGTTTTGCCCTCAAAGACGCCATAGCCTGGAACGCCAGGCGCCAGATTCGCAGGTCGCAATACGCGACGGGGGCGGTCCTTGCTGTCTTCTGGAACTGACTCCAGATAGTCCATCAATTCGCGCTTGTCCCAAACGTGATTTCCCGTGGTCAGTACGTCGGCGCCAAGATCAAATAATTCTTCGGCAATTTGTGGAGTTACGCCAAAGCCTCCAGCAGCGTTCTCGGCATTCATCACCACCAACTCGACATGGTTTGTGGAGCAGATGTGGTGAATGTGCTCGCGTACAATTTTGCGACCAGCGCTACCGAAGATATCGCCAACAAAAAGAATTTTCAATGTGGCTCGCTGCCCCCTGAGATTAAGAGTCTAGGCCGGTTGGTTGCTGTCGCCGGCAGTTGGCAGTTTCTCTCCGGCAGCCTGGTCGCGGCTCCGCATCAGGGGAAAGAGGATGACGTCGCGAATCGACCGGGACCCGGTGAGCAGCATGACAAGGCGGTCAATCCCTATGCCTTCACCACCCGTAGGAGGCAGGCCGTACGCTAGTGCGCGCACATAATCTTCATCCATCTGGTGCGCCTCGTCGTCGCCTCGATCCCGCTCCGAAAGCTGCTGTTCGAAACGTTTGTGTTGCTCGACTGGATCATTCAACTCGCTGAAGGCGTTCCCCAACTCGAAGCCGCCTGCAAAAAATTCGAATCGTTCTACGTGGGCAGGATCGTCCGGTTTGGCTTTGGAAAGAGGAGATACCTCCACAGGATAGTCGTAGATCATTGTCGGCTGGATCAGGAACGGCTCGACAATCGCTTCGAAAAGGTTGTAGATGCTCTTGCCCAGAGGGCCGCCTTTCATCGACTCGTAATACACGGCACTCATTGCGCTATGGACCGTTTTCAATTCACTCTGGCGCTCAGGCGAAATATGGGCAGTATCCGCCATTGATTGCTCCAGTGATCCTATAGCGTCATGAAGGCACGATTGTAGTTCGGATGTGCCCTGGAAAATTCCGGCGGTGGGTTTTAGACCGGCTTCATGGGGCCAGTAAGCGAGGATTGCCTCGCGCATCGTGAAGCGCTGCCACTTGCCGAGATCGATTGTATGGCCGTTGAACTCCGTTAGCTTGGTTCCGTTGACCTCGTGCGCCACAAACGCGATCAGTTCTTCGGTCAAATCCATCAGGTCGTGATAATTTGCGTAGGCCTGATAAAACTCGAGCATTGTGAACTCAGGATTATGCTGTGTGCTGACGCCCTCGTTCCGGAAATTGCGATTGATTTCATAGACGCGGTCAAGCCCCCCAACCACGAGCCGCTTCAGGTAGAGCTCAGGGGCGATGCGCAGGAATAAATCCTGGTCCAGCGCGTTGTGGTGGGTCTTGAATGGACGCGCAGCCGCTCCACCCGCAATCTGTTGCATCATCGGTGTTTCGACTTCCAGATAGCCGCGACCATCAAAAAACTGCCGGATTGCACGCAGGGTCTTTGCGCGCTTCACAAATACGTCCCGGCTTTCCATATTGGTGAAGAGGTCCACGTATCGCTGGCGGTAGCGGATCTCCACGTCCGCCAGTCCATGAAATTTCTCCGGGAGAGCGAGCATCGCTTTTGCGAGAAAAACTATCGTCTCAACGTGGATCGTGAGCTCCCCCGTACGGGTTCTGAACAGATACCCAGACACACCGATGTGGTCGCCCAGATCAAGCAGCTTGTACAGTGCGAAGCCTTGGTCGCCCACGGCATCGAGGCGGACGTAGATCTGAAGTCGTTGTCCGCTTTGCTGCAGGGTCGCGAAGCCCGCCTTGCCCTGCGCGCGAATCGCCATGATCCGACCGGCAACCTGAACCGAAGTTCGCTCGGCGTCCAGCGTCTCTCCGGTCACTCCGTCCCAGTGCTTCTTGATATCGGGGATCGTGTGGGAGGCGCGGAACTGATTGGGATACGTAGCATGGCCCAGCTTCTCGATCTCGGCAAGTTTCGACCTGCGCAATTCAAATAAATTGCGCTCAAACTCAGATTCAAACACGAGACTTCCTTCCATCAGTTGGACAAGGTGCCAAGAGTGAAGTATACCCGGTTGTCCCTGACCAATGTATGCTAGGAACCAGCTTTCATGGCATACAATCGGCCCATTTCGAACAAGCAATCTCACCGTCGAATGTCCAGCGGCATCGAGAGCCTGGTTCAGGCAGAGAAGATGATGCAGATTGCCATTCTTCTGCCCTGTGCAGCTTTCGTGGGGTGGCTTCTCGGCTCTTGGCTTGACCACCGTTTCCATCAGTCCTGGATTGGTTTGGCTGGAATCGTTTTTGGTGGAATTGCCGGTATGGTGCACGTGATTCGGATGGTCCTTGCGGCCGGCCCCAAGAGTGACGTGGCGGAGCCAAAACAAGTAAAAGACAATAGAGGATCATGACGGACGAGACGCATCCTATTGTGAGTCTTACCGATGAGGGACTCACCGCCTTGCTGATGCGGGCGATTCGGCTGACAATTCTGATGGGGGTGCTTGCCTCCGCTCTGCTCTGGTGGGCCTCAGGCTGGCGGAATGCAGCCATGCTCCTCACGGGAGCCGCGATCTCTGCAGTCAGTATTTTTGAGTGGCAGAGACTGATCCGCCTGCTGAACGCGAAACTGGATAGACAGCAAACTCCGCGAGGTGCGGCCGTTGCTGTCGCCTTTTTCCTGTTGAGACTCTTCATCTTCGCAGGGGTCATTTATGGTAGCCTAAAGTGTTTCCGGGGTTCAGTCGTAGCGCTTTTGTGCGGGCTGGGTTTGGCTGTACTGGCCACGGTCTGGGTATCTCTGCGGCTGCTGCGTGACTAAGCTGCGCAACCTGTCCGGAAAACAGAAAGACATGCGGAACGATGCAGGATACTTTAGCGATAACTCGTGTGTGGAATGATTTGTTCGGTGGCATTGCGGCTTCCGCCATGCACGCCGTCGGATTATCAGCAAACCCTCGAACAGTCATCACGGACACGTTCGCCCTGGAACTGACCGTGGCATTTGGCTTGATCGTTTTCTTCTTGATTGTGCGTTTTACACTTTCCGTCGAGAAGCCGAATCCGGCGCAGCAGATTGCGGAATTGATTCACGAGTTTACAGGCGGGCAAGGGGAACAGGTCATCGGGCATGACCATACGCGCTTCCAGGCCTTCGTCACCTGCGTTGCCTTGTTTGTGGTCCTCAACAACCTGCTTGGCCTGCTTCCGCGGATCATTACACCCACGAGCCAGCCGGTTGTTCCTTTAGGCATTGCGGTGCTTACATTCCTGTATTACAACTTCCACGGGGTTCGCGTACAGGGGCCGATTGGATACCTGAAGCATTTTGCCGGGCCGCTCTGGTGGCTGGCCCCGCTGCTGTTCCCGATCGAAATCATCTCGCATCTGGCCCGGGTAATGTCTCTGACGATCCGTCTTTATGCCAACATGCTGGCCAGTGATCTTCTTACTTTGGTGGCCTTTTCAATGATCCCTCTGGCGATTCCAGTGGCGCCACTTTTACTTCACTTTGCTGTGTCGCTGATCCAGGCATATGTCTTTATGTTGCTGGCGATGATTTATCTGTCGCAGGCCGTGGCGCACGAGCACTGAGTCGCGATTTGGATTCTGCATCAAAGGCAGTCAACAGGATTCCGCCGGAGAACGCTTCCGCTCCGGATCAACGGAAAGACCGCAAGTGTGAGGGGGCCAGCACGGTGAGTCTCAACCACCCACTGGCGGTTAATTCATAGGGAAGCTGGAGAATTATGCGGAAACTTCAGAATGTACTGATGGCATTGTCTGCACTTTGCTTTGCCATTCCGGCGTTTGCACAGGGCGGCTCGTCCGTGACGGATATGGCGCCCATTGGAGCCGGAATCGGAATGGGTATTGCTGCTGGCCTGTGCGGGCTTGGGCAGGGGCGCGCCGTTGGATCGGCAACAGAGGCGCTTGCCCGCAATCCTGGGACGCGTGCAGGAATTCAGCTTCTGCTGGTCCTGGGTCTTGCCTTTATCGAGTCTTTGACTCTTTTCACGCTCGTGGTTGTCTTCGCAAAAATCCATTGAACCCGTGGCTTCAAAAGATAGGCCTGGCAGCGTCATGCGCAGCCGGGCCTGTTTATTTTTCAGCGGGTCATTTCCTGGGATAAGCTCTGACCCTGCAGCAACATGCGGATTGCATCCTGATAGCCCATTTGGGTTGACACCTGCCTGAAATGGGTGAGGTGCTGGTCTGAATTAAAGACACGGTTCTTGATTACGACGCGACCTGTCATTTCAATCTGGAAATGGGTGATGCGCCATTGACCTCCACCCAGGTCAGCTTGCTCAATGCGAATCCAACCACCCTTGTTCAACTGCCCTAAAATGCCCCAGCCAAAATCTACGTCATGGCGCAGATGGCCATCGAGTTTCGCGACTCGAGCCTGTTTACGATCAATCCAGATGTCCCCCACCATTTGCGTCATCGGCAGAGTCTCCAGGCTTTGAGGAGCAAAATCGGGGTTCGGACCAAAATGGAAACGATCAATCGGCCCATCCGGCCCCATACTCGTTCCGGCCGGTGTGTAAACAAAGGACTTTGGTAGCGCCCGCAAGATTTTGAGTACGCGCTCCATGTCCGCATCATCGCTCTGCTTACGATGCAACTGCCGGCCCGGCTCACTCTCCAGTGACATCAGCCGATCGTGCTCCCGGGCAGCCTCCTCGGGCGTTAATGGCTTATCATTCTGCGCAAGCAGGAGGGCGATAGCACCATCCTTCGTTTCACAGATTCGCTTTGTCGAAGTCAGTCGCGGACTCGACCGGCGAAGGTCGTAGCACATGGGGTGTGTCTTGTCCTGGGCAGCCTGCAATTCTGCGGCTAGTGCCGATTGCACGAGAGGAGGTAGTCCTTGGGCGCAACTTGCCGACTGGCCGACCGCGGCGATCACGGTGGCTAGCATGATGATTCCGACTCCGCTTGAAAACTCAGTTGGAGAATGCATTCCGATCCCGGATTCGAGATTCCTGTCTCTCGTCTTATTAGACTCGCACGTTAGATTGAGGTTGCTGGAATTGAATGTATGGGGGCCCGTTGCGTATAGTGCGGGCAGGGGTTCTGGTGTTGACCGGAATCGAATTGCGATGCACGAAGGCTATTTATACTGATTCGTGAGGATAACCCGCTTGGGGACGCAACCTTTTCCCCAGTCCCGTTCATTGGCTTAAATACCAAAGAGGAAGGACCTGCACCATGGCTGCCGACTCCGGACAAGCACGCATCGGAAAAACCGTAGTAATTCGTGGAGAAGTGAAGGGCAGTGAAGACCTGATCGTGGATGGTCACGTTGAGGGGATTGTTAACCTTGCCGAGCATAGATTGACAATTGGGCCAAATGCCCATGTGACTGCAGACCTCTCCGCCAAGGACGTGCTCATTATGGGCCGCGTGCATGGCAATATTGTCGCGAGTGGGCGCGTCGACCTTCGCGCAGGCAGCGTAGTGGAGGGTGATGTCCATGCGCTTCGACTTGCCATCGAGGACAACGCAGTCTTCCGGGGCAAGGTGGATCTCTCGAAAGGTGCAGCAGAGAGTTCCACCCAAAGCTAGGTCGGCTCGGGTGCCACGGCCGCGATATGGCCATCTTTCGTAGTTGCTTCGATCTTGGCGTCATGAGGACTCAGTTCCCCTTACGCGCGTCAAGGGCGGACATGGTCAGTCGCATGAATATGAATGCAATAGGGTGTCATGGCAATGTTGCGGCATTTGTTTGATCGAAAGAATGAGGGAACGTCGGCCCATGCGAGTGGGTTGCTGAACGGGCCCCGTGTGCCGCGTCACTCCGGTGGATGGGCGGCTTTGCGGAAAAGACTCCAGGCAGAGCCAGGACTTCGGGTGATTGATGCCGGCGCCACCTCGCCAGTGAATATCAACTACCTGACGAGTCTGGGACACAGCATATTTCTCGCAGATCCTGTCGGGGACGCGATGACCGGCAACTGGCAAAAAGGGGTAGACGAATCAGAAAATCCGATTTGGGATGTCGAAGGCTATCTGAACCAGACCTTGTCGTTTTCAGGGCGAAGCTTCGATGTCGTGCTTCTGTGGACTGCACTCGACTACCTTCCAGAGCCGTTGGTTGTTCCAGTCGTTGACCACCTCTTTCACGCTGTCAATCCAGGTGGACAGGTTCTCGCCTTCTTCCACACGAGGGCAAAAGGTGACGAAACGGCCTACTGCCGCTTTCATGTCACGTCCGGCGACGAGGTCGAGGTACAAATAGCGCAGCCTTTTGCGATTCAGCGCGCATTCACCAATCGTAGTATTGAGCGCCTCTTCACGCGCTGGTCAGGATTCAAACAGTTCCTTGCAAAGGACAGCGTCTCGGAAGTCATTATTACGCGCTGACTGTGAGACCTGCGCCAGCAATCGTGACGGGGAGCATAGGAGAAAATATGGAATTGCTGAAGGGGACACGGGTTACCTGGCTCGGGCACTCAACGGTTTTGATTCAGACCGCCAAGGGTACCAATATCCTGATTGATCCGTTCATTTCGCAGAATCCCAAGTATCCCCCTGGATATAAGTTGCCAGAGAATATCCACTTTATTCTTTTGACGCATGGGCACTTCGACCATATCGCAGATGCGGTGCCCGTCGCCGCCAGGCATGGTGCAACGCTCGTAGGAATCTACGAGCTGACAGGTTTCTTGGGGGCAAAAGGGATCAAGAAATCCATTGGCATGAATCTGGGTGGCAGCGTGCAACTCGAGGACGCGCATGTGACGATGGTCGAGGCCAAGCATTCTGCGGGCGCTCAGGATGATGCGGGGACGCACT
>JAJYAE010000345.1 GCA_021779695.1 Acidobacteriota bacterium | reverse complement strand
ATTGGCATATGGGATGTAATTCGGAAACGCCACAAGTGCGGACACAATGTGCGCCGCAATCAAGCCGCCGCAAATCCATGCCCACCGTCTGTTGTGTGCTGCGAGCGCGGCGACGCCGCCACCCACGAGGATGGCCGCGAGCGCATACAGCGGCAGGATATGCCGCGCGCCGATATTCATCCCCGACATCATCGCAACGCCTAGATAGACCACCCACGGAATCCCAATGAATGCAATCTCGCGCGGCTTGCGCAGCCGTCCAGTCGCGATCGCGAAGCACGAGAGCAGAACCAGCGCCAGCATTCCCAGCGTCGACTTGATGAGAATGACGAGCGGGAAGTACCACCACACGCCATGCGCGAGCTGGTGCCCGAGCACGAAGGTCGGATAGAACTGCGCCATGCGCTTCACGTCGATCAGCCCGATCAGATACGACTCAGGCAGTAGATGGAGCCGCGCAAATCCGCTCATCACGGATTGATCAAAATGACTGAGAGGCTCGGCATACTCGGCGACCGTCGGAAACTTCAAGCCCGGCGGCCGCGCTGCATAGCGGAAGCCGTAGAATGCCCAAAGTACGGCCACGCCGATCAGCACAATCGCTGCAAATGCTCCGGCCAGCCGCAGAGCTGTTCGTCCACGCTGCCCCCTCTGCGACGTCAGAATCTCCCACAGGATCAGCACGGCCAGCATCGGCGCAAAAAGAATCCCGGAGTGCTTGGTTGCCAGCAGAAGTCCAGCGACAACGCCCGCAACCCCAAGGCGTATTGCGCTTGGCTGCTTCACGTAGCGGTAGAAGGCATAGATGCTTGCGAGGAAGAACAGTGTCACTCCGGCATCGGTCGTCACCAGTGCCGAGTGGCCTGCAATGTTCGGCTCGAACACGAGGACGACAAGAGCTATGAGGGCAGCAGTCTCTCCAAACCACTCGCGCGCGGCGAAGAACACAACGAGGCCGAGAGCCAGAGCCAGCAACCCCGCCGCCATGCGCATCTCGAAGAGCAGGTGCTGACTCGCGCCGTCGTTCCGCGCCAACCAGTCGCGGCCGTCGAGGTAGGCTTCGGCTTTGAATTGCCTGCCTTGCAGCGGCGGAACCCATAGATTGCGCCCCAGTGCAGGGATGGTCGCCAGCAGTTTCACCAGTGGCGGGTGCTCGGGGTTCAGGCCGTAGTCGCCGGTGTGCCACATCATGTAACCGGCAAACGAGTGATCGCCTTCATCGAAAGTCAACGACTCGCGGTGAACAACAAAAGCCATCTGCGCAGCCTGTACCAGGAGCAAAAAAGCCACACCCGCCCAAATCCAACGCTTTCTGTTCATTCGCACTCCTGGCCGCAAAGAAAAGGAATCCGCCTACAACGCAATTTTTCAATCACTTAGGCGCAACAGACCGAACCAAGCCGCATGTTATCAGACAACCCTGAACCACCTTAGGCACTCGAAACTGAACAAGGAGCGTCTTACACTGATGTTGCTCTCGATTCTCCGCGTCCTTTCGATGGCGCGGAACGCAATTCTTATTTTTGTTTTCGCTGCACTGAGCATCGTGGGTGCCAGTGGAGCGCAACGGCACAAAGCCGGGGCGCACCATCCGAGTGTAGCTGCTGTCAGGCACCATGCCTCACGCCCTCAGGCCGCGCATCGTCGTGCGCGTCGCATGCGTTCGCATTCTGGGCCATCTCTCCGTGCCCATTCTACGCGTGCTTCCCGGCGCACGAAGCACACCCCTCACACAAGCCAGAAGAGGACTGCTTCAATTCACCATCTGAAGTCCTCGCATAACCCCGTGGTCCCTCCGGTCAAGGGCGCGGAGAGCGAACCAGCCGCTTCGCCGCAGCAATCAGCCCGCCTCAGCAACCTGCCCGATTCCCTGGATCGCACCGCCCGCTCAACTGCAACCGCCCTGGATACGAGCGATCCGAGCAGCACAGCATTACCAACGGCGGCACCTCGGGATGACGCGAATGAGGCGGAAGCGCGCGAGCTGGAGCCCGAGACGGATCCCACCGGTACCAATTCGTCCCCGATTGACAGCGAAGTTTCTTCTTCCTTCGCAGTGGTTTCGCTGCGCGCCACGCGGATTTCTCCCGTGGCGCCGTTGCATGGCTCGCTCGCCTCGCTCATTCGCCAGAACGAACGGACAGATGCCGACCATCTTGAGCGAATCGAGAATGATGCGGATCTGCGCGACCGCATTGCCAGGGGCATGCTTGTCCCGGTGCCCACGTCCGCTGCGCTTGCGATCAATCAGGATTTGCCGTCAGATCACCGTTATTGCCGTCCCTGGACAGCGCGCTTTTTAGCTGATCTGTCCCGTGCACACAACGCTGTCTTCCATCGACCGCTGGAAGTCAGCTCCGCCGTGCGCACAGTCGACTACCAGAAGCGGCTGATGGGAGTGAATGGCAATGCCGCGCCGGCCGAGGGGGATGTTGTGAGTCCGCACGTGACCGGCGCGACGATCGACATTGCCAAGGGCGGCTTGACGCGGCGGGAAGTCTACTGGATGCGGAGCCGGCTCCTTGCCCTGCAGCAGCAAGGCAAGCTGGATGTCGAGGAAGAGTTCCAGCAGGCCTGCTTCCACATCACTGTATATAAGAGCTATCTGTCCACGCATGGGACTCGCAGAGCGTACCGGGCCGTGACGCCAACACCGGTTTCTGTTGAGGGCGCTACCGCACATCAGGTGGCAGACACCGCAAGCGAGTAGGCGGGCGCGATTCGCCGGGCAACTGCCGTATTTTTATCTGCGGGCCCATGCCGTCGGCGGTACAATCGCCTGCGAACCGGTCTCTTCCCATCTGTATGACGGCCGCAATGGCCGTTCTGCATCTGGCAGCAGATTGAAAGGCACCAGCCGCTGAGCTTATGACCCTCTTCCGGCAGAAAGGTGTCGTATGAACGATCCGGCATTGCAACCAGCGGCAGACCAGGCCGCCGGCCTCACGCAGTGGCAGCGCATCGCGAGTATTTTTTCCACGCCTTCCAGGACATTTGAAGAAATCAAGTCCGGCCACCGAAGCTGGTGGATGCCGCTGCTTGTGATGTCTTTATTTGCATACATCCTTTTTGCAGCCATCACCTATAAGGTGGGTTGGGCACAGGTGGCACAAAACACGGTGCACCAGAACCCGAAGACCGAGGAGGAGCTCAATCAGGCGGCGCCCGAGCGCCAGCAGACTACATTGAAGTTCATGCAGTATTCGATGGAAGGCAGCTTCGCTGCGTCTCCGTTATTTATTCTTGCGGCCTTGGGGCTGGGCACGCTGGGGCTGTGGGGCACAATCAACTTTGGTTTTGGCGGCCGCGCTACGTACGGGTCCGTCTTTGCGGTATGGATGTATGCGGGTCTGCCCGGCATCATCAAATCGTTTCTGGGTGCAGTCGTCTTATTTGCGGGAGCTGCGCCGGAGTCGTTCAATCTTGCGAATTTTGCCCCGACCAGTGTCGGCGCATTTCTGAGCCCGACGGATACGGCGCCGGCCTTGTACCGCCTGGCCACCTCTCTCGACATCACCACCATCTGGACCCTCGTGTTGCTGGGAATGGGTACCGCAATTGTGGCTGGTGTCAAACGCAGCTCGGGCTACATTGCTGTCTTTGGATGGTGGGCGATCATCGTGCTCTTTGGCGTGGGATGGTCAGCGGCGTTTAGCTAAGTGCTGCAGCGAGAGCTGGACACAGGAAGAACGGCGCATCCCCTTGGGAGATGCGCCGTTCTTCTTTCAGTCAGGTCTGCGTGTTCAGCCAGATTAATCTGTCCAACGCCGCATGATGAGCGTGGCGTTGATGCCGCCAAAGCCGAACGAATTCGACAAAGCAATATCAAAGCTGTGCGGAATCGCCTTGTTAGGCACATAGTCGAGCCGGCATTCGGGGTCCGCCTCATTCAAGTTGGCTGTCGGTGGCAGCATCTGGTTCTGCAGCGCCAGCACGGTAATGCCAGCCTCAAGTCCTCCGGCTCCGCCCAGCAGGTGTCCGGTCATGGACTTGGTTCCGCTGACCTTGAGCCGGTGGCTCAACGCATGCTCGCCAAAGACCAGTTCAATTGCACGCGACTCATTGCCGTCACCGGCTGGCGTCGATGTGGCGTGCGCATTGATGTAGCCGACTTCTTCAGGCTTGATCCCTGCATCTTTCAGGGCGGCCCGCATGCTGCGCTGCGCTCCTGCGCCATCCGGCGCAATGCCGGTCATGTGGTAGGCGTCCGCGCTCATGCCGTAGCCGATCACTTCAGCCAGAATCTTTGCGCCGCGGGCCTTTGCAAACTCGAGCTCTTCGAGGATGAGAATGCCCGCGCCTTCGCCGATCACAAAGCCGTCGCGATCCTTGTCGAAGGGCCGGCTGGCATGGGTCGGGTCGTCGTTGCGCGTGGAGAGCGCCCGCATCGAGGCAAATCCGCCAACCGATAGCGGCGTGACAGCAGCCTCGGAGCCACCGGCAATCATCACGTCGGCATCGCCGTGCAGAATCATGCGCACCGAGTCGC
>JAJYAE010000344.1 GCA_021779695.1 Acidobacteriota bacterium | reverse complement strand
CGTGGAGACTGAGCGGATCGCCGTGCCCCTTTCCAACGGTCAGACACTGCCTGTGGTGCGCATGGAGAAGCAGGCCGAATCACGCTCCTGACGAATTTTGCACCACCCCGGGGCCATCATTGCGCCCCGTCACCCCATCAATCAAAATCCGCAACTACGTCTGAATGTGGAACTTTGCTTCGGTTGCTCGCGTATTCTTTGTTGCAGGATCCACCAGGAGGACTGTGATGAGCAGCGCACCGTTTCCTAATCCCCAGGCGGTTTTCTACCAGCAATACGAGATGATGCGAAGAGACGAAGTTGTCGGCATTCTGCTGGCGCTCTTTCTGGGAACCTTTGGCGCGCATCATTTTTATCTGCGGCGAACTGGCCTCGGCATTCTGTACCTCTGTTTCTGCTGGACGGGGATCACGACGGTTTTGGGCTTCATTGAATGCTTCTTCATGCCCGGGCGGGTTCGTGAGTTTAACGCAATTCAGGCAGCGGGGATTGCTGCGGCGCTCGGGATGGCGATGCCACCCTTTGGTTGGCCGATGAATGTCGCGGTGCATGTGCCACCGGCGCCCACCGGGGCTGCTCCGGGCATGCTGCTGGCCTGCGGACGATGTCATCAGGCGAATCCCGCAGGGGCTCGTTACTGCTCTGGGTGCGGAGCGGCACTTTAGAGATGAGAATAAAAATCCTGGGCATAGATTGGAATTCTATGCCCAGGACTTTTTCAGGTTTTGAGTTTGGACCTTACATGTTTGCCTGGCCAGCGCGCATGGACTCATTGAACTGCGGCTTGGTGAAATTAAGCGCTGCCTGCAGGTCAGCCTGATATTTTTCTGCGTGGGCCATCAAAGCAGGGGTTGCGGACGCATACTCTCCATCCAGCGCCATGAGGCCTTCGCCGGCTTCGTGACTTGCCATCCGAATCAGATCGGCCTCTGTCGTGTTGAGATACTGCGCATCGCGCGGATCAGCAATCCAGACTGGCTTACCGTCTCCCAGGATGCTGCTGAGCCAATAAACCTTGCGGAGCAGGTAGGCAAGCCGCTCGTCATCATTGGTGTCAGTGAAGACGAACTTCTTTTGCCAGCGGCTGTAAAAGCGAGTCGTCACCGGAACCGGCTGACGGTTGCCTGATTTGAGGAACTCAAGTTGTCCAAGGTCGACAGTCTTCCGGATGGCGTTGTAGACGAAGGTCTCGGCGTAGGGCTGTTCCATCGCCGGCACAATCTCAGCAAAGGTGACGGTGACGGAAGCGGCGACCTTCGCATGGAGATCGTTCGTTCCGCCGTCGGCCAGGTGCATTTCGCCATGGACGATGTAGGTATCCGCGCCGGAAGTGGAACGATGAAATGGCCACTGAAACTTCCCAAATGCAACAGGCAGTCCAGCCAGGGTCACATAGCACTCAGGTCGAGGATTACGGAGGCGCTTGGCTTCTCCTGCCAGGTGGGCCGACATATCGGGAAGCAGGTGCGGCTTGTCAAAATCAAAGGTGTGGCTCAGTTCCAGTTGCAGCGAACGGTCAGGCTGATTCGATAAGCCGAGTTGGAAGATTGTGGTGGGCTCGCCATGAAAATCGCTGCCTGTGCTGACGGACTGCAATACCATGCCTGCCTTGTCGGCGGCTACGCGCACTGCGGAGACTAAGGTGGACTTTACTTCGACGGTCATGGATGGCAACCCTGATTTGGAATTGATACTCCCCCTATTTTAGGGTATCGAGGGAGAAATGTGGTCCAATGAGGGGCCCAGAGTGCGGTCGGTCCGGATTACCGGTGGAGGCGAGAGATCACCCACAAGACCAGCGAAAGCACAATGCTGAGGATGATCGACGTGCCCAGCGGAAGGTAAACGGAAACTTGCCTTCCGCGGAAGACCAAGTCGCCGGGCAGCCGCCCCCAAGAAATGCCCAGTCTGCTTGCCAGAACCAGAAATGCGCCGGCAAGTGCCACGAGAAGTCCGATACCGAGAAGTGCTTTGCCGAGTATCGCCATCGACATCACTGTCCACCCATAGTTTAGTGCCCACCCATGGCAGCAGAAGGCTCACGGTACAATTGAAGGGTGGTTTCTCAAACTTCATCACCAATCATCGCCGTCGAAAATCTGACCAAGGTGTACACCTCCGGGCGGATTGAAGTGCAGGCACTGCGCGGTGTTTCCTTCAATGTAGAGCCGGGCGAGTTCGTGGCCATCGTAGGACCGTCCGGATCCGGCAAGTCTACGTTGTTTTATTTGCTGGGAGGCCTGACCCGCGCCAGCAGCGGCCGCGTAGTCATTGATGGAGTGGATTTTGCCAGTCTCAACGATGCGGAACGGACTCGCCTCAGAAAGCATCGGATTGGCTTTGTTTTCCAGAAGTTTAATCTACTTCCAACTCTCTCAGCCTATGGAAATATCGAATTGGCTTATGAGGTGAGTGGACGCGCCGAGCCGCTGGATCGGGACTATCTGAATCACCTGAGCGAAATACTTTCGATTCAGGGTCGCCTGAAGCACCGTCCATCGGAATTGAGCGGTGGCGAGCAGCAGCGAGTTGCCATAGCGCGCGCACTGGTGACACGGCCTGCAATCGTCCTGGCAGATGAGCCGACAGGTAATCTCGACACCAGGAATTCCGATGCCGTGTTGCACATGCTGCAACGATCCAATCGGGAATTGGGACAGACGACGCTGATGATTACCCACAACCCCGAGGCGGCCGCGGTTGCCGGGCGAATCCTGCACATGCGGGATGGAGAGATCGTGCGAGAAGAGTGTGGTTCACGGGCTTTAATTGGCGCGCAAGCAGCGGGTCAAATTGCCGTTGCGGAACGACCGGCAACGGTTTGACCAGCCTAGGTCGGCCCGGTATACTCAGTCTTGCAGTAAGCGGGAGTAGCTCAGTGGTAGAGCATCGCCTTGCCAAGGCGAGGGTCGCGAGTTCAAATCTCGTCTCCCGCTCCATTCCGCCCTCCGGCGCCAGCCGGGTTGGCTACGGCGGTGATGGGGCGAACAGCCAATACAATTGCGCAGCCCTGCCAAGGCGCGGTACCCAAGTGGTAAGGGAGAGGTCTGCAAAACCTTTATGCGCCGGTTCGATCCCGGCCCGCGCCTCCAATTTCTCAACAACTTAGACTTCCCCATCACCTCATTCAGGCTAACAGTTGCTAACACAAGGGCAACTGAGGGGCCAAACTCGGTGGTTTTCCGCTGAATCTATGCCCTTTTTCTGAGGGCGGAACTCGCGGTCTGGGCGGCCAGTTCTGCGGATGGAGACGTGGCGTGCATGTAGTACAACATGGTGATATCTGGCCTGGAATGGCCCAGCCTTTCATGGCTCCGCATCACAATCAGTCCCGAATATTATGACACTCATGCAGCAGACGTAGAATTCTGGTCGCCTGGTAATCCAGTCTTTCCCGAACCAATTGACATTGTCGACAGGAAAGTGGCCGAGGAGGTTACCCTCACATCTTTGCTTGCATAGATCCAGTGTGCCGATGAGAACCCTCGATGAGTCAGTCCGACGCTGACCGCCTACCCTGTTAAGACGCATTCCTGCAGCAAATGCTCCTTGTCCCGATCATCCTCTTAATTACACCTGTTTGAGAAATAGGAAAGACTGCGACCTTCAGCGTCAACTCAATCAGGCGTTTGCAGCGCTTAACTCCTGGTAGGTCTTGGAAGGGCTCTGGAGAGCTCGACATGCTGTGCCCACGGCAATAGCCGGTACACATGCCGACTGACTGGCCATCAGTCGACCCAGCCCGGTGCACCCCGCAGGATTTCATCACAGCCCGATTCTGGTGTGCGCCTAGTGAGACGGAATGAGGCCGAAAACATTGTCTTCGACGCTTGCCACACTAAGGATGGCGCGATGCCGACTTTTCGCTATCAAACCGGCTCGGCGAGTGCTTTGCGATTTATCGCGCATTGAGAGGGGAGGACGGCGCCAGGATTCTTCATCGGGCTATTCGCGCAAATTGCTTGATGCACCTGGCTAGCCGCCGCTTTATGATGGTTGGCCGCAAGCTTTGGCGACTGCACCCGACTGTAAGATTCCCTACCCTCGGGCGTCAGTACAGACAGAGGAAAGGAGAACAGTCCATGAACCGGAAACCTGAAGCCACCCATCTCAGCCAAAGCTGCTCCTGTGCAGCCGGCGCCTGCAATTGCGGGGACGGAGGATGCGGTTGTCCGCCGCCCTGTGCCTGCACCAACTGCACGTGCTCGACGCTGAAGGCGTAACAATGGAGGCCGGGAAGTGCGGCTCCGAGCCAAGCTCCCGGCATCACTCATCATGACCAGCACAGCACTCAACCGGCAAACCGGAGCTAGAGTGAGTAAATCGAGTAAGAACGTCACCCTGAGAACCACGGCAGATCTTGCCGCACAGCATGGTCGTTTCCTGCAGTTCTTGCGGAATCGCGTTCCGGATGCGGGGACAGCCGAAGACATCCTCCAGGCCGCGTATGTCAAGGCCCTCGACCGCGGCGCGCAGCTGCGCGACACGGAGAACTCAGTTGCCTGGTTCTATCGAATACTCCGCAACGCCGTGGTC
>JAJYAE010000343.1 GCA_021779695.1 Acidobacteriota bacterium | reverse complement strand
GATCTGTCGAAGATGTAGGTGAAACCACCATATTTCTGCTCGTGGGCGATAGCCAGGTTGCCATGCACACTTTTGCCTGATCCTGTCGGCCCGAGAATGAGCATGACGCGCACGCCGTCCACATACACGTCCTGAAAAAACGGCGTCCGAGTGCGCGTCTCGAAGATGTTCAGGTATTCGTTGTCGAGATCTTCGGAAGACGGATGGCCCAAGTTCGGAGCGAAGATCGAAGCCAGGCGCGCGTGGTGGTCTTCCGCCAGCCACATGGGGAATACGTTGAACTTGTGGTTGCCCGGAAACATCGCATAGAAGGCCGACAGGTTCCCAAGCGTTTCCTCCATAACCTGTGCCCGCGCATCGACGAAGACGCGATGCACGGCGGGCGCGATGCCGCGCAGCTCGTCCACGCTACGCGCGACCACAAGGAAGCGAAGCCCGTATTCGCCCTGTGCCTTCTTATCGAGGGAACGGATGACTTCGCCCAAGTCATCGACCTGCGTGTTGGCGGCGCGTGCGCCTGCGCCGGTTTCAAGCGAAGCGAAATCGTGTCCGCTCATCACGCGCGTCAGAACGCCGACTTTGAAAAACGAGATGAACTTTTCCTGGGCGTCGATCTCGCTGCGCGCCGCGGTGGTGGACTTGGGTCGCCATGTCGAGCAAAGGATGTTGTCGCAATCGAGCGTCGTGAGGCCGGAAAACAGGCAGGGCCGCGACACCTCCGGCGTAGTCTTCAGCGAGAACATCTGGACATATCTGCGACCTATGGTGAGATGATCGCTATGCCACGCAACAGGACTTTTTACGATTTGCCGGTCCACACCGTCATCGGCGGACAATTTGTCTCGACTGGCCCACTCTTCGAGGTTGAAGAGGTAACTGAAGAACTGAAAAGCGGCGTTCTTGTCGAGCAGCTTCAGTCCGAGCGAGCCGCAGAGATGCCCCTCAAGCAGCGTGGCGGTCTTCTCAAGATCGACCAGCATCCTCGTCGTATCGGCTACGTGTTCCTGGGGTTTGCGCGCAAAGGCCGCCTTGGGCGTTTCCAGCGTCAGGCACCAATGCAGATCAATGCGCCTGAAGGCCGCCGTCTTTGCGAGAAAGTCCAATCTTTCGTTCACGAAAACCTGCGTGACGGGAGTCGTGTAATGCGCTTTCCTTGGCAGATCGCAGCCGGACCGGACGCGCGTGTACTGGTATAGGCACGATCCTTCGGGAAGGCCGCGCAGCGCGCCTTCAATCGACCGCATCTGTGCTTCGAGTTCCTGATCGGTCAATCCCTCTTCGTCAATGCCGGCGAGCGAGAACATGCAGCCGTAACCGCCGCCCTTGAGCGCGAAAATCCGGTCATTGACGAACCGTGCAATCGGGATGATGCTGCACGCAGCCCCGGCCTTGGCGAACCACGGCGTGTATTTCAATTGCTCAGCGTTTACGCGGGTCATAGTAGGACCTCTGGCTCAGGCTCAAGCCCCAAAGCTCGAACATCTTGGGATGTTTGTGGACGATCAGCCATGCACTTACGGCGAGCGAGGGAAAGGCGATCATCGCCACCATGCGGAACCCAACGAGGAAAACCGTTACGCAGACGAATACGATCGCCATCCATGCACTGAGGTCGAGTCCAAGTTTGGCTCGTGGCCTATTAAGCGCCTGATTGATTGGTAACGGTTCTCCCCGCTTGGTCATGGCCGCCTCCTACTGCATGGTCTGACCAGTGAGGCTGCCAATCCAGCCCGCTCCCCAGCCGAGAACTCCCGCGCCAAACAGCGCGCCGAAGAGCCCTGGGATAGCGTCCTGAAAACGTCCGCTCATCATGCGGATTCCGGCAAAGATCAGTCCGCCGAAGCAGATGACTGCGCCCGCATAGATGGCGAAAGTTTTGAAGGTTGACATCAACGTGGTCGCCCCGGAGAAGTCCATCGTTCCCTGGGCGTGGACAACGCTCGTCAGAGAGAGCGCAAGAAGGGTGGGAGCCACCGTACGGATGGCCGGGAAGAGTGTGTTCTTCAGGAAGGGTTGTACGCGGCGGACGCCGGGTGGAATTGGTAGCCGATTGCTGCTCGCATCGGATCGGAAGAGACGGCGGACTCGATTCACTTTGCACCTCCGCTGACCGTGTGGGTCAGCCATGGCGCAAAGTTAGGGCGGAACCGATGCCGCGTCCAATGAATTCCGTGCAGCGCGTTATGCACGTTAGGAATAACGCGCTGCTTTTCGGTGCTTGGCGGGCTTAGAACTCGTGACAGAAAAGAATTTCGGGAGTTCCAACGCCTCCTCTATATAAGGAGGCATTCACTCCGGGCTTGATGCTCAGAACACAGGAAAAGCTGGTTCCATCTGTAAGTTGAATCTCGACGTTGGTTCCATCTCCGGCGTCCCGGTGGATACGGAATGTCTGGATCGTCTTGCCCGCAAGCTCCGGGCACTCGATGTAGTTGCCCTGCATGGACTCATCCTCAATTTTGTTAGATTCTCGCCCGAGATCAATGGCTGTCAGACCTGTAATTCCGCAATTTTACTCCGTTGCCGTGAGCGGAGCGTGACAGTCCGCTCGTCCAAAATATCACACTCATCATGTGTAGACTCATAGTGGTCTAAGTTCAAGCATAGGAGTGTGGCGACACGCTCTGTTAAGTCTCGATTCGGCTCCAGGTTACGGCAACTCCGCGATCAGCGGGGCTACTCGCAGGAGGAGCTGGCCGAACGGGCCGGCCTGCATCGCAATTACGTCGGCGGGATTGAGCGCGGCGAGCGGAATGTTGCTCTGGAAAACATCGTCAAACTGGCGAAGGCGCTTTCCGTGTCACCAAGAGAGCTGTTCGCGGATTTTCCGTAATCCGCCTTGCACACCGCAACTTTGCACAAAAAAACTGCCGTAAATGTGGCGTTGCTTTATGAGTGGCGCTGAATGTCATTGGGATACTGGACTTCGTTGGCTTTCCCTTGGATTTTCCTGCACGCCTCGATCAGATGGTCGAAGGGCTCGGCATCTTCCATCAGAAGTCCATCATCCACCATTCGCTGATAGTCAGCCCGCAGTGCTTCTCTTGCTTGTCCTTCAGGCACAAGACACAACGCGCCACGAACAGCAGCGGCGTAATCGATTCGATTTCCGGCTGAGTCCTTCTCAATAAAGAATGAACTTTTGTGGAGAGCAACTGCTTCCGCGATGTCCCGCGCCTGCATGCCCTGGTCTATGAATCCTGCTTCCTCAAGCCGCATGAGGTCATGCAGATGCCGAGAGAATCGGTCGTGAAGGCCGACTCCGCCCTGTGCGCAGTACACGTGAATAGCGGTCGCCTTTTCCCAAAATATACGGGCTAGTTCCATGACTCGCGGCCTGGCGACAGGAAACGAAACATCCGGGATGTGTTCCTCGATGTCACACCGGATTTCATGCACCTTGGCGGGTTCTCCGGTCGAGCGCGCCCCGAATTCGAGCATGACCCTGGGCCGGACGTAGCTGGATGCTGCGACGACGGGTTTGTAATCGATGAAGATACATTCGTTGGTAAAGTGGCACGTCGCCGCTTCGAGTCCTTCAAGTCCCTTTTGAATAATGGGGTACGCCTGGTCGCGAATCCACGCTGGAAGAAGCTCTTTGCGGATAGAGTCGGTCCACTTCTTTTCCTGGCTCCTGCTGGGAGGAATCACGTCTAGGCCGGATTGGAGATTTCCGACAAGTTGAGGGGCAAGCGCGCGAATATCGTATGTGAGGTCAACATCCTCGGAGAATCGCCGGATAACCCTGTATGCCTTGGAAAGAGCCGTGCCTCCCTTGAATACGAGATGGGAGCCAAGCGGGGACTCAAACAGCACCGACAGCGCCCATACGACCCAAATATCTTTTTCCAGAAGATGAGGAGGTCGGCCCGAGGCAGATGCAGCTACCTGAAGAGCTTCCTCCTGCTCTTTAGCATTCAGATGAAAGAAGCTCTCAGGCATATTGCGCCCTCTGACTTAACGCGGTTGCCATCCACAGCGGCAGAAGAGAAATTTGCTGGGAGATCCGCTGGAACTCTGATTGGGGCACCTTGGTCTCAATCTCCTTCAACGCCATGTTGACCCTTTCGGGACCGGCCCAGGCGAGAGCGCGAACAATCTCCCCGGCTGGCTCTTTGGCAAGCGTGAGCTGCCACGCCGGTGCGTGCTGCAAATGGATGATCTGCTTGCCCAAGGTGATCTTGCGGCTTCGTCCCGACGTGAGATAGACCGTTCGAGTCGGCACCTGTGTTGTCAAACCGAGAGCATTGGCCGCGTTCGCCCCGGAAGGAACAATCGTTTCCCCTCGCCGCATGGACAGTTCTTCGACTACCTTCTGTGCGGCCGGAGCGCGGCTCCCGAAACGGCTGGCGACGGGAGCGACATACACACCTCGTCCGGCACGCAGGAGTTTGCCGCGACGGACCAGCCGAGAAAGTGTCTGGTCGAGAGCCGCCCGATTCCCAAGGTGAAGCCACATTTTGGCCGTGATCGGTGTGCCTTCGGGCAGCTTGGCTACTTCTTCGAGAATGGATTCCGTAAGCCGTTTCATGTGAGCTTCTGTCAGAAGCATACATCA
>JAJYAE010000342.1 GCA_021779695.1 Acidobacteriota bacterium | reverse complement strand
CGCAGGCTACACGAGCGACCAACTCAAGCAGAAGGGGTACATGGTCTGGATGCCGCCGCAGCCGAAGGGATCCTTCCTGGGTGAGGGCGATACACCTACATTCCTCAATCTGATCGCAAATGGCCTGCGTGCATACGAGAATCCGCAGTGGGGAGGATGGGGAGGATGGATGCATCCTGGCGTCAAAATGCCCTCGTTCTTTGGTCCACCTCCGCCTGTTGCACCTATCGACGCCTCGGGCATAGCCCGCGGGTTGGCGCCAGCCGGCAGTGGCACAAATACGGCGAGCATTCCGCAAAAGAAACAATCCATCGATTACTCGAGTTTTCATTTCCCGCCGGTGCCGCCGCGAACGGCGGCGATTGCTGCACGCTTCTTTGCTGCGGCGGAGAATGACCTGGCAGCGCGGATGCTTTGGTCTGTCACACCGAGATATAGCGATGCGAATCACCCGCCTCGAGTGAGAATCAAGGGACCGCTGGCCTTTTCCGCTGCGCCTGGCGCCACAGTTCAGCTGCGGGGAGAAGTTTCCGATCCCGATCACAACGCGGTGAGCGTAACGTGGTGGCAGTATAACGACGCCGGCACATATCCGGGCGACATTGCTCTCTCCAATCCATCAGCGCTGACAACTGCGTTTCGTGTGCCGGACGACGCAAAGACAGGTCAGACGATCGACGTCATCCTGGAAGGAACCGACAATGGAACGCCTGCCTTGACTCGCTACCAGCGCGTGGTCGTTACGGTGCGTTGACCGAAGTAAGCGCTTCGCAAGGCCTCGATGTCATTCAAACACCTCGCCAGGGGCAAGCGAAGCGCTGATGCGGCATTGACTTTGGTTGCCAGGGTGCTCCGCGTTCCGGGCCTGCGAAGCTGCCGATTCAACCCTGGGCCTTCCGCCAAAGCAATCGTCTTTGAGGACGCGCAATGCATCCCGCGACCTCTTTCTTGAATTGAACGAAAGTTCTGATATGGCCGACTCGCAGCCCGAGACTGGTACGCAAGAAATCGCTCAGCACCTCACCGGCTCTGACGATCGAACATTGGAATCTAAGTATGGAATTCTGAAATGAGAGGAAATGCCCCAAACGATGAACTGGTAGCGCTAACGGGAATCGAACCCGTGTTTTAAGATTGAGAATCTCACGTCCTAACCCCTAGACGATAGCGCCACATTATGCGGGGGAAGGCCGGAACCGGCCACTCCCTGAGTCTAACAAAAAACCGCTTGCTCTGCCAAAGGCTTACGCGCACCCCGGCATTAGATGCCTAGCTTCTTTACTTCATCGTTGTAGTACTTGCGATAAAGAATCTCCCACTCCTGCGAGCCTTCCAGGATGATCTTCCGCTGCGAAGCAATTTTCTGTCGCGCAGCCGCATCGATCTTCGACTCCTCGGCCAGCAGCTCTTCCAGCGCCTTGCGTGCTTCCTGGCGAATAGTGTTGCGATCCTCCATAAAACCGACCGCGTCAACGTCTGCCAAGGTATCAGCGACCGTGTGCGCCAGTTTGTTCAGCTTGTCGCGGCTGATCCTCATAGCACCGCCTTATATTTGCGCGCCAGCTCGGTCTTCACCTTTTTGAACATTTCAGCGTATTGCGCCCCGGTCTTGCGCATCTCTTCGGAGTACGCCTCCAGAATTACGCGCACCTCTTCGTTGATGCGGTCTTCAAGCGACAACTCGTCGATCAACCCCTCAGTCACCTTCGACTCAGTCCCCTTCAAGTCGCTTGTGGTGATCATCTTGGCGTCGATCAGATGCTTGACCGTGCGGCGGGCAAGGTATCCGATGTACTCGCGGGAAAATATCATGGGCTAAAAAATGAGGATACTGCATGGGCCGCCCACCTGTACACCTCCTCGATGCAGCCACCTTCGCAACTTGCCGCCACGTCGCTTGCACACCCTAATGCCGGAGGACCGCCGGCGTCACTGTACCCTCCCTCGGCCGCAGCGGAACCGTATCCGAGGCTAGCCTCAGCAGCCGGAATCCAGACGCTTCCGGTTCCAGCGCATCCACCTCGGTGCTTAGCCATGCCGCACAGTTGGTCCGTTGCTCATTGCACCAAACCGGCACCTCGACCGCGCATTGCACAACCCGCCCACTCTGCTCGCCGGCTGACGTCGCATCTTGCATATTGCCGCTGCCTGGATCCACTCCTGTTGCCGGTAGAATCCTGGCCCGGCAAAGAAACCCCGCCCCAGGCGGCAAATCAACCGGCAGACTCACCTGCCACGCCACCTTGATCGCGTCATCCGTCTGCGCACGCAGGCAGGGGCCCGTCATTCCGAGCATCCCCGCTACCAGAAAGAACTCCCATCTGCGCATAGTGGCCCCTCCACACCGCCCCTATCGGCAGAGGGTTCATCACAATTCACTCAAAATCAGAGGAATCCCCATTCGCGCCTGGTACAAAGGTCATGCCGCGCCCATCTTATCCCCGATGCGGACAATTCTCCGCGTTCAGGCAGCCTTCGGCCACGCGAAGACGCTCCACTGGCCGACCACCCACCAGGTGCTCCCGAACAATCTCCACCGCATCTTCCGGCCGCACGTTCCCGTACCAAACCGCCTCCGGATACACCACCATCATCGGCCCGTGCTCGCACTGGTCCAGGCAGCCGGACTTGTTAATCCTTACTGTTTTGCCCAGCCCTGCGCCTTTTAGTTCCTGCTGCAAAGCCGCATGCAGATCGCTCTTTCCATCGGCGGTGCAGGAAACCCGTGGTGCCCCTTCCGGCCGCGTGTTGTGGCAAACAAAAACGTGCCGTTCAAATCCTGGCAAAATATTCTCCTCTTGAAATCCGACCTCTTTCCAGACTAATCTCTTCCCCGCGCCGCATCGTTTCCACAACCCCGGCCGCCCGCATCTGAGAAAATGATGGTTTGGATATGAGTTCGGATAACCTGCTATCGCTCAAAGACGACATGATCGCCTTCATCGAAGGGCACGGCCTGAAGCGCCTGCCCGGGTACGTCACGGAAGACATCCCTTCTGTCCTTTGGGAGAGTCAGGGCAACCCGGATGCCTGGAAAGACTTTGTCGAAATGGCCAAGCATGTCGGCGCGCCCTTCATCACCTTCAGTGAGATGACGCTCGATCGGAATGATCTCGACTCCCTCATTGATGAAGCCAACGAGATGAACTACCCCGACGAAGAAGCCTCCGAACTGGTCGAAGCGCAGCTGCTGCGCAAATACACCGGCATGGTCGGCTACATCCAGCTCGGCTTCGTCTACCAGGGGATGGCTTTTCTCCACGAAACCACCACCGACTGGTACGAGCGATTTCAATCCCTGCTGGAAGAAATGGATAACTTCCACGACATCGTCATCGACGATCATGAGCAAGACCTGGACGACGAGGACGAATAAGCCCGGTGAACCCTGCAGGCGCCATGAGCAACACCACCGCGGCTCCGCGCCAGCGCTGGGTTCTCGCCAGGCAGCATCCTGAGCAGGCAGATACCCTCGCTCGTGACGCCCGCCTCCCCCACGTGCTCGCAGAATTGCTCGCCGCCCGCGGCATCTTCTCTGCCGCTGAGGCCTTTGCCTTTCTGAACCCTGAGATCGACCAGATGCACGATCCCTTTCTCATGCGCGGCATGCAAGCCGCCGTCGACCGGATCGAGCATGCCATCGCCCACAGCGAGCCCATCCTGCTCTACGGAGATTACGACGTCGACGGCACCACCGCCGTCGTGCTGCTCAAGACAACCATCGAGATGCTCGGCGGCCTCGTGCGCTTCCACGTGCCCCACCGCCTTCGCGAGGGCTACGGCCTACAGTCCAGCGTGCTTGAAGAGGCACACACCGCTGGAATCCGCCTTGTCCTCACCGTCGATACCGGCATGCGCGCCTTTGCCGAAGCAGACACCGCACGCCGCCTCGGCCTGGACCTCATCATCACCGACCACCATCTTCCCGAGGCCCATGAGTCGCTCCCCAGCGCGCTTGCCATCCTCAACCCCAATCAGCCCGGCTGCGCCTACCCGGAAAAGAGCCTGTGCGGCGCCGCCATCGCCTTCAAGCTCGCACAGGCCCTCCTCGAACGCAATAACCCGCAGCGCACGCGGGAAAAAACTCTCCCCAGCTTTCTTAAAATGGCTGCCATCGCCACCATTGCCGATGCCGTGCCGCTCAAGGGAGAGAATCGCGTCATCGCCGCTCTGGGGCTGCGCGAGTTGCGCAAGCCCGTTGGCGCAGGGCTGCGCGCGCTCTTCGACTCAGCCATGCTGGACCCAGCCGCGAAGCCGATCAGCGGATTCGATGTTGCCTTCCGGCTTGCGCCCCGCATCAACGCCGCTGGCCGCATGGACGTTGCCTCCGATGTCGTCGAGCTTTTCACCACGCGCGATATGGCCCGCGCACGCGAAATCGCCGCCAAGCTCGAACGCCTCAACCGCGAGAGACGCGATACGGAGGCTTTTGCGCTCACCGCCATTGAAAGCCGCCTCGCCGCCGAGCCCGGACTCAGCGCCGAACGGCTCCTGGTTCTCGACGGCGACGGCTGGCATCGCGGCGTCATCGGCATTCTCGCTTCTCGCGTCGTCGAGCGCACTG
>JAJYAE010000046.1 GCA_021779695.1 Acidobacteriota bacterium | reverse complement strand
CGGTCTCTACTGGGTCTCCGGCCAGGCCAATGTAATCTTTCAGGGGCGATTGCCTTTCCATTCTCCCTACCAGGGCGCCAACAGCTTTCGCAACTCGGCGGAATACAAAACCTCCAGCGTCTCCACGCTCTTTACGGGTCTGCGTCGTAGCCATTCGGTCCGCTACAACACGGATTTCATCTTTGACATGGAAGACGCCGCAGGTCGCGGTTTGAGCGAGGCGCTCGGGCTGGCCGGGTTCACGAACCTGGACGTCGTTCGAAATCCCTATCTGAGTGAGACCCCATATATCGCCCGCTATCAGATTCATCAGGTCATCGGATTGACCGGCGAAACCGTGTCCCAGCTGCAAGGGCCCTTTGCATTGGCTCCAAATGTTCCCGTCCGGCGCTTTGAGTTCCGAATCGGCAAGCTCAGCTTGCCCGATTTCTTCGACATCAACGATGTCGGATCGGACAGCCATCTGCAGTTCATGAACTGGACGGTAGACAACAACGGCGCATGGGACTATGCCGCCGACACGCGCGGATACACCGTCGGCGGAATGGCCGAGTACGACGATCGGCTGTGGAGCATTCGCTATGGGCTCTTCGCGATGCCAACCGTCGCCAATGGCCTTTCACTCGACTGGGCCTTTAGCCGCGCACATGGACAGAATGGTGAGTTTGAATTGCGGCGCGGTTTCCTATCGCATCGAGGGGGCACGACGCGCGTGCTCTTCTATGCCAACCGTGCCCACATGGGAAATTACAGAGAAGCTGTCCAGGCGTTCCTCTCCGGCGCGGACTCCACGCCGGAGATTACGCAGCATGAACACTTTGGCGCCCTCAAATTTGGATTTGGCGTAAACAACGAGCAGAAGTTGACGGACTCACTGCGTGCCTTTGGCCGATTCGGCTGGAACGAGGGGCAGCACGAATCCTTTGCGTACACTGAGGTGGATCAAACTGTCGAATTCGGCGCTGACCTTGCTGGCCTCCGCTGGCATCGCCCTTTGGACAAGGTGGGTGTCGCATTTGTGTCCAACGCCATTAAACGAGATCATCAGAACTACCTTCGCGATGGCGGCCTTGGGTTTCTGCTCGGCGATGGAAGGCTGAATTACGGCCGCGAAAACATCGTTGAAAGCTATTACAACTGGCATGCGTGGCGCGGCCTGTTTTATGCCGTCGACGTGCAACATATTGACGATCCCGGCTACAACCGGGACCGCGGCCCAGCCTGGGTCGGCTCAGTGCGCGGACATATTGACTTTTAACCTGCCGCACGGAATGGATCCGGCCAAGTTCCCGGTCAAGGCTGAAAGAAACTATTTGCCATCATTCGTGGGCTGAGCTTGCGGATTTGCGGGCAGGGTGTAGATCACCTCACCCGGGCGCGCATAATGCAACTGCTCACGCGCCTCATGTTCAATTGCATCAGGGTCAGTCTTCAGGTGCTGGATGTGATCGCGCAGCCTCGCATTTTCCTGTTGCAGGTCCTGGATTTCCTGGCGTAGATGCCGGTCCTGCGTGCGCTGCTGTTCCCAAGCGGAAAGGCCATGCTTGCCATTCACAACGCCCCATCCAAATAGCATGGCAAGCGCAAAAGCCACCAGTGTGCCGGCGGGCCTCCACACCTGCTGTACCATCTCAAGCGCGCGTTCGCGCAGTGAGAGCTGCGCGAGCCCCTGAGGCTGATTGGATTGAGACCGCTCGTGATCTAAGCTCATTCCGAAACCATCTACGACAGCACAAATGCTTCTGCGGCAGTACGCAGAGCCTTCATATCCTTCTCACTGCGGGCCTCGGTGTACGCCCGCACCACCGGCTCCGTACCAGAGAGCCGATAGCAAACCCAGGATCCATCGTCGAGAATCAACTTCATTCCATCCGTCCGCACAACCTTGGTCACCTTCCGGCCGCTCAGCTCCGTCGGATCTGCCTTCAACTTCTCAGTGAACGCGGCCTTGCGCTCCGGGGTCAAGCGGAAGTTCTCTCGAACTGGATAGTAGGAACCAACCTTGGCAAAAAGTTCCCGTAATTGAACACTCAGGCTCTTTCCTCGTGTGGCAACCATTTCGGCTGCGAGCAGACCGGCAATCACTCCGTCTTTCTCCGGCACGTGACCGCGGATCGTCAGCCCTGCCGATTCCTCGCCACCAATCGCAATTCGATCCGCAATAATCAGCTCCCCAATGTACTTGAACCCAACGGGCGTTTCGTAGAGCGGAACTTTGTGGTATTCGGCGAGGCCATTGACCAGATTGGTGGTGGCCACGCTCTTGGCAACACCATTCTTCCAACCGCGCGTCTCCACGAGGTAATCAAAGAGCAGAGCGATGACGTAGTTGGGCTGGATGAAGGTTCCGTCTGCATCCAAAATCCCAAAGCGATCAGCGTCTCCGTCCGTTGCAATTCCAATTTGAGCGCCGATTTCTTTCATCTTCGCTTTGGCGTCGCCAAGCAAGTGGTCATCCGGCTCGGGCGCATGGCCGCCGAAAAGGACATCGCGGTAGTCATGCACCGACTCAACCGCCACACCGGCGTCGCGAAGCAAATCCGTACTGTATCCACGTCCGGCTCCCCAGAACGGGTCGTACACCACTTTGATTCCCGATTTTGCGATCGCCTTCAGATCCACCAGCTCGGCAAGGCGCTTCAGAAAAGCAGGCTTCACATCCAGCGTCTCAAACGTCTCGACGAAGGGGCTCGGCACTCCACCTCCGCCACCTTTGCCAAGCTCCGCGATGGCTGCCTCTATCTTCCCGGTCACCTCCGGAAGCGCCGGCGCACCGTCATGCGTGGAGAACTTGATCCCGTTGTACTCCGGCGGGTTGTGTGATGCCGTAAAGTTAATGGCGCCTGACGTCTTTTGCTCACGCACTGCATAGGCGATCGCCGGAGTGGGCGCTGCGTCGGGAATCACAATGGGAGTCACGCCTGCGGATGACAAGACGCGCGCCGCCTCTGTGACAAAGGCCTCCCCGAGGAACCGCGGATCGCGGCCCACCAGCACGCGGTGGGGTGCCGGCTGCGTCTTCACATAGGCGGCAATCCCCGCCACCGCCAGTCGAATATTCGCCAGCGTGAACTCATCCGCCACGATTGCACGCCAACCTGATGTCCCGAACTTGATGACTGAGCTCATCCTTTTACTCCATCGCTTTGGTCTGAAGGCCGTAAAGTCCATACTGCCTCACCAAATCGGACTCGGCAAGCAGGCACTGGAAGAAATGCCAGGATTGTTTCCTTCAGGAATCCCAGGCGTTACACTGTCGGCTGAAAGAAAGCCATGCTCCAAGCTGCATCTCAGGCACGCATCGTCATGACGACCACCTCGAGTTGGGAGGAAGCCCAGCAACTGGCCCGCACCGTTGTGGATGAGCGACTTGCCGCTTGCGCCACCTGCCTGCCCGGCGCACTCTCAATTTATCGATGGCATGGCGAAGTTGAATCCGCACAGGAGACCCTGATTCTTATCAAGACCCTTGCCGAGCTGCTTCCGAACCTCGAATCAAGAATCCAGTCTCTCCATGGCTACCAAACACCCGAGTTTCTAGTTCTTCAGATTGAGGCGGGCAGCACAGGTTATCTCGAATGGATGGTCGAGACGGTCAAGCATCCGTAGAGGGCGCCAAAGTCGCAAGGGTAGCCCGGATAAGCCTACCCATCTGGTATTCTGGACTTTTGTGTGATGCGCTGGTTAATGATTGCATTGCTCGCTTCGCTGGGTGCGCTGCTTCTTGCGGCCGCGGGTATGGCGCGTCACATCTGGCGGCACCGCGGAACGCAGGGGGAGGAAGTGCCGGTCGGGACCATGGATTTGCTGCCGGCCGCCAAGCGAACCGATTCAGAATCTGAATATTAGGAAGAATTGAATGAGTGAATGAGTTGGGAGGTGGAATATGCCCCCAGCTGGATTCCCACCACTCGCGAAACCAAACCGTCTGCCAGATGCATCCAATCTTCTAGACCAAACAGGAAGCCATGAAGCTCCCTGACTGCCGAAAGGAAGTCGTACATTCCGTGAATCGCACGATTGCTGAAGTTGCCGGTACGCAAGACCTGATAGACATCAACATCGCCCACAGCCCTGACTCAGATGACGCGTTCATGTTCTACGGTCTTGCAACTAACAAGATTCGCGTCCCGGGGTACCGCTTTTCCCATACTCTCTGCGACATTGAAACGCTGAACCGGCGCGCCCGGACGGAAGCCTTTTATGACGTGACAGCCATCAGCTTTCACGCTTACCCATACGTGCAGGAGAACTACACACTTATGGGCTGCGGCGGAAGCGTCGGTGAAGGGTACGGCCCCATGGTGGTCGCCAGCCGTGCATTCGCACCGGAAGAATTGGGACGCATCAAGGTTGCGGTGCCTGGCGAACTGACGACGGCATATCTGGCGCTCAAGGTTTTCAATCCGCAGATCCAGACGGAAACGGTCCCGTTTGACCAGATCATTCCCTCAATCCTCGCCGGTAAATACGAGGCGGGTCTCATCATCCACGAGGGGCAGCTGACCTACTCTTCGAATGGACTTAAAAAGATCATCGATCTCGGTGTCTGGTGGCGCGAAACCACGGGACTTGTGCTTCCTTTGGGCGGAAACGCCATTCGCCGCTCCCTTGGCCCCGAGAAGCATAAGATCATCTCCAAGGCCCTGCGCGACAGCATCCAGCACGCCCTCGATCATCGTGAACAAGCGCTCGAGTACGCCATGCAGTTCGCCCGGGATCTGGACACGTCTCTCGCGAACCGGTTCGTAAGCATGTATGTGAATGAGCGCACGCTGGACTACGGCAGCGATGGCCGCGAGGCGATTCGCCAGCTCCTGGAGCTTGGCCACCAGCGCGGCGTAATTCCTATCGCGCCGAAGGTCGACTTCGTCGACTGATCCGCAAGCAGACCTACCCCGAAATGGAGCTGCTTCGGCAGCTCCATTTTGCTGGCCAGAGCCTGCACTCTTTCCCGGACCGTGCGATGCTCAGCCCGAAGGAAAGTGCTGCACTCCACTCTAAGATCCTTCTAATCTTCGTCTCGATCTTGCCGATGCTATCCCTGGCGGAGGTGGGTGAGATGTTTTCCAACAACGGCCCCACAATATTGCTCGCATCAAACGACCCTCCCTTGCTGGCTTGCTTTGAGCCGATCATCGCGGCCGCCGGGCTGCGTGCGCAGATTGTGCTCTCCGCAGAAGCGGCATTGGCGGCACTGGCCGGCCCACTGCCGCCATCGCTCGGGCTTCTGGACGCGCTGCTTCCCGGCATGAAGCCAGCAGACCTGGTGCATGCAGTCCGTCGCTCATCGAATGGGCACCGGCTTGCATTGGTGATGTTGGCCGATGACGAGTCTCCCGAATGGCACGATTCGCTGGCGACGGGAATGCTCGATGATGTCATTCCTCGCACTCTTCAGATGTCCCATTTTCGTATTCGCCTCGACTGCACCCTCCGCGGCTTTCATCGGATGCGCCAGCTGGAGATTCTCCGCGAAGCCGTCGCGCTCAACGCACAAAAAGATCCCCTGACCGGTACATACAACCGGGCAACCCTCTTGTCGATGCTCTTCCGCGAAACGGACCGCGTGCAACGTCTAAAGATCCCAATGGCTCTCCTGCTCTTCGACTTGGATGACTTTGGCCACTGGAATGGCCGCTTGGGGCACGAGGTTTGCGACGATCTGCTGTGTCAGACTGCGGAGCGCGTCATGCGTCAGCTGCGCAGCTATGATTTGCTGGGCCGCGCCGGAAACGATGAGTTCCTGGCTGCGCTGCCGGGCTGTGACCAGGCCTACGCGGTGAAACTCGCCGAAAGACTCCGCAATGAGGTCTTCTCGACTCCCTTTCATGTTGCAGGAGCATCGATTCGACTTTCTGCCTGCTTTGGAATTGCCGGCAGTGACGGGCGATCACCAGTCGTTGTCTTGCGCGATGCCGAAGCCGCACTACAATACGCGCGGCATGCCGGACCCGAGTCAATTCATTGCGCGAAAATGTCGCACCAGACACTTGCCGGGCCCATCGCATTTCTTTCATCGAATGCTGGAGATGAGTTTCTCGCCTGGTAAAGTCCAGCCGATTCGCTGCCACCCTGCAGGGTGCAAAGCGGTCGAGGGAGGTTTTCATACCAGCTCGAAGAGAAACTCCTGAAAGACCTCGTTGGAAAGAAGTCGCCCGCGTCTGCTCAGCCAAACCCTCTGGCTGTCCGATTCCAGCAGGCCATCCGCCACCAGGTGATCCACGCGCATCAGCGTCTGCGCAATGGGCTCCGGCCCAAACTGACGGCGCAGGGCATCGACATCGACACCTTCCGTCAGCCGCAGTCCCAAAAACCAGGCTTCCTCCAGCTGCCGCTCAACCGAAAGCCACGTAAACTCCGCCAACTCGCTCCCTGCCAGATAATCTCTCAGGTCTTCTGTGGTCTTGGTGCGCAGCAGGAAAGGAAGAGGGCCGGGCGTTCCGAAATCATCCTGTTGCCTCGCATAAAGCGCGGACGACGCATCCAGCCCAAGTCCAAGATAGGGGCGCCGCTGCCAGTAGCGCAGATTGTGCTGCGATGTGTAACCCGGCCGCGCAAAGTTTGAGATCTCATACTGCCGCAGCCCTGCCTCTTCTAGCTGATCCAAGGCAGTTTCATACATTTGTGCAATTGCATCGTCGGTTGGCACAAGCTCGGCAAAGTACCGCGCACCACCTGATAGCAGTTCCCGGCCCAGGCGCGAGTCCTCATCCACCTCAAGCATGTAAATACTGGCATGCGGTACGCCTGTCTCGAACAAAGCCGCCAGGGATTCGTCCCAGCTCGCAGTCGTCTGTCCTGCAAGACCGGCAATCAGGTCCAGATTCACGTTGTGAACACCCGCGCGACGCAGGCGATCCAAATCCTTCAGAACGATGGCACGCGTGTGAAGCCGTCCGCTCACCTGAGCTTCCCGGTCGACGAGCGATTGCACACCGAGGCTCACCCGATTCACGCCCGCCGCAACCATCGCCGCCAAGGTCGCATCCGGCAGCTGACCAGGCGCGCACTCCACCGTGATCTCAGCCTCAGGAGCCAGACAAAATTGATGGCGTATGGCGCTAAACAGGCGATCAAACCACTGGGGCTCCAGCAAGCTCGGCGTTCCACCGCCGAGGTAAACCGTGTCCACCACGCGCGGCAGATGCACACCAAAGCCTTCTGCCCAGGCTGGTGCAGCTTCCATCTCCTGCACCAGTCTTTCTACATAACGGGCATGCTCGCTCGCGGGATAAACCCCAGATGCGAAATTGCAATAGGTGCATTTTGAGCGACAGAACGGGACTGAGATGTAGAGCCCCATCGCATCTGTTCCCAAAGCACGCATGACTCCATTGTTTCACGCAGGGTGGATCTTGAGCTCGACGACGGACCCGCGCCACGCGTGCCAGAATAGACTGAGGAGATTCGGCTTGAAAGCGTGGCCTGTACTGGGCATTCTAACGGTCCAAATATTTTTATGCCTCGCGCACTGGTTTCTTTACCTGACCTGGACTCATTTCTGGTGGACTCTCAGTCCGGGACAGGATGAAAGCCTTCGTGTCGCGCTGCTGGTGCTCTCGTCAACCTTTGTGGTCGCGGCTCTTCTCAGCTTCCGATTCGCCAACACGCTGGTCAATGCCCTCTATTGGATCGCAGCCATCTGGCTCGGCATCTTCAATTTCTTTTTCTTTGCCGCTTGCCTCGCATGGATTGTCGATCCCATATTGATACTGACGCTCGCTCCGTCCACTCTGCACCAGGTCCGCCCCGTGCTCATTGCGACTCTTGATGCTGTGGCAGTTGCCGTCAGTGTCTATGGTCTCATCGATGCACGGCGGATCCGGCATCGGCGGCTCACCGTCCGCCTACCTCATCTTCCTGCCCATTGGAAAGGCCGCACAGCACTGGTCGTGAGCGATCTTCACCTGGGCAACATTAACCGGCAGAGGTTTGCCCGTCGCATCGCATCCATCGCACGTCAATTGAACCCCTCCGTCATCTTTCTGCCTGGCGATGTTTTCGATGGCGGAGAAACCGATCCTGGGACGCTCGCGGAGCCGCTTTTCGCTCTCAATCCCCCTCTCGGCACCTATTGCGTAATGGGCAACCACGACGAGTTCGCTGGCGCTCTGCGATGTGCAAAGGCGCTGCAGGGCGGAGGCTTTCATGTTCTTGATGAAGAAATGGTCCATGTCGACGGCCTTGCAGTAATCGGCATTTCCTATCGCCAATCCACCCGTCCAGTCCACTTGCAGGCCTTCCTGGAGAATCTTCACCTCAATGGATCCGCATCGGTCCTGCTCCAGCACGTGCCAAACCGGCTCTCCATCATTGAAGAAGCGGGCGTGAGCCTCCAACTGAGCGGGCACACCCACGGGGGCCAGATATTTCCCTTCAGTTGGGTGACACACCGCGCCTTTGGCCGCTACACCTATGGACTCCAGAGGCATGGCCAGCTTCAGGTTTACACATCCAGCGGATGCGGTACATGGGGGCCGCCCATGCGCGTTGGCACCCATTCTGAGGTCGTCTTGCTTACCTTCGAATAAACGTGTTTTCATTGGCTTTCGAGAGCAGGTCACCTCCTGTGTGATCTGAAAGGGGAATGAATGCCAGTTTTCAGCAAACGCTTTCCAGCTTTTCTTTTCATCCTGTTGATTGTGGGATTCGCGACCTGTGCCGCGCAGCCCTCCGCACAGACTGATCGCAAAGCGGCCGTCCGCGCCACTTTGAACTTCCCCACAGTGCTCTATGGCACGGCTTACTACAACGAGTACATGCCAGGCGATCAAGAGCAGCGGCTCACGAAAGATGTCGAGCTGATGAAGGCGGCTGGGCTGAACGTCGTTCGTATGGGCGAGTCGACCTGGAGCCTGTGGGAACCCGCTGACGGGCAGTTTGATTACGCATGGATGGACCGGATCGTTGACGCTATGGGAAAAGCCGGCATTAAGGTCATCCTGGGCACTCCCACATACTCCATTCCCGCGTGGATGGCCCATGAGCATCCCGAGATTCTCGCTCAGAGAATGAATCCCGACATGCACGGTGGACCGCCGTTGCAAAACACCTACGGCATGCGCCAGAACATGGACACCGACTCTCCGGCCTATCGGTTTTATGCCGAACGGCTCATCCGGCACATCGTCGCGCATTACAAAGACAATCCCACCGTCATCGGCTGGCAGCTCGATAACGAAACCTCAAGTTATGACGCCGACAATCGAGATGTCTTCATCGGCTTCCAGCATTATCTCGAAAAGAAATTCGGCACTCCGGATGAGTTAAGTAAAGCCTGGTTCCTCAATTACTGGGGAGAGAACATTCATACATGGGAGGATCTGCCGCAGCGAGATGGCGCCCAGAGCACCGGCTACAAGCTGGAGTGGACTCGCTGGAGCCAAATGCGGGTGACCAATTTCCTCCAGTGGCAGGCCGAGTTAGTGCGGGCCTGCGCAGGCTCCGGCCAGTTTGTGACAACCGACTATGGCGGCATGATGCGCCACGACGTCAATGAAGAAGCCATTGCAGCTTTCCTCGACATTCCAGCCGACAATGTCTATCACATGACTCAGGATCACTACGACGGATCGCTGCAATCCCTGCAAGAGGACTTTACCCGCTCGTTGAAGCACAGCAATTTCCTGATCACTGAAACCAATGCGCAGACCATCGGATGGGATTCGCGCGGCCAGTATCCGCCCTATGATGGCCAGATGCGGGAAGATGTCTACACGCATCTTTCCAATGGCGCCAACATGGTGGAGTACTGGCACTGGGCCTCTATCGCAGCAAACCAGGAGACCTACTGGAAGGGCGTTCTTTCGCACGATCTGGAGCCCAATCGCGCCTATGCTGAAGTGAGTCGGACAGCGCATGAATTGCAAAAGATTGGCCCCCATCTTGTCGGCCTGCAGATTCACAATCAAGTCGCCATCCTCTGGAGCCGCGACTCCGCGAACGCCATCGACTTTATGCCTTACGGCGGACCAGTCCCAGCCTGGAGTTGGACGCATACGCCGGAAGGCTACGATTCCCTGGTCCAGCAACTGCACCACTCGCTCTACGACCTCAACGTAGGCTCAGATTTCGTTTTTCCGGAGACCACGGATTTTTCTGCCTACAAGGTGCTGATTGTGCCTGCGCTCTACATCTCGGATGACGCACTGCTTCAGCGCATCGCCGATTACGTCAAGAACGGCGGCCACGTCGTGATGACGTTCAAGAGCGGATTTGCCAATGAGAACTCCGCGGTTCGCTGGGAGCGCGCACCCGGCCCCTTGCGCGAGGCCGCTGGATTCAGCTATCAGGAGTTTTCCAACCTTGAACACCCGCTCGCCCTCAAGGGCGACCCCTTCCATGCGGGCAGCGCAAACCAGGTTTCGTATTGGGCCGAGTTCCTGATGCCGGAGCATGCCCGGGCCCTTGCCTACTACGATCATCCCTTCTTTGGGAAATGGCCCGCCATCACGGAAAACCAGTTTGGCTCAGGCACGCTTCTTTATGAAGGAACCTACCTGTCAAATACGCTGCAAACTGCCCTTCTAAAACAGGCTCTCCAGGAAGCAGGCCTCTTCGGCCAAGATCAGCAACTTCCCTCGGCCGTTCACACACAGTCTGGAGTCAACCACCTGGGAAAAAGCCTGCATTATTACTTCAACTACTCCGGATCTGAGGTGCAGGCCGTGTACGCGCATGGCGCGGGCAGCAACCTGCTGGATGGAAGATCCGTCAGTCAGGGGCAGACTCTCACTCTCGGTCCCTGGGATCTGGCGATCATTGAGGAGCGTTAGTCCATATCGCTTCAGTGTCCCTTTGTGGTCTGACTCACAATCCATGTGATGCAGACCATGGAAGGAAGTGGTTTCGGTGTGCTTTTATGGAGTTTCTCCCGGAGCGGCTTGTTCTGGGAGGGATGTTTAAGGAGTACATCCATATGAGCACAGCCATCATGACAGAACAGGAGGCACCGGCCGTCTTCCACACCCGGTTGTATGGCCGCGACCTCCTGCTGAATCCTCGACTCAATAAGGGAACCGCATTTACCGAGGCAGAGCGGGATGCCTTTGCACTGCATGGTCTTCTGCCACCCCACGTTGGCACGATCGAAGAGCAGATCGAGCGCCGCAAAAAGGCTCTTGATGCCCAACCCAATGCATTTGCCAAATACTCGTTTATGCGTGATCTCCAGGACACGACGGAGACGGTCTTTTACTCCCTGATTGCCCACCACATTGAAGAACTCCTGCCCATCGTCTACACGCCCTCCGTGGGCGAAGGCTGCCAGCGCTTCAGTGAAATCTGGCATCGGGCGCGCGGCCTCTTCATCAGCTATCCAAACCAGCATCGGATCGAGCAGATCCTTTCCGATCCGGCCTACGATGACATCCGCTGCATTGTCGTGAGTGATGGAGAGAGAATTCTGGGTCTCGGCGACCAAGGCGCCGGAGGCATGGGAATTCCCATCGGGAAGATGGCGCTCTACACGGCCCTGGGCGGCATTCCTCCTGAGCACTGCCTGCCCATCCTGCTCGATGCAGGCACCGACAACGAAGCTCTTCTCAATAACCCCATCTATGTGGGTTGGCAGCACAATCGCATCCGCGGCCCGGAATACGATGCCTTTGTCGAGGCCTTTGTTGCCGCGGTGCAAAAGCGCTGGCCGCACATCCTGCTGCAATGGGAGGACTTCGCAGGCGAGAATGCCTTGAATCTGCTGGATCGTTACAGGGACCGCCTCTGCACATTCAATGACGACATTCAGGGAACCGCAGCCGTCACAACGGCGACGCTGCTTGCGGCCATGCGTGCCACCGGCGTGCCTCTGAAAGATCAAACCATCGCTATGTTTGGTTCTGGATCCGCCGGCATCGGCATTATTAACCTGCTCGTAAGCGCCATGCGCGAAGAAGGTCTCTCTGAGGAACAGGCGCGGAACCGATTCTATGCCTTCAATCGCTATGGCCTCCTCGTGGAAGGCTGTCGCGGCATTCGAATCGGTCAGGCCGCCTTGCTCCGCAAGCGCGCAGAAGTTGAAAGCTGGAAAACCTCTGGGGCACAGGATATCTCCCTGCTCGAAGTCATGCGCAATGCGCCCATCTCCGTCCTTGTTGGCGTTTCAGCGCAGGCAGGCGCATTCACTGAGGAGATCGTACGCATCATGGCGGCAAAGACCCGGCGCCCCATCATCTTTCCCCTGTCCAATCCAACTTCGAAGTCGGAGGCAATTCCTGCCGATCTGTTGCGATGGACCGAGGGGCGCGCAATCATCGGGACGGGAAGCCCCTTTCCACCGGTTGAGATGAATCAACGCGTCATTCCAATCTCGCAGGTCAACAATTCCTACATATTCCCCGGACTTGCGCTTGGGATTCTCGTCAGCCGGGCGCGGCGCGTCACCGATGCCATGATGATGGCCGCGGCCAAGGCGCTTGCAGGCCTTTCGCCAGCTTCGCAGGAGAGTGATGAACCGCTTCTGCCTCCCATAGCGGAATCGCGTAGGGTGAGTCTCGTCGTAGCCGAGGCGGTGGGCAGACAGGCCATCGCAGAGGGTATCGCGGAGATCGATGAGCCCACTTTACTCCGTGAAAAGCTGCGCGCCTATGCGTGGGAGCCCGTCTATCGGCCCTATGAGCGGATTCTCTGATTGGGAGTTGCTTGCGGCAGATTCGCGCCGTGGCCTTCCAAAACGCGGATCTGCCAGAGGACGCGGCATCCTCCTCAACGAATCTCGAAGGCAGGTGGCCTCTTCAACGGAAAGCCACCTGCTGCCGCAACGTTGGATTGCAGAATCGGTTCACTGCCTTAGTCGCCGCCCGGAGGAACCTGCTCCAGAAGTCGCTTCCACGTCTTCTGGTTGCGCCGGAAGCTTTTCTTCAGGTCTTCCAGAATCCGCTCGAAATCTGCGTTTGTGCGCAGGTTGTTCCATGCGGGATTCTTCTGGAACCACGGATAGTTTTCGTTCCCCAGATAAATGGCACGGCGCAGCCAATGTAGCGCCTCAGTCGAGTCCCCTTCCGCGGCAAAGTAGGAAGCCAGCCGATACGCCATCTCGTTGTCCGCTTCGGCTGCGGCCAGCGTTTCATCTTTGAGCAAGCCTGCAGCCCGTTCGCGCTCACCCACCTGGACATAACACATGGCTAGCGTCGGCACGGCGATGCGCATGGAAGCGTCATCCTCAATCACGCTTTCCAGCGTCTCGATTGCCGCGCGCAGTTGGCCCATCCTCATCTGTTGATATCCGAACGATGTGCGCAGCAGCGGATGACGTGGCTCCAGCGCAAGGCCTTTGGCGAGTTCATCTCCCGCCAGTTCAATCTGATTTTGATAGTGGTAAACGCGAGCGCGATGGTTATAGAGAATCGCAGCATTCGCCGGATTCAACTTGAGCGCGGAGCTGAATTCCCTGAGTGCTTCCTCGTACATGCCATCGCCGCGCAGCGCAAGCCCGGCAACCATGTGCACGTTCCAGTCGTTGGCCGCCGCAACCAGAAGATTGGAGATGCCATGCCTGGCAGACTCCTTTTCTCCACGCGAAAGAAGCATATAAATGCGATAGAGATTGGCTTCGACTGATCCCGGATCGAGTTTAAGCGCCTCGTCGAAGGCACGGCGCGCATGCATGACGTGAATCTGCCCGCCAAATCCGTGCCGCACATATTGCAGCTCGGCAATTCCGAATCCGCTCCACCCGGCGGCGAATCGCGGGTCTTTTTGCGTCACGCTGCTGAACAGCGCATGCGCTCGATCCAAATCGGCACGTGCTCCGGTACGAACCATGAACGAGCTGAGCAGCGCACGAGCCTGCAAATACTTTTCACTCACCTGGCCGGGAAGCGGCGCAGTGCGCGGCGTATCCGATGGTGCCACCTCCATTCCGCCGCCCGGCCCGAGGCCGTGGAGGGCAGCGAATACCTCATTCGATATCTCAGTCTGAACCGCAATCAGGTCCAGAGATGCGATTTGCATGGCGCCTCCTGATCGCACACTCTGGGAACTCACGTCCAGCAACTGCCAGTTCAGATCAAATCCCGTCTCAGATCGTACAAAGCTACCGGCAAGCACATAAGAGACAAGCAGTTTCCGCCCGACGGTAAGCGGATCCATTTGGGAGATGGGCAGCGACATGAGCGCGCTTGAGGGCCGCACCACCAATCCCTGGATGCGAGCCAGGCGTGCCGCAAGCGCATCGGCGAGCGCATAACCGTAAAGTGGAGCCGCCTCAGTTGCACCAAGATTTGCAAACGGCAGCACAACAAGCGAGTTCTGCTGGGGCCTGTCGGCAGCCGACTCGCGAAACCGCTCTGCCAGCATTGAGAGAAGACCCGTCGCGCGCTTCTCGGCTTCGGCATCGCTCATCGGCAAGTTCGCGGCAGCATCGCCGGGAATGACTCCCGTCTCCAGCTGCTTGGCCTTCATGATTGTCTTGAGCGCCTCACGCACCTCCGCTGCAGACGCATATCGCGCGGCAGGATTCTTCTCAAGGCAGGTCGCAATCACACTCTTCAATTCAACCGATATGCTGGGAACGATGTCGCCAAGATTCGGAGGATCGGAAAACTGAATCGCGCGGATTGCCTGAAAGTCCTCTGCGTCCGGACGAGCAAAAGGATGCCGCCCGGTTGCCAGCTCAAAGAGGATGACGCCGAGCGCCCACACGTCCGACTGCACGCTGGATTGTCCAGTCACAAACTGCTCTGGCGCCATATATCGAATCGTGCCGCCGCGCGCCGTATAAGTCGCGGCAACCGACGCATCTTTTGCCAGACCCGCTCTCGATGGATCGAAGCTCGCATCTTCAGGACGCAATCGCCGCGCCAGACCGAAGTCCAGAATCTTCACCAGGCCGCCATCGGTGAGCATCACATTCTGTGGTTTCAAGTCACGATGAAATATGCCGAGAGCGTGCGCAGCCTGTAGGCCATCGGCAATTTGTATGCCGACAGAGAGGATGAGCTGAGGCGTCGCCGGGCCGTGCTCGATCAGCTTGTCCAGTGACTGACCGGGAACATACTGCATGACGATATAGCCTTCATCGCCAGTCTCACCGACTTCATAAATTGCGCAAACATTGGGATGCTCGATCGCCGAAGCCATCCGCGCCTCGCGCAGAATCGTCGATCGCATTTGTTCGGCTGAAAGCAGGCCGGACCGCAGAATCTTCAGGACCACCGGCCGCTGCAGCAGGGTGTCGTTCGCCAGGTAAACGACACCGCTTCCCCCGGCACCCAGCTTGCGTTGAATCTCGTATTGTTCAATTGACCTTCGCTTCATCACTCCTGCCTAGTGTAGCGAGGAGCAGATGAGGGCCGTATCAATTTCCGGCATTAAATCGAATTGCTCCACTTGAAAGCTTCTACGCAGCTGGAGACGAGTGAGCCTTCGATCCACTCATGCAGTCCGCCGCTTTGCTTAGCCATACACAAAGCCGATGACAACTGCCAGGAACAGAATGCCCACAGCGAGAGCCTCAGGCTTTCTCCACAGCGGCAGAGCAGCGTTCGGTTGCCTGCGTGCGAGCGAGTGCACCAGGCCCGTGAGCTGAGACTCCGGAATCGGTTTCGTCCCCAGGCTCACCAACAAGGTCACAAAAAGGCTGACGGAAAAAGCGAAGATGGCTCCGTAGAAATTCTGTACCAACTCGTTCGGATACTGATGGGCCAGGGCAATCCAGCCACCCTGAATTCCCCGCTGAGCTTCAATCGGCAGTGTCAGCCCGTAATGCAGTATGGCCACCACAACCCCTGAGAATAACCCTGCAAAAGCACCATGCCCGGTGGCCCGCTTCCAGAACATGCCAAGCAGCAGCGTCGCAAGTAATGGCGCATTGAGAAGTGAGAAGAGCAATCCAAGCAAGCCAATCAGATGGTTCAAATCTGCGGCGGCAAGAGCGACGATAGTCGCAAGAACAATTCCGCCCGCCGTAACCCATCGACCGACTTGCAGATCATGCTGCTCGCTGGCGCCTCTTCGAATGTAACCCTGATAAATATCCAAGGTAAAAACAGTGTTCAAAGCGGTCACATTGGCGGCAAGGCCGCTCATAAAGCTCGCAAGAATCGCGGTCAGCGCCAGTCCCAACAGACTCGTCGGAACAAAATGGAGCAGCAGATTCGGCGTTGCCATCTCATAATCGAGCTCGGGTCGGCCGCTTGGACTGAGTATCACTGAGCCATTCCCCGGATCGGCCTTCGCTGGAACCAGCCCTTGCCCTTTCGACACATTCCCGGGAATGATTGTGACGGTGTGATAGATGACGCCGCCTTCTTCACGGACCGTCGTCGTTGTGTGCGGTGTCGGTAGCCCGATGGCAATCATGCCCGGCAGAACCACCACGAGCGGGAGGAACAGTTTCAGCGTTGCGCCAAGCAGCGGGATGCGCCGCGCTGACTCAGAGTCCTTTGCCGCCATCGGAATCTGAATCTCCCGAAAGTCGCAACACCAGTACCCCATTCCCAGAACGAAGCTCATTGCCATTGCAATCGAGATCCCTTGTACGCTCAATAAATGATGCCCGGCCTGCAGCGTGCTGCTCGCCCCATCGAGAGAACGCATCGAGGCAGAAGCCATGACGGCGCTCCATCCACCGGCGGAGTGCAAGCCGGCCACGACCGCCGGCAGGAGTACAGCAATCAGGAGCATGAATTGCCAAGCCTGATTGTGCGCAGCACTTGATAGTCCGCCCAGCAGCACATAGACCATAACGACCGCGACGGACAACAAGACAATGACCGCAGAAGTCCAGGCTGGCGCGGAGCCGGTGAGAGGGAAAAGCGCGTCGAAAAGGTGCAGAGCCTGGATGAGTCGTGCCATGACATGAATCGAGATGCCCAAACTGAAAATGACCATCAAAGAAAACAGGCATGCTTGCAGTACCCGCGTCTTTTCGTCAAAGCGCAGCCTGAGATACTCCGGCACCGACCGCGCCTTCGAGCCGTAGTACAGAGGCATCATGAACACGCCTGCAAAGAGCAAAGCAGGAATGGCGCCGACTCCGAAGTAAAAAAGCGCAGACCTGCCATATTGTGCGCCCATCGCGCCCATGGCAATCACTTCAGGAATGCCAAGACTTGCGCCGAGCAGGGCCATGCTGCCAACGCCAATGGACAGCCCGCGCCCGGCATGAAAAAAGTCCTTGCCCGTCTTCATGCGCATCTTGAAGGCAAATCCGACGGCAACCACCAGGACGAAATAGAGCAGGATCATTAACGAACTTCCGACGGTCAGGTTCAACTCAAGACTCCCATCAAGACCTTCATTCAAGCCGCTCGCGCACGACTCGAGTCTTTGCTATAGCCTGCGCTTTATCCCGCAAGACCCACACGAGAAGCAACCTGAAAGCAACTGGCCATCCGGTACCCACCGGATGGCCAGCGATTTCTCCAAACAACGAATCCTGCTTGGGCTGCAGCCTACCGCGTGGGCTTGTGGCCCCAAAGTCCATAGTAGGCGATGTAGAGGTAGCTGACGATGGGCACGATGAATGCATACTGAATGCCAATCTTGTCCGCTAGCACTCCGAATAGATAAGGAACCACGGCTCCGCCGACGTTACCCATCGTGATGATGCCGGACCCCTCACTGGTCATCGGCCCCAGTTCAGCGATTCCCAGCGCAAAAATCGTCGGATACATAATCGAATTGGCCAGGCCACACAGCACAAGGGTCCAGATTGCAACAAGGCCATGCGTGGACATGGAGACAAAGAGCAGTCCCACACCAAGCACGCCGAGCCCGGTAAGCAGCTTGTCTGCCGCAATCCATTTCATTGCCCCGCTGCCCACAAAGCGGCCAATCATGATGAAGAGGTAGTAAAACGAGGCAAGAAGTGAAGCAGTCTCAATACTGCTCAGTCCTTGCGTCCTAAAGTAACTGATTGCGATCGCCGCCAGAGCAATCTCAACCCCCACATAGAAGAAAATGCCCACCATCCCCAGGACCGTGTGCCTGTAGCTCCAAATGCTGCGGCCCATCATCGGACTGCCATCTGAGGCGGGACGGAAATCACGCGTTGCAGTAATCGCCGGCAAATGCAAGAGCATGACCGCAAAGCCCAGCACAAACAGGCTGGCAGCGATCGCAAGATACGGCCCTTGCACCGTATGAGCGATGCTAGCCTTGCTCGCAACCTTGCTCGGATCGGTGAGGATAAAGCGACCCACCACCAACGGAGCTGCGGCCGCGCCAAGAGAGTTGAATGCTTGCGAGAGAGTCAATCGTGCTGGCGCGCTGTGCTCCGGACCCAGAATCGAAACGTACGGATTGGCAGAAGTCTGGAGTGCCGTCACGCCCGTGGCAAGAACAAAAATCGCCATCATAAAAAGCGAAAAACTGACGTACTTTGCCGCCGGAACAAACAACACCGCGCCCACCACCATGATGAAGAGCGAAATCACCATCGTGTACTTGTAGCCCACCGCTTCAATCAGCTTCGCGCTGGGAACCGAAAACACGAGATAAGCGAAGAACCACGCGACCGCCGCCAACATGGCCGGTCCGTAGGAGAGATTGAAGATCGACTTCAAATGGGGCATGAGGTTGCTGTTCAGGTTGGTCAGAAACCCGAAAATCCCAAACAGAATCGTGACGGTGATGAATGGCACGAGATATGAGGGCTCGCCTGCCCGCGCCGGAGTTGTGGATCGATTGGCCATCAGATGCTTTCCCCATTTCTTTTCAGGAGCGGCGTCCCTATGCCGTCTGTCCGGACTGCCAACCCGGCTTCACCCTTTCATTGGGCGTCACGGGCAAGGGGCACTCAGAACGCACAACTCCCAGTGAATATCGAAATAACTCTACGCATCGGCACCAGGAGAGTCCAGTGGAAAATGAAAATGTTTTCATCCATTCCCGTACCCTCCCCTGCCGCAGTTTAAAATGAATCTGCATGATTCCCACCCTCGCTTGGACCCCGGACGGAGTCCGCTTCATCGATCAGACTAAGCTTCCGCTCGAAGAGAGCTATGTGCTCGCCACCACCTATGAAGACGTCGCTCACGTCATCGTGACCATGGTCGTTCGCGGAGCACCCGCCATCGGCGTCTCCGCCGCCTACGGTGTTGCCCTTGGCGCACTGCGCACCAAAGCAGCCACGGCCAGAGATTTTGCGCCGGAGTTTGAAACGATCTGCACGCGCCTGGCCGGTACACGACCCACTGCCGT
>JAJYAE010000341.1 GCA_021779695.1 Acidobacteriota bacterium | reverse complement strand
GCGTCTCGATGCACTGGCGACCGCGCGAACGCAAGTCGCCAAGTCGGCACAGCTTGTCGACCTGTTGCGCTCGCTGTCTCCACTGGAAGCAAAATATCTCATCAAGCTGATGACCGGCGCAATGCGCACCGGGGTGAAGCAGAGTCTCGTCGAAGAAGCCATTGCCGCCGCTACCGACCGCGAAGTCGCAGCGGTGCGCCACGCAGGCATGCTCCTCGGCGATCTGGCACAAGTTGTCGACCTCGCACGCCGCGATGCATTATTAACCGCCCGTTTTCAAATGTTCCATCCCCTGGGATTTATGCTGGCCACCCCCGCCGCCAATGCCGAGGAAGCCTACGCCCGCTTCGCCGCAAGCGCCGGTGAGGAACCGGCTGCGACGAGCGCGCAGACAGCAGCTTCGGCGGAACAAAGTGCGCTTGAGGAGGAAAGTGCAACTGCAAGGCCGCTACAATTCTCCGTGCGAGAGGAATCTTTAGCTCAAATAGAGGACAAGTACGATGGCATGCGCGCCCAGCTCCACTGCGGCGACCCGCAGCAGCCCGGTCGCGTGCGTATCTTTTCCCGTACCCGCGAAGATGTCACCGCCAGCTTTCCAGAGCTAGCCGAATGGTTTTCCGCCGTCAAAACTCCGGCCATTTTAGATGGTGAAATCCTTGCCTGGGATTTCACTGCTGATCGCGCCCTGCCGTTTACCTCGCTCCAACCCCGGCTCAGCCGCAAACGCGTCACTACCGCCATGCGCACCGAGGCGCCCGTCGTCTACATGGCCTTCGATCTGCTTTTAGCCGGCGAGGATTTGCTCCTCGACGCCCCCCTGCGCCTGCGCCGCGAACGATTGCAAGCCTGGACCTCCGCAGCGCTGCAATCCGTCGATGCGAAAGCCGTGCTCGCGATCGCAGCCTCTCCGCAGGCTTCTCTATTTGTCACCGACACAGTTACAGATAGCGAAGACGCCCCCGCACGGCTGAAACTGGCCCCCACGACCCATGCATCGTCTCCTCAGCAAATCGACGAAGCCTTTACCGCGGCCCAGTCGCGCGGCAATGAAGGGTTGATGCTCAAGTCTCTCGAATCCACCTATCAACCCGGTCGCCGCGGCTCTGCATGGATCAAACTCAAGCGCGAACTCGCCACGTTGGATGTCGTCGTCACCGCCGTCGAATACGGCCACGGGCGTCGCGCCGCCGTCTTAAGCGACTACACCTTCGCCGTGCGCGACGGCGCCCGCCTGCGCAACGTCGGCAAAGCCTACAGCGGTCTCACGGATGAAGAAATCCTCACCATGACCCAGTGGTTCCTCGAACACACCGTGGAGTCCAACCGCAGCCAGCTTATCGTTGAGCCGAAGATCGTCATCGAAGTCGCCTTCAACAACGTCATGCAGGGCGATCGACACGATAGTGGCTACTCGCTCCGCTTCCCCCGCATCCTGCGCCTGCGTCCCGACAAACCGGCGGAGGAAATCGACACCCTCGACCGAGTCGCGGAGATCTTTCATTCCCAGCACGCCACCTGATCCCCCAATCCCCCGGCTGCGAGCCTCGGTTTCCGTTGCTCGCCGCTAGCCCCTCCGACCCGGTCGCATTCCCGCCACCACTTCAAAACCCGCCACCCTCGCCGGTATAATTAGTTGAAGCGCAATAAGCCGATGCCGTGGCATCCCGATGGCAGGGGATTTCGCGTATCTTTTCTTGTATCTATGCGGTCCCGGATAATCCATGACGGAACATATTAAAAAGCAGTTGGAAGCGGAAATTCGTCAGTTGGAGCATGAGCTGACCCACGAGCTTCCCATCGAAATCAAGAAGGCCGCGTCGCTCGGCGACCTCAGCGAGAACGCCGAGTACCACATGGCCAAGCAGCGACAGGTCTTCGTCAATGCCCGCCTCGGCCAGCTCAAGCAGCGCATGGCGGAACTGTCCCTGGTCAATCTGTCGAACATCCCTCGCGACCGCGCCGCCTTCGGCTCCACGGTCCTGGTTTATGATTCTTCCAAAGATGAAAAGATCGAGTACAAGCTCGTCACCAGTGAAGAGTCCGACGTCAGCAAGGGCCTCATCTCGACTACGTCGCCAATCGGACGCAGCCTGGTGGGCAAGCAGGTGGGCGATGTCGCCACCGTCGTTACCCCCAACGGCAACCGCGAACTGGAAGTTCTCAAACTCATTACCATCCACGACGCCGCGGAGTAGTCTCGTCGTGCGGCGGCAGCGTACCCCTTTGGCGGTTTGAAATGACCTGGACAAGCGCGTTCGGAAAAGGTTGCGGCTTCATCCTGCAGAAGATTGTGGATGGTCTGGCCCTGACCCGCATCTCGCCCAACGTCCTCACCTTCATGGGCCTGGTCATCAACACCGGAGCCGCCTTCCTGTTCGGCTACGCCCGACCCCATAATAATGTCCGCATGTTCGCCTATGCCGCGCTGGTCATCATCGGCGCTGGCATCTTCGATATGGTAGATGGCCGCGTTGCCCGCCAGACCCAGCAGGTCACCGTCTTCGGCGCCTTCTTCGATTCCGTCATTGACCGCTATTCCGATGTAGCGTTGTTCTTCGGTCTGCTGGTCTACTACGCCCGTGCCGACCGGCTGTTCTACGTGTTCCTTACGGCCTTCGTCATGGTCACCTCCCTGATGGTCAGCTACACCCGCGCCCGTGCCGAAGCCCTCATCGGCTCCTGCAAGGTCGGCTTTATGGAGCGACCGGAGCGCGTTGTCCTCATCATCCTCGGCGCACTCTTCAACCGCTGGGGAGCGATGGCCCCTGTCCTCTGGGTCCTGGCCGTTCTTTCCACCATCACTGTCATCCACCGCATCCGCTATACATATGAGCAGACACGTCATCTCGCCCCCGTCCGCTGACGTCGCACTAGAACCAGTACCTTGGCAATAGATTGCAAAAAAAGAGGGCCGATCAGCATGAACCTGAATGCGGAAGTCGAGCGAATCGATGCCACCACCGTTGTCGTCAAACTCACCGGGCGCATGAATCTTGGAATGCGCCTGCATGAGGTTGAATCCACCATCAACAAGCTGGCCTACGAGGGTACAAAGAAGCTCATCCTCGAACTGTCCGGCGTAGAGTATGCCGACAGCGCCGGCCTCGGCCTGCTGATGCTCCTTTACGGTCGGATGAAGACCGTCGGCGGCCAACTCCGCCTGGTCGCGCCCCGCAAGCAGCTACTCGACGTCTTCAAGCTCACCTGCACCGACTCCATCCTGACCATCGATCCCGACCTGCCCACCGCCCTGGCCTAGTCGCCCCGGTTGTCCCGGTCGGGTTTGTCCATCCCGGTCGCCTGGTTCAGTTCCCCGGCTCACCGCGAACTTGTATCGTTTGTATCTCCTCCAGTCATATCTCCCAAATCTTCCAGCCCCATGGAACATAACTAGCCGTCTCCCAAGCAACCTCATTTCTTCGCAAACTAGAAAGATTTCCGCCCCGTTACACGCACTACAATAGATTCCGTGACGTTCAAAATTGCACCCGTTCTCGTCGTGCATGGCGGCGCGTGGGACATCCCCGACGATCTGGTCGAGCCGCATCGACAAGGCGTATCCAACGCCCTCGCCGCCGGCTACGCGCTGCTGGAAAAAGGCGCGTCGGCTGTGGATGCTGTGGAAGCGGCGGTCGCCGTCATGGAAGATGACGAAGCCTTCGATGCTGGCCGGGGCAGCTTCCTCACCAGCGATGGCCGTGTGCAGTTGGACGCTTTGTTGATGGATGGCGCAACCCTGCGTGCCGGCGGCGTTGCTTGTGTCGAACGGCTGCGCAATCCCATCCATGCTGCGCGTCTGGTCATGGACCTAAGCCCGCATGTGTATTTCGTCAGCGCGGGCGCCGAGGCCTTCGCTGCGGAGCACGGCATGCCCCTCATCGACAATTCAGAATTGGTCATTGATCGCGAACGTCGTCACCTGGCGGACGCGCAGCAGAAACTGCGCAACGACATCGCCAGCCGAACCCCCAGCGCCGCCCCGGCGCCCGCGCAACTCAGCGCCATGCACGCCGCCACTTCGCACGACACCGTCGGCGCCGTCGCCCTCGATGGTCGCGGCAATCTGGCCGCTGCCACCTCGACCGGCGGCACGCTGAATAAATCTCCCGGCCGCGTCGGAGATTCTTCGCTCATCGGCTGCGGCTGCTACGCCGACAATCTTTCCGCCGCGGTTTCGCTCACCGGCTGGGGAGAGCCCATCATGAAGCTGGTGCTGGGCAAGTGGGCCGTCGATCGCGTCCAGCAAGGCACCCCTCCCGCGCAGGCCGCGGAAGAAGCCATTGCCTACCTCTTCCATCGGCTCGGCGGTCACGGCGGCATCATTCTGCTTGGCCCCATGGGCCGCATCGGCGTCGCCCACAATACGCCCCGCATGGCCTGGGGCACCCAAACCACCCGCGGCATGGACGTCTTCGTCCGCTAGCCTTTTTGACATCCATCCCCGCACACGATGAAATCCTTGTAGGGAACTCATGCTCATTCTTGCCTCCGCATCGCCGCGCCGTCGCGAACTTCTCACCCAGGCCGGCTTCTCCTTCCAGGTGGAATCCATTCCAGTCAATGAAGATCCTCGCCCCGGCGAAGATCCCATCCATCTGGTGAAACG
>JAJYAE010000340.1 GCA_021779695.1 Acidobacteriota bacterium | reverse complement strand
TCTAGGCGAGTTCAACACCTGCATCAAGGAATTGCCTGAAAAGGGCCAGGCCGAGTGGCTGGAGAAAGCTGTGCTTGCGGCCATCGAGCAGGGCGTGAGCTGGTTCAGCTATTGGGACAGCCACGATGTCGACCGTAAGTTCGCCTTCAATCCGCTGGAGTACTCGCTGGGCCTGTTCACCAACGATGGCCGCCTCAAAGAACAGGGGCGTACCTTCCAGAAGCTTTCCCAAGCCTACCGTGGCAAGCCAGTGAGCATTCCCAGGGTGGCCCTGCCTCCACCTCCATCGAAGCGCTCGATGGATGACACATGGCAGTGGATTCTTGACTGGATCGGATGGAAACCGGTAGCTGTGTGAGGGCGTGATCACGCCGATCTGCGTTGGCGGCCTGATACCATGGCTGGCATGTTCAGTCGTCGCAAGAGCCGTGTGAACGGCCCGTCGTTGTTGGCTGCAGTTGGCTTTCTTCTCTTCGCTGGCTTTCCTTTAAACGGTGCTGCGCAGGCCGCTGAGGCCGGTTCGCCTCCAAGCCGCGCGCAGATGGAGGAAGTGTTGCGCGGACTCCGCCGCGGCCGCATGATCGCCCAGGTTGCGGTTTCTCCAGACGGCAAAAGAATCGCCTGGACAGAAGGCGGGCGAGACACTGCAGAGATCCTCGTCGCATCAATCGACAATCTCAGCACGAGCCAGCGCATCACAGCGGCAACGAAAGCCGACCAGGAGTGTCATGCGTCGGAGCCCACGTGGGCGCCGGATTCCAAGGCGCTTGTCTTTTTTTCTGACTGTGCCTCACCCGGCGGGCAGGATGACCTCTTTCTCACCCGCCTGGACGGCAAGCCGGCCCGCCGCATGACCGCGCTCAAAGGCTATGCGCACGAGGTTGCCTTCTCGCCCAACGGGAAGGATGTCGCCTTCCTGTATGTGGAGGGCGCGACACGGCCCGCCGGCGCGCTCGCAGCCATGAAGCCCTGGTCGGGCGTTATTGGTGAAGACAATGTGGAAGTGCAGCGCGTCGCTGTCGCTCATGTGGAAGTTTCTCAGCCCACTATTCCGGAGCAGGTGACGCCCGCCAAACTGCACGTCTACGAGTTTGATTGGAGGCCTGACTCGAACGGTCTGGCATACGTCGCTGCCGATCCGCCGGGCGAAAACAACTGGTGGGTGGCCAAGCTCTACACGCAGACCCTGGACTCTGTACCGAAGGCAATTCTTGCTCCCACAGAAGTCTCCGGTCCGTTACATGGCCTGCAGATTGCAGTACCGCGCTGGTCGCCGGATGGCAAGGTCATCGCTTTCATCGGTGGGCTTATGAGCGACCAGGGATCCACTGGCGGCGATGTATGGGTTGTCAGCGCTGACGGTGGTGCGCCGCGCGATATCACCGCTGGCAGGCCCACCTCATCTTCCTGGATGACGTGGGAGAGCAACGACCATCTCTTTGTGAGCGAGCTGGCCGGCGGCAATTGCCAGCTCATCCGCTACCACCTTGCAGGAGACCGCGTAAGTCCTGGCGGCGAAATAACCTTCGGTTCGGCCATCTTCAGCATTCCCGGCAGTGTGGGCGATGGCCGCTTCGAACTGAGCCTTTCCGCCACGGCCGACCGATCGCTCTTCGTCTTTCGCGCAAGCACCTTTGACCATCCGATGGAGATTTTCGGGGCCAAACCGGGCACAGTCATGACCTCGGGACTCGAAGGCGTCATGCAGCTTTCTCACCTCAACGACGGGGTAGAGCCGGCTTGGGGCAAGTCCGTGTCGCTTTCCTGGAAAAGCGACACGTTCCGGGTGCAGGGCTGGCTGCTGCTTCCAAAGGGCTATGACCCAGCAAAGAAGTATCCATTGATCGTGGAAGTGCACGGCGGTCCGGCCGCCGCCGTGATGGCGCGCTGGGGCGCGGGCGGCGGACTGAGCCCGGCGGCTTTCTCGGCACTTGGCTACTTCGTCCTGCAGCCCAACCCGCGCGGCAGCTTCGGCCAGGGCGAAGCCTTTACGCAAGCCAACCGCAAGGATTTCGGTTATGGCGATCTGCGCGACATCCTTGCCGGAGTGGACGCAGTGGAAGCAAGATACCCGATCGACCCCGGCCGAGTTGGCATTACCGGCTGGAGCTATGGCGGATTCATGACCATGTTCGCCGTGACACAGACATCGCGTTTCAAGGCCGCAGTTGCAGGGGCGGGTCTTTCCGATTGGAAGAGCTACTACGGCGAGAACTCCATAGACCAGTGGATGATTCCGTATTTTGGCGCGTCAGTCTACGATGACCCGGCTGTCTATGCCAAAAGCTCGGCCATCAACTACATCAAGCGGGCGCACACGCCCACACTGGTCGTGGTTGGCGACCGCGATGGCGAGTGCCCGGCGCCCCAATCCTTTGAATTCTGGCATGCGCTGCGGGATGAGAATGTGCCAACACAGCTTGTTGTTTATCCCAACGAGGGGCACGGTTTCGTGAATCCCGCGCACCGGCTCGACGTGATGGATCGCGCCGTCGATTGGTTTGCCAAATATATGCCCCCCTCGGAATAGCAGCCGCTACGCGCTCGCCATCGGAGAACCCGGCCGTCTATGGAAAGAAAGAAAGGAAATGGGAGGGTATGCAGGCGGACCTTGGATACGGGTCTGCCCTGATACACTTTAGTTTGGAGAAAACACAGCGCGTCGGGCAGCCGGATGGGATGGGCGGTGCTTTTGCCGCACCCAGATGGAAGCCGCATCCGCAGCTTGGCAAAGATGCCACTGCTTCGGCGTGTGATGCGCTCTCAACACATACTTTTATGCATTCGGAGAGACCGTTCCACGGTTCAACGATGTGGGGCGGGGAGGATTCATGCGGCGGTATCTGACGCTTATCAGCTTGCTTTGTCTTGCCATTCCAGCGGGGGTATCTATCTCCGGCTGCATTCGCAATCCAGCCGGAAACTATTGCAACGGTATTGGCTACGGCTTGAAGAATACAGATCTGTACTCCATTGATCTGGAGCCCAGAACGACCGGCATCTCCATGTCCTATGGACAGACCCGTCAGATTGCCGCACCGACCGGCAAGACCTGCAAAGGCGATGCCGCCAGTGTCTCTTCGTATGTCTTCGGCACGACCAACAACAAGCTCGTTGACATCTCGCCGACGGGCAACCTCTGCGCTGGCACCTGGAATCGCAATTCGGGGGGCGGCATTGCAGATTACACCATCTGCAACAATCCGAATCCGGCTCCCAATTCCGGTGGCTTGCCCTATGCATCGGCCTACATCACCGCATCGGCCAAATCGGTTGTATCCAACCCCGTCCAGGTCTATGTCCATGCTCCTGTCAGCTCGATTGCGCTTGCCCTGCCTGGCGCAGCGCAGCAGAATCAGTGCTATTCGCAGGGAGTGCTGACACAGTTGGATGCAGAGGCCTGTTATGCCGGAGCGAATAACACTCAGTATGAGCTTTGTGCGCCCCCAACCCTGACGCAATTCAGTTGCAAAGGTGGCTTGCCGCCGGGCGTCGCGTCTGTACCGGATTGCACGAGTTCTATTGGCACCCTCAACTATACGGTGGGAACCGCTTCGGTCGCGCAGATCAATCCTGAGACGAACCAGATTACGGCAGAGCTACCAGGGACGACGGTCATCACTGCATCCATTGCGGGGTCGGGCTCCTCTGCGGGTTATTTCTCCACATGCCCTCCCAGGTCCATTTCTGTAACGCTGAATGGCAAGACGAACACAACGGTGACGCAGGGTGTTCAGCAGAACCTTGTGACAACCGTAACCGACACGAACGGTAACACCATCACGGGACTGACCCTCGATTATCAGTCGACCAATCCGCTGAACGTCACGGCGGGTGCGGGTGGCGCTGTAACGCCATTTTTCCCGGGTGCGGCTTCCGTTTATGCCATTTGCCAACCCGGAAGCTGCAATCCGGCGCCCATCAATGTCTTTGGTCAAGAGGGAACAGGGCTGCCCATCAACAGCAATCGAGTGTCGATTAAAGTCCCTGGCACGGCAAGCTCCTACATCTGGTTCTCCTCCCCGGGCAAGTCGCAATACTACGTTCCGGTGGAACTGATCAGTGGGACTGTTGGCTCCACGACCAGGCTTCCTTACGTTCCAAATTCGATGGTGATGGACCAGACGGGGACGAATCTCTACTTTGGGTCGAGCCGCGAGCTGATGGTCTACACCACGGCGGGGAATTCGCTTATCAAGCAGGATCCCAATGTTCCCGGTGTCGTTCTAGCCGTCGCGCCGAACAATCAGACTGTGTTGATCAACGATCCGATCCGACAGGTCTTTTATCTGTACAATCCCTCGGGCACAATCGTGTCTTCATTCGCCGGCGTTGGCAATGCGGCTCAGTGGACGCCTGATTCGAAGACTCTCTACGTCAGCGACAGCGCAGCGCTCGGCGCAGGGCATTCCAATACGTTGTACGTCTACAACGCCAACACCGGTTGGACAACCTACGATCTCACCTCTTCGGGGGGTGCGGAGAACCTCGCATTGACCATCCCGGGCGTGGGTGCGTACCTCAGCGGAAATCCCACCGTGGCGCACACATGGTGCCCCTCCGGCACCATTGGCAACTACTCCAGCATGGTCTTCTATCCCCAGGGCGACTC
>JAJYAE010000339.1 GCA_021779695.1 Acidobacteriota bacterium | reverse complement strand
ACGCAAGCAGTCTTCCTGGGGGGGGGGCAGGTGGAAGATGCAGGGCAAGACGACGCTTCGGGCTGCTTTTTATCCGCGGACGGAAGCGCCGGAGAAAGACAGGATCGCCCGGCCTGGGACCGGAACACCGTAGAACTGAGCCGGAGTAAAGTGACTCATCAGCAGCATGTTATCCAATGCCTCGCGAACTTCCTTGGTGGTGGGTCCGGAGACGATACGGTAGTCGTAGACACGGCCCGTACTGCTGATCGCGACTTCTACCAGCACCGGTTGCGAAAAAGAACCGCGAGCGTCTGTTCCACCGACCGTATACAGAAACTGCGGCGTGGTGGTGCTGTCGGGCATGGCTTCCGTGGCAGCTACCGGTGGAGGCGCGGCAACGGTGCCGATCATCAGTGCCATAACACCCAGAAGAACCATGGCCGTGGCCAGGCCGGCTGCACCGCGAACCAAGACTGGAGAGAGAGTATTTTCCCAATACATCTGCCAGGAATCTATGCGTCTGCGGGTGGTGCGGGCTTTCTCCTGCGAAATGGCAACTCGAAGCCGCAATCCCAAGTCGGCCGGAGGTTTGGCTGGCCCGATACTCGTCAGCACACGCTGCAGAGCGCGCCATTCGGCGAACTCGGTGGTACATTCCTGGCAGCCTTCAAGGTGACTCGCGATGGCGTGCATCGCCGTCCCTGACACGGCTCCGTCCAGGTATTCTGAAAACTGTGAGCGAATTGACGGGCAATCACTCATACTGCCTCCCCAAATAGACGACCTTCGGCGGACTGGGTCGATCCAGAAGCGTCGCTTGTCGATGTGCTACTCGCCGCCGGACGACCAGACAGGATTCCTTTGTCAGGTCGGGCTTGAGCAATCAACGGTTGCAATCGTGCTCGCAACATGGCGCGACCACGCACCAGCCGCGATTTCACGGTTCCCAAACGTGTACCAAGAATCTCGGCAATTTCGTCATACGGCAGGCCTTCCAGATCGCGCAAGATGACGACGGTCCGAAAAGGTTCTTGCAGCCGTCGCAACTCCACTTCAACCTTGGTGCGAATTTCCTCGTGCTCGGTTAGTTCATAAGGTGAAGCATGTTCGTCGACCAAGAGATCCTTGAGATAGGTGGATTTGCCCTCGTCGGATGCGTTGGTTTCGGTCTCAATGGTGATTTCCCGACCTCGATGCCTTGACCACCAGCGACGCTGATTCGACGCCTCGCGCAAGGCGATGCGGTAAATCCATGTGCGGAGGCTGGAGTCTCCATGGAAGCTACCGATATTGCGAAAAACCTTGATAAACACGTCCTGGGTGATGTCGGCGGCGTCGGATGGATCCGTGAGGACACGCGAAATCAAACTATAGATGGGAGCTTGATACTGGGAAATGAGAAGCGCAAAAGCCTCTTCCGAGCCGGCTTGCAGCTCAGCGGTGAGGACGGAGTCATCCGTCCGTATTGCGATTCCAGCAGCCAGATCTCCCAATGCAGAAGCCGCGGACATGCGGTCACCTCAACCCTAACAGGCAAGCCAATAGTTCTCAAGCGGCCACGATAGCCCGGAGAGATCCACAGAATGAACTTGCCGCTTGTTAGGTTAGACAAGGGAGGGGAGAGAAAGGTTCCACATTCTTTGATAATGAGAGGCGCGGGGTTTGCTAGATAGGTACTCACGACCGGTAAGCCCAATATTTCCAAAAGTTAGGTAGCGCTTGGGCGGTCTTAGCAAGCCAACTGAAACCAGTCCCGTAGCCGAGAGTGGCGATTCTGGAGGGCGAAACATCTCATCACCCTGAGTGAAATACCGCACACGGCCTATATTTTGGTAGGCGTTGATAGTTCGGTGGCGCGGGCGAATCACGAAACCGGTGTGCCGCCCGAACCCGTGAGTACGTGGAACTGCGATTTTGCCAGCATGGTCTGTCCACCCCCGGGATTGGCAAGAGTCGGGAGCCAAATGGAGACGATCGTTCCCACTCCCGCTCTGGAACGAATCCGCAGACCTCCGCCCTGCTTTTCAATGATCTGACGGATGATCCACAAGCCCAATCCAGTACCATTGGGCCCTTTCGTCGTAAAAAAAGGTGTGAACAGTTTGGGTATCACGGAGGGGGGAATTCCATGTCCCGAATCCGACACCCGCACAACGAACCCAGGTTGTTGCGACGACAGTTGCGGGCTTGGGCGAACAGAAATGTGCAATCGTCCTCCGGGGGACAGTGCAGCCAAGGAATTCTCAATCAAATTGATCAGAATTTGTCGCATCTCTCCAGGGTGAGCGGTGATGATGGGTTCCTGTCCGACAAATTTGGTGGTGACGGTGACTTTGGCGGATTTGATGTGTCCACGCTCGAGAACCAGAACGTCTTCCGCGATCTGCTTCAAGTTCACTTTTTCCGGTTGAGCGGACTCGCGATAGTAGGTCAGGGTGTGATTTGCGATGCGGGCGACACGTTTGAGCTCCTCCTCCGCAAGCGTGACGGACGGTCGCAGATCCGGGGGCAACTCCGGATGCGTGCCGATGAGGTACATCAGGTTCATCACGGATTCCAGGGGATTATTGATTTCATGGCTGATGCTTGCAGAAAGCCTACCGACGGCCGCGAGCCGTTCAGATGCGACCAAGGCTTCGCGGCTGGTGTGCATTTCTCGCAGGTATTGATTGATCTCCTTGGAAAGAAGCGGAACCTTCCTTTGGAAGACGATCGCGGTTGGCACGGAGACCAGGGCGCACAGTATTTTGACGGATGTGGAAAGCGGGTAGAGGGGCCACCAGATAGTGACCACTTCCATCAGGTGAGTGAGGCCACAGGTGAGGATGAACAGGCCGAAGGCAAGAAAAATCCACAAATACGGACGGAGCTGACTGCGCACCAACCACGCCAACAGAAACAGGGATTCAAACAACACAGTGTAGGAAAGGAAAATCGCCATGTCCGCAGGGGCGTTGGTCCAGATGAGCCACGGCTGCGCAAGATAGCAAAAACGATGCGGCAGGTATCGCTCGGAAAACAGCACGGGTCCAAACCGAATGATGGAAATGATGCCAATGCCTAGCAATAGCACGCCGAGGGCAATGCCAATTCGGAGACGAGACTTCATTTGCAGCAGCTCACTTTCCCAAGAGAATCTGGCATGGTGCGTTGGATGCTACTTCTGGAGAGCTACACCGGAGCCGACACCAGTCCAGATCGACCCCCACCACAGAGCCAACTGGGTGAAGCGTTGAAGCGGGAATTCGCATTGGGGTGCGTTCTCCGCGAAAAAAAATTATACGTCCCTGCAAGATTCTCAATGAACTTGAATTCCGAACGGAATCGATCAGCCGATGAGTTGGGGCTTGAGAGTGGGGGCCAATATTTGCACGGGTGGAGCAGGTTTCGCAGGTCTGTAAATACGAAAGTGTATGCAAGTCTGCCAGGTTCGCTATACTGAATGGGCGCGGAGAGATGGCCGAGAGGCTGAAGGCGGCGGTTTGCTAAACCGTTATAGGGCCAAAAGCTCTATCGAGGGTTCGAATCCCTCTCTCTCCGCCATACAGTCTGCATATCCGTTACATTCGATCCCACACACTCCAAAGCCGCGATGGATGCGGGCAATCTGCAAATGCGATGTGCTCGAGAGAATCTCTGGATTGAACTTTTGGCCGGCTCTAAGGCTCGTTTGGGAATTCCTCCTTTCCCAGAGATTTGAACTGATCGAACCTATGGGATCCCGCATCCCTTCTTCCTCAAAGGACTGTTTTAAAGACGTCACGCGAAGTACCCAAATGTAACGAATGACCCCGATTGCTGCTACTTCTGCTTGGCAAACCAAGAGAGTCTCGCATGCGTCCGCCCTTGCCGTTCATTGATTGTCTGGGCTGACCCCCGCCTGCTGCACTTGCGCAATATCAATCAGCTGTAATTGTGTTTCCTTCGGCAATGCCCTTACCGCCTTTGCGTGAGCTCTGACCATGAGAGCTGGAGCGTCCTCATGATCCGACGCATGGATCATGTAATACATGATTTTGTTGCCTTCTTCCCGATCGAAAATGGGTATGCAGCCGAGAACTTGTACCCCAACTCGTCATTGAATCGCTTCCGAACTACCTCCGCGATCGACCAGCAGTTCATGGGAAGTAGGCCGCGCCAATCCGGGCGTCCCCACCAACTCAATGGAGTCTCCTCATTCTTAAGACCAGAAAACGCTCGGTGTAGCCATCCCACGCCAAGGAAGTACAGCAGTTCAATCTTGTTGTGCGGAGCCTGCTTGTAATTCGCGAGTTTACCGGTCGCGCAGATGATCGACCAGCGGACGGCGCCCCGAGGGCTTTAGAACTTTCTCCTCAGCACATCCTGCAGCATCGTCTTATCCAGGCTCAGATCCGCAACCAGCTGTTTCAAGCGGCTGTTCTCTTCCTGCAATTGTTTCATCTGCCCCGCCTGGTCCGTCTCCAAACCAACCTACTGCTTCTTCCATCGATAGAAGGTCTCTTCGCTGATTCCCACCTTGCGAATCACTTCCGCCACAGGTACTCCCAGCTCCAGCTGCTTCACCACAGCCACAATCTGCTCTACAGAAAAACGCTTCTTCTTCACGACAAAACCCCCTCTCAGGTTTTGCCGAAGACTAACATTTCATC
>JAJYAE010000045.1 GCA_021779695.1 Acidobacteriota bacterium | reverse complement strand
GTCCACGCCCAGATCCTCCAGGGCGTGAGCCATCGTCAGCTTTTCCTGCGTCGTCATGCTGCAACCCGGCGACTGTTCGCCGTCGCGCAGCGTGGTGTCGAAAAAAACTACGTGATCCGTTGAATTTGAACTCATACAAGCGCCTGCCAGGGGAAGCTTTGTCAAACACATCTATTCTCTCTCAGAGATGGGCTATAAGGCAAAGTTATTATTTTTGTAGACTCCATTACAATTATTTATAAATATAATCCGTAAGCCTCGGACGCATCCCCATGGACATCAGTCAACTCGAAACCTTTCTCGCCGTAGCCGAAGAGCGCAGCTTCTCCCGCGCCGCCCTGCGGCTCCATCGTACCCAGCCGGCGATCAGCCAGGTCATCCGCAAGCTGGAAAGCTCCATCGGCGAAACCCTCTTCGATCGCGCCGCCCGCGATGGATCTCTTACCGCCGCAGGTCAGTTGCTCCGCGACTACGCGCTTCGGCTTGTCGCCCTGCGCCGTGAAGCCTCCAGCGCTCTCGATGAGCTCAAAAGCCTGGAGCGCGGACATCTTCAGTTGGCCGCCAATGAGTACACATGCTTGTACCTCCTGCCGGTCATCAACGCATTCCGCCGGGAGTACCCTCAGATTCACGTCAACGTACACCGCATGCTCGCCAGCCGCATCCCCGACGAGCTCAACCTCCGCACCTTTGAAGTCGGCGTCGTCTCCTTCCGTCCCGATCCCGCCCAGTTCCGTACCATCGCAGTCTACGCAGATACGCTGGCCCTCATCGCCAGCCCCGGCCATCCCCTTGCCCGCGCGGGGCGGGTCTCCATCGCCGATCTTGGACGTGAGGACTTCATCGCGCACAACGTCACTTCACCCCTCCGCCGCAAGGTCATTGAAACCTTCCAGCGCTCTCGTACCCCTCTCAATATGCGTATTGAGCTCCCCACCATTGAAGCCATCAAGCGATTCGTGGCGATGGGCAGCGGTGTCGCCCTTGTCCCCCACCTCACCGTCGCCCACGAGCTGGAAACCGGCGGACTGGTCCGAATCAAGGTCGCCGAGCTCGAGTTCAAGCGGATCCTCCGCCTTGTCCACCGGCGCCACACCACTCTCTCCTATGCCGCGCAGGCCTTTCTGCGCGCCGTCCGGGCCTTCGCCCAGCAGCACGGCCCTCCCTTCTACTACCAGGCAGAGCGCCAGAGTTGAGCCGCCCCCGGCCCGTTCGGAACCAGCCCTCTTGCCACGCGCCCATTTCTCATCCGTGCAGTCTAATTGTGCAGAGTCCTCCGGAACGGCCCTTGCCCGTCGTAACCCGTTCCGGCCATTTACAATGCAGAGAGCGGGGCCCGGAACCAACCGGCGCACCGGAATCGACAAGCAGGTTGCCGGCCGGACGGTTGGGCAGTCGCGAGGTTCTTGACCGAATGAAGAAGATCGCCTTTTTTACAATTCTGCTGGCCTTGGCTGCGGCAGCGGGTCGCGCTCAGGAGAGCAGGCAGGATATCAGTCTCAGTGCTACAGGCATCGTTGAGCCGTTCATGGCATCTTCCACCGATGTGCAGGTGAGCGCCAACCGCGGTTTTGGCGCGATGCTCAGCTATCGCTTCATGATGACGCCCTCCAGTGCCCTTGAAGCCAACTACGGCATCACCTACGAAAACAAGATTCATTACATCATCAGCAATACCAACAACTACCTCATCAACACGCGCACGCAGGAGATCTCCTTCGCCTACGTCCGCAGCTTTACCTACAAGAAATACAACCCCTTCGTGGAAGGCGGCCCCGGCGTCCTCATCTTCCTCCCTATCCGCGATCAGGGCACAACCTCGCTCGATGTGAAGCAGGAGACCGATCCCGGCGTCATGTATGGCGGCGGCATCGCCTATGAGCTGAGCCCCAGCTGGGACCTCCGCGCGGAATTCCGCAGCTTCGTCACAAAAGTGCCCAGCATGGGGTACTCACAGCTCGACACCAAGCGCTGGTACAACATCATCTACCCAGCGATCGGTGTCGCCTACCACTTCTGATCCGCCGCGACTCGGTCACGAAATCATAAAGAAAGCGGAGACTCCTCGGAGTCTCCGCTCGGCGTTGCGGCGCCTGCCAGAGCAAGTTGCCTATCGACTTGCCTCCGGATAGCGTCCCAGCTCTTTCACCGTCGCACAATGCGGCTTCAGCACCGCCACCGCTCGATCGGCCTCGTCCAGCGACTTCACCTGACAATCCACATAGAAGATGTATTCCCAGGGCTTCCCGTGCACTGGCCGGGATTCAATCTTCGTCAGGTTGGTTCCCAGTGCTGCCAGGTCCGCCAGCGCCGCCACCAGAGACCCCGGCCGATTCTCCAGTGAGAACGCCAGGCTGATCTTATTGGACTCGGGAAGCGTCCGCGCATCGCTCGCGCGGCGCACCAGGAAAAACCGGGTAAAGTTCTCCCTGTTGTCTTCGATGTTGGCCCGCAGAACCTTTGCCCCGTAATAAGCCGCGGCCGATTTACTGGCAATCGCCGCGGCATGATGGTCTTGCAATTCCACAAGCTGCTTCACGCTGCCGGCCGTGTCGTAAAAGGCAAATGCCTCCATGTGCGGATGTGCGGCCAGATACTGCCGGCACTGGGCCAGCGCTACCGGATGCGAAAACACCCGGTCGATCTCCTCTAACTTCGTGCCCGGCAGCACAATCAGGTTGTGATGGATCCGCAGCAGCGCCTCCCGCTCCACCCGCACATCATGCGTCAGCAGCAGGTCAAAGTGCTCCGATACCGATCCCGCAAGGCTGTTTTCAATGGGAATCACTGCCGCGTCAACCTCGCCGCTGCACAGCGCAGCGAACACATCGGCTGACAGGGAATGAGGAACCACTGCGCATCCGGCATCCAGTTGCAGTGCCGCTTCGTGACTGAATGCCCCCGGTTCACCCTGGATGGCAACCTTCATACCGGAGTCCGTTGCTCCTGCCATACGGCTTGGAATCGGTGTGGGCGAGACCTTCGAGGGTCTTCGGGCAACGTACCACAATGCCGCTGCCGACTCGCGTGAGATCGTTTCTGCAGACATCAACTTCTACCTCCGTAGCCACACATCCGTGGCCACGAATCCCAAAAACACCATGGCGATTACGCCATTCATCGTAAAGAATGCGGCATTCAGCCTGCGCATGTCACCTGGAGAAACAATCGCGTGCTCATATGCCAGCAACACGCTCACGGCAGCTACGCCCAGCCAGCCCGCTCCGCCAAAGTGAAACAGCCGCCCAAACCACACCAGCATCCCAAGCATCGCCAGATGCATCAGTCGGGCTGCCCAAAAGGCTGCCGGTACGCCAATCGCCTGCGGCAGGCTGTGCAGCCCCGCCGACCGATCGTGCTCAAAGTCCTGACACGCATACAGCACATCAAAACCGCCCACCCACAGCGTCACCGCTCCAGTCAGCACCAGGATGCGCGCATCGAGGCTGCCGCGCACCGCGATCCATGTCGCTGAAGGCGCCAGTCCCAGGGCCAGCCCCAGAACCAGGTGCGACCAGCGCGTCAGTCGTTTCATGTAGCTGTAGCCCAGCAGGACAACCAGCACCAGCGGAGAGAGTTCCAGTGTCAGGCGATTCAGCTCCGCCGCGGCCCCCACAAACCCAAGCCCGGTCACCACCGTAAAGCCCAGCACAAACTTCCGGCTCAAGAGTCCTGCCGGTATCGCGCGGCTCTTGGTTCGCGGATTGGCTGCATCCAGATCGGCGTCCGCCCAGCGATTAAATGCCATCGCGCAGGAGCGCGCCATCACCATCGCCACCAGGATCCAAAGCAGTGTCCGGAACGCTGGCAGCCCCTGCGCTGCCAGAAGGGCCGCCGTCAAGGCAAAGGGCAGGGCAAAGATCGAGTGTTCCCACTTGATCATCTCCAGCGTCGTGCGCGTCTTCGCAATCAGGCCCATCCGGCTCCGCTCCACCCACAAGTGTACTTGAGGGTGCAGCCGCCGTCACAGCGTTCAATGAGCCTGACTCTCTGCTTCTGCCACCGATGCGGCCAGCGCTACGACGCCATCAATCTTTGTGATCCGGAAAAGTTCCATCACGCGGCTATTCGTGCCCACCAGCACCAGCCTGCCACCGTTTGTCTGGCAATGCACATACTGGTTCATCACCAGCCCCATGCCCGCCGAGTCCATGTACGGCACTCCACTCAGGTCCAGGATCGTCAGCCGCGTCACCTTGTTGCGGCGCAGCGCCGCCTGCAAATCAAACATGTTGCGCAGGGTCAGCGGGCCCGTCAGTGCATAGATCAGCGTTTCGGCACTGTTGCCTTGCCGAAATTCAAAGGTCAGCGGCGCATCGGTGAGCATCGTAAACCGATTGTACTCATCCCCGACAAATGCCCAGATTACAAATCTGTGAATGTCGCGGCCCTTCGTCTACCGGTAACGCCGCGTGGCCTTGATCACCATCGAGAAGACATACGACTCGTCCCGTGAGATCAGCACAGACACATGCCGGTTGATCGCGATCTCGGCCTGAAGCAACTGCTGCGCGGTCGTGTCCACATCCGTTGCCCAGGTCAGGGTGACATTGCGGCCCACCTGCTCCTGCACCGTGATGCGCGTCGTCGAGTTCCCAAGCAGCCCCAGGTAGCTTGGGTCCACCTTCACCGATCCCGCCCCGAACAGCTTCTGAACCCGGCTGCTGACGGTCGCGTTCAGCGCGCCACCCAGTAGCGCATCCGTCGATGGGTTACTCGCCACCTGCTCCTGCTGTTGCGTATACAGGCGCTCCTGGTTCTGCGTTCGTCCCAGCGCCAGCAGCGCCACCACATCCGACTCCGGCAAAGGCGGGTCGCTTCGATATGTCACTGACATCTTGCTCGGAGGTCCGTGCAGGCCCAGCGTGATGTCGTAGTCTTCCACGCGTGCCGTTGCATTCAGATCCACAATCGGCTCAATCCGCACCGGATTGGAGAACGTAATATCGCCTCTTTGCAGGTCGTAACGCGTTCCCGCAATCGTCGCGCTGCCCTCGGTGATGGACACCCTACCCAGCAGGGACGGAGTCGCAAGCGTCCCCCGAAGACGAAGATCAATGTCTCCCGCCAGCTTTGCGTAGGCATTCTGGAAGTTCAACTGCGGCGACGACTGAATCCTCACATCAAGCCGCACGTGGTTTGAGGGAGCATCCGGCGGTGTCACCGGCTGCACCTTGCTCGCCTGTGTCACCAGCGCCGCAGCATCCAGGTCGGGGCTCACCGTAAACCGCGTCACCAGCACATTCCCGCTCAGCAAAAGACTCCCCTGCGTCCCCTGCAACTGCAAATCGGCATCTGCCAATGAGCTCACACCCTCCGGGTAACGGATCCGCACACCCTTCCCTGTCAATGAAAGCGCGGCAAAAATCCCTCGCTGATACGCCAGATAGCCGGAGACACTCAGCGTGCCACCGCCCGTCCGCGCAGTCAGCGATCGAACCTCCAGCCGGTTCTGGTTGAAGACCAGCGTCCCCTGCAACTGGCTCAGGCTGTTCGGCAAGTCCTGCAGCGCCAGGGATGCATTCTGGAATTCGATCTGGCCGCTCAATCCGGGCTTGTCCAATGTGCCGCGCGCCCGCACCTGGAAGGTCGTCGTCCCGCTCGCCGTCAGGTCCGGATCAATCGTCTCCGCCAGCTTCAGATTGATCGAGCCGTTGGCATCCAGATCCAGTTGCCTTCGCGCTTTCAGATCAATCACGCCCTGCGCGTGCAGGTCCGTCTCCTCTCCAATCACATGCACCGGATCCAGCACCACGCGCTCATTGGCCAGCGTCGCATGCACCGGCCCGGCGCTGCGCAGGTGGACGCCTGTGATCGTCACTGCCAGAGTCTGCAGCAGCGCCTCGCCGTGCAACTCATCCGGCCGGCTCAACGGGCCCTCAACCTGCAGCGTTCCCGCCAGTGACGATTCCCCGGAGAGTCCCCGCACGTGCGCCATCTTCAGGATCGCACCGATGTTAAAGTCAGACATCTGCGCCTGTGCCTTCGTTTCAAAGGGCGCGTGCAGCTCCGTCTCCCCGTGCGCTCTCAGCGTCGCCGACGCGAAACGCGTCTGCAGATCGTACAGCAGCTTCCGGTTCACGGTGCGCGCCGTCAATCCCACATCGCCCACCTGCTCCCCGCGTACCGTCAGGTCACGCAGGGTTCCCGTTCCGGACAGTTGCGGATCGTCCAGGGTGCCGCTGCCCTTTGCGTTAAAGCCCAGCTTCCCGCTCGCTCCCGCGCCAGACGTCTGCACTGCCTTCAGGCGCGTCAGGTCAATTCCGCTCCCTTGCGCCTCGAACTCAAAGCGCTTCGCGTCCAGATCATAGGATCCTTCACCGGCCACTTTGCCCACTGGATCGTTCAGGCTCAACGCTGATATCTTGACCATCCGGCCGCTCATTTGCCCCTGCACACGCAGACGCATCAGCGGCTGCCCCCAGGCAATCCCGTGATCCAGCTCCATCCACCCCGATCCGCTCACCGCCCGCAACGGCCCGTCGGTCTCCAGTTGCGCGCTCAGTTCGCCCGCCACCGGAAGGTGGATTCCGACTAATGGCTCCACTTCATTCACGGCCATCTTGCTCGCGCTTACGTGCGCGTGCAGCACGGACGCTCCATCAAAGCCAGAAGTCCCTGTGCCCCGCCGTGGCGGCGCGCTTGCCGTCAAACTTCCAGCCACGCTAAGTCTCGCCTGCCCATGCTCCAGTTCGCTGTGTTCAATCACGATCCGGTTCGCAGCATAGCTGCCCGTGGCCTGTACCGTATCCCAGCGCAAGGCCCTCCCCGCTCCGGTCCCATCTTCCGCGGTCGACGGTATCTCGACCACCAGGTTGCTCGCCGTCAAGTTGCCCGCCAGACGTGGGTCCACCAGTGAGCCTGTCCACGTCCCTGCAAAATCCGCCTCCCCTTGCAGCGACACCGGCAAAGCAGCACTGCCCACTTTTCCACGCCACTTCAGGCCAAGATCGCGCAGAATCCTGTCGAACTCTCCCAGATTGTGTGAATGCAGGTGAACCGAGATCACGGATGGGCTCGTCAGCGGATACACGCCAAGATGCCCCTGCGCATCCACCTCGCTGCCAGGCAGTGCAATCCGCATGGCTCGCAGCTCCACGGAGCCGTCCCGCTGCACGTAGCGTCCATCAATCACGCCATGCGCCGGCACTTCGCTCGCCTCTGCGCGTCCCGACGGGCTGACTTGCAGTGAAGCGTCTACCACCAGCGTGCGCACGTCGCCATGCGTCCAGGTCGCCGTCGCCGGACCATCCAGCCGCGCATCCATGCCCATGCGCTCAAACGGCCCACGTCCCACGATGTCCATCACCGTGTCCAGCGACACATCTTCCAGCTCCGCCCGCACTGTTCCAGCCATCCCCAGCGGTGCAGGCGCACTCGCCGCCGCGGCCGGCGCGCGCTTTGCCGGCTGTGTCTTCTTGCGCCTCCAGAAATGCTTCGCCGGCGGCGGAGCACTCGCCTCCTCCAGCACCGTGCTGCCCGGAAGCGGTCCCAGCCAGTGCGCCAGAGACACCTCGCCGCGCAGCACCCCGCCCGATGCAAGGTGCGCATCCACTGACCGAATGATGAGTTGATTCGGGTCCGCATGCACCACCGCATCCAGCGTCACCCCGCGCGCCGTCACGCTCGGGTCCACATACGCTCCATGGTCGATGTGCACCGGACCATCCGCGTGAAACTGGCCATCGAATCCGCTCGCGTCAATCTGCACCCGCGCAATGCCCTCGGGAGCATTCGGGTAGCCCGTCAGGCTCTCCAGAAGCCGCATGTCCAGCTCGCCCCGGATCGATCCTTCCCACGTCGGGCGCGTAAAATTCCGCAGCTCGCCCGTCACTTGCAGCGTCCGTTCTCCCGCGTCCTTGCTTCGCGCCGTCACTCGCATTGAGCGCACCAGAACGGCCGTTCGCATCAGATCCACCGTCGCCGTCACCGATCCCTGCACGGTCCGTGACAGCGGATGCGCCAATGTGCCCCGCACCAGTTGCACGTTCCGAGCCCCCAGCGCAATCCGGTAGCTCTCCTGCATCCCCGCGTGCGCCGGAACATACGCAACTCGCACGCCCGCATTCTGGGCGTGCAGGTCAAGCGGAGCTGATCGATTTTGGAAATCAAAGTGCGCGGCCCGGTTCTCGTAGTCCAGCACGCCCTGCTCCATGTCAACGCCGCCCGCTTCTAGATCAAAGAGTGTGTCCAGAATGGGCTTGCCTGTCGGCGTCTTGTGCGTAGGGGTCGGCTGGTTTGTGCTCCCATCCTGATACACAATCAGGTGGATCGCTGGCCGCACCACATTCAGCTCGCGTAGCAGAATCCGCGGGCTCAAAATCCCAAGCACGCTCAACTGCGCCCGCAGCTCGCCTATCTGTGCATAGGGCGCCTCGTCTGCTCTCTCGCGCCCGTGAATTACAATTCCATCGGCGCGCACTTCCAGACTCATCAGCCGCCAGCGCAGCGAATGGATCTCCACCCTTCCGCCGGTCGATGCTTCCAGGCGCGCAATCAGCCTTTTCCGTACCAGGTTTTCGCAGGAAGATGAGCTCCCCCAGAGGCACACACCCACAACCGCCACGAGACCCAGCAGCACGCACACCGCGGCAATCCACGCGGCCCGCCGCCTCGTGCTCGTCACCGTGCCTCCGGTCTCCATGGGTTCGTCTGCGCTCATTGCGTTCCCTGCGCCCCCGCGCTCATTGCTGTTCTCAAATCCGAATCCAGAATCTCAATCTGCCCCTGCTTGCGCAGATTCTCCAGCCAGTCGCTGAAAAGCGTATTCACGCGTTGTTGCAGCAGAATCTCTTCAATTCGCGACGACACTTGCTCCAGTTGAGGCGGCTTCTCACCCGCCGTGTACTGAGGCAGCAGCATATCTTTGTAATACGCTTCGATCTCCTCATGCGAAATCCGGATACCCTGCCGGAACCGCAGCTCAATGAAATGCAGAATCGCCAGCCGGCTGCGCAAATAATCTTCCACTTCGCTCTCGCTCAAATCGTGCTCTGAGAGAAACTGCTTCCAACCATCCTCCGTCGTGCAGTGCAGGCGAACGCACTCCGGAAGCTCCTCCCGCAGCAGTCGCATCCGCGTTGCCACTTCGGCGCCCGTCGGCATCGCATCCTGGCCTTCTTCCTCGCTCATCTGTTGCCGGATCAGCGCGCGGCTGATCAGGCGTTGCAGCGCATCCGCCTCGCTTTCCTTCGCGCCGGCCCGCGCCTGCGGCTCAAGAACTGAAAGGTGGATCTCGTTTTCCAGATCGCTGGAAAGGATCGTCGTGTTGTTCACCACAGCCACCACACGATCCAGCACCACGCCGTCCGTTGCGCTTGCGCTGCCCTGTGTCACGCCCGGCAGTGAGAGCGCCAGCCCGATCAGCCCACACACTGCGGCCCGTAGCCCAACTGCTCCTCGCCCTGCGCCTTGTCGTCGCCCTTGCATCAGAACGTCTGCCCCAGGCTGAAAATAAAGTTGAAGTGGCGCGCCTCGCCCACATGCGGTTGAGAGTCCGGATGCGCCAGCGAATAATTGATGTTGATGGGAAAGATCGGCGGATTCAGGTTGTAACTGAAGTCCAGCCGGATGGGTCCCACCGGCGTGTGATACCGCAACCCCAGCCCCGGCGCATGCGAGAAATAGTTGAAGCTGCATTGCCCCTGCACGCCCGTCGATGTCGATGGTCCCGTTGGAATCGGGTTCGACAGGTTCGACGTGTTGCTGCTGTTGTTGAGCACCTCGCAGGCGGAGCGATTGGGTTGCCGCACCCGCAGCGCGCTCACCCACGCTTCGCCCGCATTCGTGAACACATTGCCCATGTCATGAAAAATCACAAAGCTCAGCGAATTGCCCAGCCACGGCAAGTTCGGCGGCGGAAGCCGCAGTTCCGTGCTGTTCATCAGGGCGCCCGCGCCGCCAATTGGAAACCCCGTCTCCGGATCCCGCGGCCCAGCCGCATTCACTGAGAAGCCGCGCAATGAGATCGGTCCGCCCGCATACAAGCGCTCCGGCAACGGAATCAACTCGTCCGATGCCGGTCCGTATGCCCGCTCCTGTGCATAGCGCGTATTGCGGGCCAGCACAATCCGCCCGTGGTCCAGCCCAAAATAATTGGACTGCGATACGTCCAGCCGGTTGAACTGCGCCTCAGCCCCAAAAACATGATTCGACAAAAATTCCTGAAAGCTCAAATAAGTGCCTCGGTGCGCATCCAGGGGAGAATCCCGCGTGTCGCGAATCCACGTTAATCCAGGTCCTCCCACGCGCACCGCCGCTGCCAGCTGCGGAATCGCCGCCGGATACACCTGAAGGCTCTCCGATGCCACCTTCACGCGCCGAAAATCAAATTCATAAATCAGCGTGTTCGCTCGCGATAACCCCGCGCTCGGCGAGTTGAAGTTTTCTGTCACGCGCAATCCGGCATCCAGTTTCGACGCCACATACGTCGTCACATCCTGGCTGTTTGCGTAACCCCCCGTGAACGTCAAGCCAAAGTTACGATTCCCGTGAAAGTGCGGGTTCTGGTACACAAGGTCGATATTCTGCTCCAGCAGGCCGTACGTCCCTTCCACTGACGCCGATTGTTCCCGACCAAACAGATTGTTCCGCGTCACGCTTCCCAGCACCCGCGGGCTGATGCCCGTCTTCCCGTTCGGATTGCACGGCGTGCCCGTCACATTAAAGCCTGCGCAATTATTCTGCGGCTGTCCCGTCTGCGTCTCAAATCCAAATCCGTATGTCAGGGCCCACCGTCGCGCCTCAGTCGTTTGCACCAGGATCGTCTTGAACGTCTCCGCGCCGCGCGGGTTCTGCACCGCCATCCTGACTTCATTGAAGAGCGCAAAGTTGTAAAGGTTGTTCTGCGTCTCCGCGATGGCTGACTGGTCCAACGGGTCGCCAGGATGCAGCGTGATCGCACGTGCCACAGTGGACGGACGTGTATAGTGCAAGCCCGCCAACAGAACATTCCGCACAAAAATCTGCTTCCCTTCGTGAATATGAAAGGTCACGTCGACCAGTCCACCGTCTTTCGGGTCCGCCGCCTGCGCCACCGTCACCTCGGCTTGGTCGAATCCGCGGCTCAAATAGTCCGTTAGCAACGCGTCCCGGTCGCCTGCCAGGCTCTGCGGTGAAAGCAGTTGCCCCGGTGCCGTGTTCATCAGCGGCGTCAGTTCATACGCCGGCATGTGGTCGTTGCCTTCCAGCGTCACGGTGCCCACCCGCTGCTGCGGCCCTTCTGCAATCTTGTACACCACGGACAATCCCGGCGGCTTTCCGCTTCCGCTGCCGCGCTTCGCTTCCACCTGGCTCACCACCGGAGTCACCGCAACCTGCGAGAAGCCGTTGTTCTGGTAAACATTCTGCAGGGCGCTCACATCCGCTGCCACCAGGGCCTGGCTGTAGCTCCCATGCCGGTCCAGATAGTCCGCTGCCCGCACGCTCAGCAGATCTTTCAGCGTTCCCGAGTCAAAGTAGTGGTTGCCCTCCACTCCCACGTGCACCACTCGCCGCTTCTGCCCCAGTTGCACCGTGTACACCAGGTCCACCTCATTCGGCCGAGGCGTCTCCCGCTGATGCGTCACCTTCACGTCAAAATACCCTTGCCGCTGAAAGTAGTCCCGCAGTCGCCGGTTGCCCTCGTTCAGCAGATCCTCGTCCACCGTGCCTTCCTCGTACACCGGCACGGCCCGCTTCACGCGGTCCGGATCGATACTCGCTCCCTCCACGCGCACCGTCACCACAGGGCCCCGCGTCGCCGAAAAATGAAAATTCGACAGGTCCGTCGCCGGCACATACTCCTGCGCCGTCAGCTTAATTTCAGCCTCCAGCCGGTTGTTCTTCTGATAGTGCTTCAGCACTCCGGATAATGCGCGGTTCGCCGTCTCATGATCCACGCGAGCTCCCGGATGCAGCCGCGCCAGCTGCCGAAACTCCGTCACGCTCATCCCAGGATCGCCGCTTACCAGCACATCGCCCACTCGCGCCTGCGCTCCCTGCTTCACATGGAAGGCGATGTCCACCAGTTGATCGTCTGGATGCACCGTGAGTTGCTCTGCAATCTCCGGCTCGTGAAATCCATTGTCGGCCAGCGCCTGTTTCATCTTCGCCAACCCATCTGCCAGCCGCGCCTGCGTAAACCGCGTGCCCGCAGTCAGCCGGCTCGCGTATTCCAGCTGCACATTCAGCGTCGGCCCTTTGGCTCCATCCACCGTCACCCGCCCGATGAATTCACTGGGCCTCCCCTTGAACAGAAGGTCCACTCCATCCTTTTCCCGCCGCCCTACCGCTTCCAGCGTGTCATACAGCCCCGTCGCATACAGTTGCCGCAGGTCTTGCGCAACCTTATCCTCGTCCAAAGGCTGCCCGGCCATCTGGGCCAGGTGCTGCGGCAGCGGATTCAGCCGGCTCTCAGGCACGCCTTCAAACGCAATGCTGCGCACAATCTGTCCCGACCACCGGTCCATCGCGTCATCGTCTGCAACTTGCTGGCCACCCGCTCCTGAGGAGCGTCCGCCTTGCGCCTGGCCTGCCCTTGTGCCGTCCTGCCCTTCGCAAGGGCGCGCACTGAAGCTGAATACACCCCACCATGCCAGCAGCACGCCGAGCCCAAACACCCCGCTCCTTCGCACCGCCTGCCTGATCGTCAAATTCGCTTCTCCTGCAAACGCTATCCTCTTCTCGCCGCAACCTTCCATCTCGTCCGCGGCGCAGCTCCGCCCGCGCGGCCCGTTTCGCCACTGCCTCGTCTGCCCTTTATACTAACGAGGTTAAAAGCTCGGCGCAGCTTCACGCACGGTGATGTGCCGCGTTCGCAAACAAAGGATTGGTATGCCTCGAACCACTTCGCTCAGGCGCGTGCAAGAGACCAAAGCGCAGCCTCCAAAGCCGGCCCCTGATTCCCAGGTCGTCCAGAGTCCATCCGTCCCTGTCCCTGCGCCTGCCCTGCCAGAGGATGTCCTCGCCCGCGCTCAGGCCGGTGACCATCAGGCATTCGCGCAGCTCTACGCCCAGCACAAGCGCCGCATCTATTCCCTCTGCCTCCGCATGGTCAACAACGTCGCTGAGGCTGAAGACCTCACCCAGGAAGCCTTCCTGCAACTTCACCGCAAGATCGCAACCTTCCGCGGCGATTCTGCCTTCTCCACCTGGCTCCATCGACTCGCCATCAACGTCGTCCTCATGCACCTCCGCAAAAAAGGCCTTCAGCTCACCTCGCTCGATGAGGCCATGGAGCCCACTCAGGCCGACGGACCAGGACGAAGCTTCGGCGCGCCAGACCTCGCCCTCAGCGGATCCATTGATCGCCTCGCTCTCGAGCGCGCCGTCGCCGACCTGCCCGCCGGTTACCGCCTCATCTTCGTTTTGCACGATATTGAAGGGTACGAGCACAATGAAATCGCCACTATGCTCGAATGCTCCATCGGAAACAGCAAATCCCAGCTCCACAAAGCGCGGCTCAAGCTCCGCGACGCCCTCCGCTCCTCAAGCCGAAAGGATGGTCTGAAATGACCAAGAAGCCCGATGAGATGAGTTGCGAAGAGTTCCAGTCTCAGCTCGCGGACCTGATCGGCTCCGGAGAGGACATCAGCAATCATCCCCACATCAAAAGCTGCCCCCGCTGCAGCGCCCTGCTCGCCGACCTCCAGACCATCGCCGACGCTGCGCGCCAGCTCCTGCCCGTCGAACCCCCCGAGGACGACCTTTGGCAACGCATTGAATCCGCAATCCAGAACGAAGAAAAGGATTGCTCTTAATATCCCTGTGCCACCAGCCAGGCCTCCGTCAGATCCAACTCCGGCTTCTTCGCCGCCTGCATCTGCGCGTGCGCCAGCTTCACCAGCACATCCGCCTCCACGTTCACCGGCGCGCCCGGCTTGAGCGAATGCAGGTTCGTCCGCCAATACGTCAGCGGCAGAATCGCAACCGTCACCGTTTCCCCATCAAAATCCGCAATCGTCAGGCTGATCCCCTCCAGCGCCACTGACCCCTTCAGCACCATCCACGGCCGCACATTCTCTGGAACGCGCACCCTCAGCGTCCAGTCCGTTGTCTCGCGGTCAAATCCGGTTGCGGTCTCGGAAATCACCGGATCCAGCGCCGTCAACTCGCCGCATCCATCCACATGCCCCTGCACCACGTGCCCGCCCAGCGGACTCCCTGCCGCCGTCGGCAACTCCAGATTCACCTTGGCGCCCGCGGCCAGCCGCCCCAGTGAGCTCTTCTCCAGCGTTTCCTGCGCCAGGTCTGCATGGAAATACGTCGGGTTCACATCCAGCGCCGTCAGGCACACGCCGCTCACCGCCAGCGAGTCTCCCTCGCGCAGCCGCTCCGCGATCCCCGGAGCCTCCACCGTGATCCGCCGTACCCCGCCACGCTCCGCCAGTCCCACAAGCGTCCCAGTCTGCTCAATAATCCCCGTAAACATGCTTTGATTCTAAGGGAAACGCCACACCATCCCTCCCGGCTGCATCCCGCGCAGGCTACAGCACAGATAACCCCACTCCCTCGGGTTCCCTCAAGCTAAAAAGATATATCGCAAAATATATTGACCTATCGGCTATAAAGATATATCTTAAGATAGTACGAAAGGAGTATCAAATGTACGAACAAATCTTCACCGAACGCCCCGGCCATCTCTGCCGCCACCATGGCTGGGCAGACCCGGCTGGCGACGGTCAGGCAGGCCACGGTTGTGGCCGCCACGGACAAAAGGGTTTCGCCCGCGGTTTTGGCTTTGGAGGTCGCGGAGGCTTCGGTCGCGGCTTTGGCGGGGGCAGGGAACGGCTCTTCGACGCCGGGGACGTCAAGCTCGCCATCCTCAAGCTGCTCTCCGAGCAGCCCAGCTACGGCTACCAGCTCATCAAGACCATGGAGCAGCGCCTCGGCGGCGGATACACCCCCAGCGCTGGCGTCATTTACCCCACGCTGACCATGTTGGAAGAAGAAGGCCTCGTCGCCGTCTCTGCCACCGAAGGCAGCAAAAAGGTTTACGCGCTCACGCCGGAAGGAGCCCAGTATCTCGGCGCCAAAAGTGAGCGGGTCAGCGAGCTCTTCCAGCGCCTCGAGCATACCGGCGAGCAGTTTCGCCGCGGCCGCTCGCCGGAGCTGATGAAAGCCTTTATGAATCTTCGCAGCGCCGTCATGGCCCGCGTTGCCCGCCAAAGCGCCAGCCCCGAACTGATCCAGAAAATCGCTCAGACGCTTGACCAAGCTGCCAAGACCATCGACGAGCTCTAACAGCAAGGCCCCGGATTCCGCTCCGGGGCCTTCGGCCTTTCCAGTTTTCTCCAGCTCGCTGCGGCTCAGTCCGCCGCTTCTTCCACGGCTGCGCCCAGTGGCATCTCCGGCCGCGCCAGCTTCATATACAGCGACAGCAGCTTCAACCGCCACCGCAGAATCATCCCGAAAGCCAGGATGAAGAACAGCCCTCCCGTCTGCTCCAACGTCAGATACTTGTCAAAATATGCGCGGGCAAAATACCGCACCGCCGCCAGCACAATCACCACTGCAAAAAACGCGCTCGACCGCTTCATCATGATCACGTCGCCTTCGCGACGCAGGCTCGATGTCAGCAGCAGGGGATACGCCAGCACAATCGCGCCAATCAGAAACGCCGCCAGCGCCCAGCTCCACTGCACCCGAAACATCGGCATCACAAACATCGAGAAGCCCGTCGCCATTCCCACCGGCGGCATCACCAGCTTCTTGATCGTCACCGCCGACCGGCCTTCACGCACGCGCCATGCCAGCACGCCGCACAATCCCACCAGCGAAACCACGGCAGTGACGACAGGAGACGCAACCATCTTCGATACCTCTTTGTTTCAGAATTGCCAAACGACGGGGATAAGCCGCGCTTCTTCTATTAGACGCCAAAACGTGTCTCCGCGCATCAAGCCGTCTCAGCAGGCGCCGGCCACGGATCGCGCAGCAGGGAACACAGCCCCAGGTCGTTCCCGTATCGCTCCACCTCCACCGGTCCCATCTGCACAAAAGATGGCATCCCGCGAAACGCCGGTACCGCATCGGACCCCATAATCTGCGGCGAAACAAACAGATGCACCCGGTCCACCAGCCCTGCCGCCAGCAGCGCCGTGTTCAGCCGCGTCCCCGTCTCCGTCAGCACGGACAAAATACCCGCCGCGCCCAGCATCTCCAGCACCCGCTCCAGCGGCACGCGCCCACCTTCAGCCGGCAGCACTTCCACCCGCACGCCCCGCGTCCGCAGGGCATCAGCCCGCGCCGCGTCTTTTGATACCGTGAATACAACTACGTCGTCCGCGGCGCCCTCCACCATCTTCGAGTCCAGCGGCATCCGCAGAGCCGAGTCCAGCACCACCCGCTGCAGCGGACGCCGTCTGCGCAGTCCGCTCCGGTCCGTCAGCATCGGGTCATCCGCCAGCACCGTATCCACGCCCGTCAGTGCCGCGTCGGCCTGCCACCGCAGCGGCTGCACCTCCGCCCGTGCCTCTTCGCAGGTAATCCAGTAGGGCTCACGCTTGGCGTGCATCCCAGCCGGAGGCGCAATCCGCCCATCCAGCGTCATCGCCACCTTCATCAGCACAAACGGCCGCTGGTGCTGGCTCCATCGTGCAAAGCCTTCGTTGAGCCGTCGCGCCTCAGCCTCGCACACGCCCACCGCCGTCTCCAGCCCCGCAGCCCGCAGCCGTTCCAGTCCATGTCCCGCCACATGCGGATTCGGATCGATCGTCGCCGCCACCACGCGCCCCAGCCCCGCTGCAATCAGCGCCTCGCTGCACGGTCCCGTACGTCCCGTGTGATTGCATGGCTCCAGCGTGACGTACGCTGTGCCGCCCTTCAGCCGCTCACCGGCATGCTGCTGCGCCTCGCGCAAAGCCACAATCTCTGCGTGGTCGCGCAGGTCATACTCATGCCAACCCTCGCCCACCACCTGCCCCGCGCGGTCCAGAATCACGCACCCCACCACCGGGTTCGGAGATGCCACCCCGATGCCGCGCCGTGCCAGCTCCAGCGCCCGTCGCATCCAGTTGCGATCTTCTTCGCGTATGTCCATCCGCAATCCCGCTCACCCCGCAGTAGCCAACTACCCCACCAGCGCGTCCACAAACGCCCCCGCGTCAAACTCCAGAAGGTCTTCCATCTTCTCGCCCACGCCCACATAGCGCACCGGCAGGTTCAGTTCGCGCGCAATCGCCACCGCAATGCCGCCCTTCGCCGTTCCATCCAGCTTCGTGAGCACGATGCCCGTCACGCCCGCAGCCTGCGTAAACAGCCGCGCCTGCTGCAACCCGTTCTGGCCCGTCGTCGCGTCCATCACCAGCAGCACCTCATGCGGTGCCCCCGGAACCAGCTTCGCCGCCGTCCGCCGCATCTTATCCAACTCGTCCATCAGGCCCGTCTTCGTGTGCAGCCGTCCCGCCGTATCCACAATCAGCTCGTCAATCTTCTTCGCCTTGGCCGCGCTCGCCGCGTCATACAGCACCGCTGCCGGGTCGCCCCCCTGCCGCGTCTTCACCATCTCAACGCCGCTGCGCCCCGCCCACACCTCAAGCTGCTCAATCGCTGCCGCGCGAAACGTATCCGCTGCACACAAGAGCACCTGCTTGTTCTGCGCGCGATACCACGCGGCCAGCTTGCCGCTGGTTGTGGTCTTGCCCGTCCCGTTCACGCCCACCACAAACGTCACCTTCGGCGGCGCCGCCGGTTCCGGCACCGCACGCCGCGGAGCCTCCAGCATTCCGCGCAATTGCTCCTTCAGCAGCACGCGCAACTCCGCGCCGCCCTCAATCGACTGCCTCCGCGCCCGCTCCCGCAGCGCGTCCAGAATCTCCGTCGTCGTCTGCACACCCAGGTCGCTCGTCAGCAGCGCCGACTCCAGATCCTCCAGCGCGGCCTCGTCCACCGTGCGCGTCAGCGCCACCAGGTCGTCGATCTTCGCGGTAAACGACTCCCGCGTCCGCGTCACCGCCTGCTTCATCCGGCTGAAAAAGCCGGTCTTCTCCGCGCCACCCGCCTGCGCCGCACCCTCGTCCTGCGGGTCTTTTTCTTTTCCGCCAAATAGCTTGAGCATCAGGTTGTTCCCACCTCAAGTCTATTGCATCGCTCGCTCGTGCAGCACCATCCAAAGCACCCCAACCCAGCCCCCAACTCGCCCATCCACCAGCAAAGCGCTTCGCTGTTCTCTCCTTCCGCCTCGTGCGATCCCCGCAGCCTCCACACACCCCCCGCTCGCAGCATCGGTAAAATTTGCTGTTGCCAGTTACGTTGATATCAACTAAATTTCTCCTGTGCCCGGCGATCAGACGGTCCCGTTCCAGACCACCCTCTACGTCCGGGACACCTGCCTCTGCATGCACTTGCAGCGCGCGGCCCGGGCCCTTGCGCGGCACTTTGACGATGCCTTGCGTCCAGTCGGTCTCACCAACGGTCAGTTCTCCCTGCTTATGTCGCTCAACCGCCCTGAACCACCGCCCATGGCTCCCGTCGCAGCGCTCCTCGCAATGGACCGCACCACCCTCACCGCGGCTCTCAAGCCCCTCGAACGACGCGGCCTCGTCCGCATCAAGCCGCATCCCGCAGACCGCCGCAGCCGCATCCTCATCCTCACCGCAAAAGGGCGTCGGCTTCTCGCGCGCGCTCTCCCGGTCTGGACTTCAACGCATCGTGCAATCGAAGCGCAAATCCCCTTGGGAGACCCCGAGACACTGCGCGTCAATCTGCGCGCGCTCTCAACCGTGACCTGATCACCGGTCAGGCCATGGACCCGTTCCTGTCAAATTCGGGCTTGTTTGCCGCAGTGCTTTTCGGCCACAATGTCCACGCAGCTTTCCCACCCCCTTAACTCCGCGGCCAAAGGTCCCCCGCCGCGGACATCCCGCGGAGGTCATTCATGAGTTCAGTTCGTGTACTCGTCGGAACGCGTAAAGGAGCGTTCATCCTCACCGCAGACGCCAGTCGCAAAAGCTGGCAGGTCTCCGGCCCGCACTTCGCCGGCTGGGAGATTTACCACATGAAGGGTTCGCCCGTGGACCCCAACCGGGTCTACGCTTCGCAAAGCAGCGGCTGGTTTGGCCAGGTCCTGCAGCGGTCCGACGATGGCGGCCGCACCTGGAACCCGCCCGCCGGCGAGCCCATCCCGGCTCCCGGTCCCACACCCCCCACGGCCAGCAATAACTTCGCCTACGACACATCGGCCAACGGCGGCGCGCCCCTCACCACGCATCAGTGGTACGACGGTACCCAGCATCCGTGGGAGTTCAAGCGCGTCTGGCACATCGAGCCCTCGCTCACCGATGCCAACACCGTCTACGCCGGCATTGAAGACGCCGCA
>JAJYAE010000044.1 GCA_021779695.1 Acidobacteriota bacterium | reverse complement strand
CGGACCGCTGGGGCGCATATCCAGCGCGACGCGCCAGGCGGTGCGTGCAAGGAATGCCCGCTCATTCTGCGCCTGCTGCCAGCCGCGATTGCGATAGAGCTTCAGAAAGGTTTCCTGCACCGCGTCCTCCGCTTCATGGGCGTTCAGCAGCACTGCGTACGCCACCTGAAAGACAAAGCGCGCCTGCCGCAGTACGAGAGCGGTGAACTCCGCGTCTGAATCGGTGGTCAAGCTGGTGCGTTCTCCTGGCGATGGCCGGATGGCGCGAAGGCCGCCTGCACGCGCGTCTCATTTCTACCTGCTAAGACGGGCAAAGGCGCGGATGTGTTCATTTTTCTTCGGCAAAAGAAAACGGCCCGCGGCAGAGATTTGCCGCGGGCCGATGGTTGGAGCGTTCGGCGGTGTTATGCCTTGGCTGAGGTGAGCGCGCCGAGGTCGGCTGCCATCTTTTCGGTCGAGAAGGCTTCGAGGATGTCGCCTTCCTTCAGGTCGCCGAAGTTGGCAATTCCAATGCCGCACTCCATGCCGTTGGTGACTTCGCGGGCGTCGTCCTTGAAGCGCTTGAGCGAGCCGATCTTGCCCTTGAAGATCTGTTCGCCGTCGCGCATCACCTTGATTTCAGCATCGCGGCGGATGACGCCGTCCTGCACCTTGCAGCCGGCGATGGTGCCCACCTTCGGAATCTTGAAGATGTTGAGCACCTCGGCGCGGCCCGCGTAGTTTTCCTTGAACGTGGGTTCGAGCAGACCCATCATGGCGAGGCGAATCTCATCCTGCAACTCGTAGATGATGGAGTGCAGGCGGATTTCGACGCCCTCCTGTTGGGCGAGTTCTGCCGCCTTGCGCTCGGGCCGGACGTTGAAACCGATGACGATGGCATTGGATGCCGTCGCGAGGAGGACGTCGCTCTCCGTGATGGAGCCGACGCCGGAGCGAATGACTTTGATGCGCACCTTTTCGGTGGACATCTTGATGAGCGAGTCGGCGAGTACTTCGACCGATCCGGTGACGTCGCCTTTGAGAATGAGGGCGAGGTCTTTGATTCCGGCCTGGCGAATCTGCTCGGAGAGACCTTCGAGCGTGACGCGGGAGCTCTTGGCAAGCTGCGCCTCGCGCTCCTTCATCTTGCGGTATTGCGCGATGCCCTTGGCCTTGTCGCGGTCGGCGACGACGAGGAAGGTGTCGCCGGCGTCAGGCATGGCCTCAAGACCGAGCACTTCGACGGGCGTGGACGGACCGGCTTCCTCGAGTGGACGGCCGCGGTCGTCGAACATGGCGCGGACCTTGCCGAAGGTGTTGCCGACGATGTAGCTGTCGTTGAGGTGCAGCGTGCCGTCCTGCACCAGCACGGTGGCCACGGCGCCGCGGCCGCGGTCGAGCTTGGCTTCAAGGACCGAGCCGACAGCCTTGCGGCCTGGCGTGGCCTTGGGCGCTTTGATGTCGCTGACGAGGCAGATCATCTCGAGCAGCAGATCGAGGTTAAGGCGATTCTTCGCGGAGACCTCGACGAAGACGGTGGAGCTTTCGCCGCCGCCTGCCCACTCCTCGGGAATGAGGCCGCGATCGGCGAGTTGCTTCTTCACGCGGTCGGGGTTGGCCTCGGGCTTGTCGATTTTGTTGACGGCCACGATGATGGGCACTTCCGCGGCCTTGGCGTGGTCGATGGCTTCGAGGGTCTGGGGCATGACGCCGTCGTCTGCGGCGACGACGATCACGACGATGTCCGTGACCTTGGCGCCACGGGCGCGCATGCGGGTAAAGGCCTCGTGGCCCGGCGTATCGAGGAAGACAATCTCGCGGCCGGAGGCAGGAGAGCCCTCCTTGGCAAACTTCACCTTGTAGGCACCGATGTGCTGCGTGATGCCGCCGGCCTCGCCTGCGGCGACGTCGGTCTCGCGGATGGCGTCGAGCAAGCTGGTCTTGCCGTGATCGACGTGGCCCATGACGGTGACGACGGGCGCACGCGGCACCTCGACGACATCGTACTTCTCGGTGTCGAGCACTTCTTCGATGGCCTGGTTTTCCAGCTCCTCTTCGTAGCTGATGACGCTGGCGGCTGCGCCGAACTTGGCGGCGACGTCCTTGACCATCTCGGCGTCGAGCGACTGGTTGACGGTCACGAAGACGCCGCGCATGAGCAGGGTGGCGATGAGGTCCTTGGCGCGGATCTCAAGCTTCTCGGCCAGGTCCTTGACGCTGATGCCCTCGGTGACGGTGATTTCCCGCGTGATGGGCAGCGGCTCATTGCTGTACTGTGCGGCCCCGCTCAGGCGCGGCGGCGGCACAAAGCCCTTCATTGGGCCTTCCTTGGTCTTGGGGTACTGCTGCTGGCCACGGCCACGGCCCTTGGCGGGAGCGCGTTGCGGACGCGGAGCTTCGCCGGGCGGTGGTGCGCTGCCGGGGCCAAAGCCGCCAGGGCGCTGTCCGCCGAAACCACCGGGACGAGGACCACCGAAGCCGGGGCGCTGGCCAAAGCCGGGACGGCCGCCCGGCGCGCCGGGACCAGCGAATCCGCCGGGGGCGGTGCGTGTGGGGTGCTTGGGGCGCGGTCCGCCGGGGAACTGTCCCGGGGCACCCTGCGGGCGTTGTCCAAAGCCGCCGGGCGCGCCGGCAGGACGGCGATCGAAGATGGGACGGCCGCGCTGGAGGCCACCGGCCTGGGCTGCGGGCGGTACGGCGCCTGGAACGACCGGGGGCGCCTTGTAAACAGGGCGCGGACCTGTCTGCGGCATCACGACGCGGCGAACAGGCGGCGCAGGAGCGGGCGGAACGACAGGCGCGGGTGCGGCTACGCTGCGTTCCGGCGCGGGAGGCGCGCTGGAGGCAGAGACGGAAATGGTCTCCGTTGCCGCGGGAGCCGGAGCCGGCTTGGCTTCGACCGGCGGGGCGGCGGGCTCGGCCACGGGCGCGGGCGCAGCGGTCACGACTTCCGGCGCGGGTGGTGGTGGCGGCGCCTGCACGGCGGGCTTGACGGCAACTGGCGCGGGTTCCGCGACAGCGGTTGCCACTTCACGCGGCGGCGGTGGCGGAGCGACCGGGGGCTTGACGACAACCGCGACCGCAGGCGGCACGACTGCCACTGCCGGGCGCGAGACAGAGCCTGCCGGCGGCTTGGCCACAACCGCTCCGGCGGGCGGACGGCTGGCGATTGCCGGCGCGGCAGGCATGGAAACAATAGGAGGCGCAGGGCGCACCGGAGGAACGATCTTGCGCGGTTCGGGCTTGGCGGGCGCAGCCGGCGCAGGTGCAGCGGCCTTGGGAGCCGCGGCGACCGCCGGCTTGACCGGCGCCTTGGTTACGGGCGCGGCGGGCTTGGCGGGCGCGTGGCTTTTGCGCGCATCCTCTTCTTCCTGCTGCTTTTTGGCCAGGATGGCCTTCATCACGTCGCCGGGCTTGGAGACGTGGGAGAGATCGATTTTGGGTGCAATCGTGCCCGCAGCCGTACGGGACCCGGCACCGCCTGCAGCCGAGGTGCGGCCGCGGTCGAAGTGCGCGCGCACTTTTTCGGCTTCGTGTTCTTCAATGGAGCTGGAGTGGGTTTTGCCGGCGCCCAGGCCCAGCTCTGCGAGCACGTCAAGAACCTGCTTGCTCTTGACCTCCATCTCGCGCGCTAGATCGTTGATTCGAACCTTACTCATCTGCCTCTTTTCGAAAGGTGCATCCCAAAGCCCTTAGTCGCTCATGGCTACTCCATGGCAGTGGCTGCGTTTCACACTACTATTATTGCCTGAATGACAGGTGAACGAACGATGCTTCTTACGCATCCTCGTCCTCTGCCGCCTTTCCTTCTTCGTTCGTGCCTGTCTCTTCTTCCACCGGAGCGGGCGTTGCGGCCTCCTCCGATGCGGTAGCTTCGGCCGCTTCCGGCGCAGCTGTTTCTTCCGTGGGTTCCGCGGCGGCTGCTTCGGTTTCGGCAGCAGGCGTCTCTGCGGATGATGCTCCAGCCTCGCCCTCTTCAAAGTGTCCAAAGTAATGGCGTACCGCAACGCTGATGCGCTCGAGCGTCTTTTCGCCAATGCCCGGGATCTCTTCCAGCTGTTCGGGCGTCATGTCGGCCAGGCCTTCGACGGTGGTGATGCCGGCGGCGACGAGCTTCTGGATAATGCCCTCGCCCAGCTCGGTGACCTGTTCGATGGGCGTGCTGGGCCCGCCGGTCATGGCCTGCATCTGCTGCTCAACTTCCTGGCGCTTCTCTTCCTCGCTCTTGATGTCGATCTTCCAGCCAAGGAGCTTGGCGGCGAGGCGCACGTTCTGGCCCTTTTTGCCGATGGCGAGCGAGAGCTGCGTGTCGTCCACAATGACTTCGAGCTGTTTGTCCGTCAGATCTGTGATGGAGACGCGGCTGACCTTCGCAGGCTGCAGAGCCTTCTCGGCAAAGGTCGTAATCTCGTCGGAGTACTCGATGATGTCGATCTTCTCGCCGCGCAGCTCGCGGATGATGGATTGCACGCGCATGCCCTTCATGCCGACGCAGGCGCCGACGGGGTCCACGTCCTTGTCGCGCGACTGCACGGCAATCTTGGTCCGCTCGCCGGCTTCGCGGGCGATGGCTTTGATGACGACGGTGTTGTCGTAGATCTCGGGAACTTCTGATTGAAACAGGTTCGAGACCAGCTCTGGCGCGGCGCGGGAGACGATGACCTGCGGCCCCTTGGCGGCGCGATCGACCTTGATTAGCACCACGCGGATGCGTTCGCCCACGGTGAACTGCTCCAGACGCGATTGTTCGCGTTTGGGGCAGCGGGCTTCGGCCTTGCCGAGATCGAAGATGATGTCCTGGCCCTCAATGCGCTTCACGGTGGCATTGAGGACTTCTTTCTCGCGGTGCGCGTATTCCTGAAACACAGTATCGCGCTCGGCTTCGCGGACCTTCTGGAAGATGACCTGCTTGGCCAGCTGCGCCGCAATGCGGCCGAGGGGACTGGTGTCGCGGTAGAGCCGGATTTCGCTTCCGACTTCGACGCCGGGGGCGAGCTCACTGGCCTCTGTGAGGGTAATCTGGTTGACCGGGTCCTCGATTTCGCTCTCGTCGGCCACGACGGTCTTGTAGACGTAGGCGGTGATCTCGCCCGTGTCCTTGTTCAGCTCCCCGCGCATGTTTTCCTGGGTCTTGTAGTACTTGCGGGTGGCGAGGGCGATTGCCTCTTCCACGGCTCCAACAACGATCTCGGGCTCGATGCCCTTCTCGCGACTGAGGAGTTCGATGCTCTGGTACAAAGCGCTGGCCATACGTTGCGTGCTCTCTTCTCTGTTGGAGGGACCCGGGGCTCGAGACGAATTCATCCGATGGCCGGCAAGCTCGCACTCCGCATCCTGCCGTCTGGTTCCGAGTCCCCAGCCCCTGGTCCCTTGTCCTTAAATCTCTGGAATCAGTTGTGCCTTCTCGATGTTGCTGAGGGCGATTTCAACGGTACTGACTCCTGCCTTCCGGCTCTTGCTGTTCTGGTGGATCGCGCTGAGGTCAAGAAGGATGGTCGTCCCCTCGCATCCTTGCAGGCGCCCCTGCCAGTGGCGGTTGTTGCGGATGGGCTCGAAGGTCTGGACCTTCACGAGACATCCGGTAAAGCGTTGAAATTCTTCAGGCCGGGTCAACTTGCGATCCAGGCCGGGGGAACTGGCCTCAAGCGTATACTCGCTGCCGGGGACCATGTCCTCGACATCCAGCAGCGTGCCAAAGTCGCGGCTGAATTCCGTGCAATCTTCGTGCGTGACGCCGGAGAGCTGCTCGATGCTCAGCCTGCCCTCGCGCAGCCGTTCGGGGAGTTCATCGCCCTCGGCTCCGGCCTCAATAGCCGCCTTGAGTCTGGCTCGGCCTTCGGCGCTCTTCTCCAGGAAGACGCGCAGGATGCGATCCTTGGCGGGGCCGGCGAACTCGATGTCTACCACCTCCAGCCCATGGGAGGCAGCGACCCGTTCAGCCGCCGATCGGATTGCGTCCAGTCTCACCGCGTCGTTTCCTAACCCGCTGAATCGGGGCCACTTCGCTCCCGTTCAGGCGGGACATTTCAAGCCAAACAAAAAGTGGGCCGTAAGCCCACTCATCTCTCCGCCAGCCAGCAAACCCATGGCAACCCAGGCGGACAAACTCGTCTGCTTATTCAGAATACGGCGAAACGGCGGGAAATTCAACGGGAATGCTACACTCAGCCATGTCTTGCGGTGCCTGTCCCGTGTCGTCTTCCAAGCAAACTCTCTATGATCAGTACGAACCGATTCTGCAGCGGGCGCTGAGTTCGGCGGTGGCCTATCTCCAGGGAATGGAGGACCGTCCGGTGCGTCCGGAGGCAGCCGCCGCGGATGCGCTGAAGGGGCTGCGCGGACCGTTGCAGGAAGCGTCTCAGAGCCCGGAAGTCGTTCTGGAACAACTAGATCGGCTTGGCTCACCGGCAACGGTGGCGAAGAATAGCGGACGCTACTTTGGCTTTGTGAACGGCGGCTGTCTGCCTGCGGCGATGGGTGCGGCATGGCTGGTGAGCGCGTGGGACCAGAATGCATCGTTCTGGGTGCAATCCCCGATTGCAGCGGAGCTGGAGGAGACGGCGCTCGAGTGGACGCGGGAGCTGCTGGGTCTGCCAGAGGGTACCGGCGGAGCGGTGGTGACCGGGGCCACGATGGCGAACTTTTCTGCTCTGGCCGCGGCACGGCATGCGCTCTTTGCCCGGCTCGGCTGGGACGTGGAGAATGACGGCCTGTTTGGTGCGCCGGAGCTGCGCGTGGTGGTCGGCGAAGAGGCTCATCCCTCGTTGAGCAAGGCCCTCGGATTGTTGGGCTTAGGACGAAATCGGGTGGAGTGTGTGCCGGTGGATGGGCAGGGGCGGATGCGGGCCGATGCCCTGCCGCAACTGGATGGCCGGACCATTCTTTGCCTGCAGGCGGGGAATGTGAATACAGGAGCCTTTGACCCGGCTTTGGAGCTGATTCCGGCGGCGCGCGCGGCAGGCGCGTGGGTGCACGTGGATGCGGCTTTCGGCGCGTGGACGGCAGCTTCGCCCGCCTATCGACACTTGATGGCTGGATTTGAGCAGGCGGACTCCTGGGCGACGGATGGGCACAAATGGCCGAATAGCGGTTATGACTGCGGGCTGGCGCTGGTACGCGAACCGGAGCAATTGCGGGCAGCGATGTCGATCAATGCTCCTTACCTTGTGCTGGGCGCGCGGCGGGAACCGGCCGACTATACGCCGGAGTTTTCGCGGCGGGCGCGCGGTGTGGAACTTTGGGCGGCGCTGCGCCAGTTGGGCCGGAGTGGGATGGCCGAGCTGGTAGAGCGGACGATTGGCCACGCGCGGCGCTTTGCCGAGGGACTGCGGGCGGCAGGTTTTGAGATTTTGAATGATGTGGTCATTAACCAGGTGCTGGTGTCCTTCGGTTCGGAGGAGAAAACGCTGCAGACGATCGCGCGCATTCAGCAGGATGGCACGTGCTGGTGCGGGTCAACGGTCTGGCAGGGGCGGACGGCGATGCGAATCAGCGTGTCGTCGTGGGTGACGACCACGGAGGATGTGGAGCGAAGCCTGGCGGCGATGCTGCAGGCGGCGCGCGAGTAGGGGAGATCCAAAGGGGATTTGAGATGGGGTTTGCGGGGCGATGGAGTGCGGCGGTCGTGCTGGCGGCTGCGGCGGTGGCCTGTGTGGGGCAGGGGCTGGCGAAGCAGCCGGCGAGTGTGTATCACGCACGGCGCATGGCGCTGGCGGGTGAATTGAAGGGTGGCATTGCAATTCTGTTTGCCGCGGAAGAGCCGGTGCTGGACTTCATGCCCTACCGGCAGGATGAGGACTTCTATTACCTGACGGGATGGAGTGAGCCGGGCGCGGCGCTGATGGTGGTGGCGCCCAGCGGGCGCGAGCGCAGCTACAGAGAAGTTCTGTTCCTGCCGACGCGGAACCGGCGACTGGAGACCTATACCGGGCCGAAGCTTGATGCCAGTTCGCCGGGGGTGACGACTGCGACAGGTGTGGATGAGGTGGAGCCGATGACTGACCTGGCGACCGACCTGAACCACATGATCGATACGGACCGGAAGTTGGCCTTGAATATGTGGACGCAGCCGGCGTCAAAGCAGGCGGAAGCGCTGGTGGGGTTTACCGCGGCGACGCTGGGTGAAGATCAACCTGCACCGACGCATGACGTGACGACGATGACGATGCCGCTGCGCCAGGTGAAGGATGCGGGCGAGGTCGATTTGATCAAGAAGGCGAGTGAAGCGTCCATCGCTGCGCAGCGGGCGATGTTTCGCGCTGTGAAGCCGGGCGTAACGGAAAGAGCGATTGCCGGAGAGATGACCGCGGTGTGGATGGAGCACGGGTGCGAGCGGCCGGCGTATGCTCCGATTGTTGGCTCGGGCATCAATTCGACGACGCTGCATTATTCTGCGAACTCGAGCACCATGGAGGACGGCGATGTGGTGGTGGTGGATGCGGCCTGCGAGTTCTCGATGTACGCCTCGGACATCACGCGGACGGTTCCGGTGAATGGGCACTTTACGGCGCGGCAGCGGGAGATCTACGAGATTGTGCTGGGCGCGCAGCAGGCGGCCATCAACGCCTTTGTCGCGGGCAAATCAAAGATCAACGACTACTACCACAAAGACCCCGACTCGCTGGATGTGGCGGCGTTCAATTACATCAATACGCATGGGAAGGACCTGCACGGACAGCCACTGGGCAAGTACTGGGAGCATGGGCTGGGACACATGGTGGGTATCGACGTGCATGATCCGGCGAACTATCCCGCGGTGTTGAAGCCGGGGATGGTCTTCACGATTGAGCCGGGTATCTATATTCCGGAAGAGAAGATTGGCGTGCGAATTGAATGCGACTTTCTGGTGGGCGCCGACGGCAAGCTGATTGATCTGGACGCCGCACTGCCACACACGGCCGATGAAGTGGAAGCGGCGATGCGGGGCAAGTGAGTTCGAGCCATGGACGAGCGAGATGAAATCGATCGCGGGCAGCTGGAGGCGCTGGGCAAGGTCTTTGCGGAGCAGTTGCTGGCCTGTCTTGGCGAGTGCGCGCGCGGGCGGCGCGGGCTGTTTGGCGATGTGTCGCTTGAAGACGAACGGGCAGCCTGGCCTGAGGCGGCGCGGCTGCGTGAACTGGCGGTGGCGCTACAGGGTATCTCGCACCAGAGCGAGGAGCCGAATGCGCTGTGCGACGAATTTCTGGACCTGTGCTCGATGCACGGAGAGAGTCATCCGGGCGAGCCGCGGCTGGCGCGGGAGTTTCTAGCCCGCATTGAGCGGGGTGATGTAGGCACCCCGACGCAGTCGGAGAGCCGGCCATGGTGATGCTGCACGCGTTTATGGCGCTGGCGGCCGGATTTGCCGCGGCGATTCTGCTGGTGCTGGCGCTGCGGGGGGTGCTGCAGTGGGTGGCGCCCAGCCTGGCGGCGGTGGAGGCACACCCGGGGTTCAGCTACACCACGGTCAATCTTGGTGCATCGTTTCTGGCGGGCGGGGCGGGCGGCTACATCACGGCCTGGGTGGGCAGAGCCAATCCCATGGTGCATGTGCTGGCGCTGGGGCTCATGCTGCTGGCGCTGGCGGCCCTGAGCGCTTTGCAGATGCGCGGCCAGCAGCCGGTCTGGTACCAGCTGGCGCAGATTGTGATGGCGCCGGTGGGTGTGCTGGTGGGTGGCCTGGTGCGTCTGCGCGTGCTGGGAATTCTTTAGTGTGACAAAGACGGAAAACCCCCGCGTGGCGTTCAATCAACAGGAGCGCACACGCAGGGGCCGATCTGGCAGGGTAAACCGCTACCAGCGAACGCCAAGTGTTACTGGCATAAGCTTTGTGTCTTTGCCCACGGTGGTGGTGCCGAGGCCGTTGGGTTGGGTGGTAAGAGCCGGGGTCAACACGTCGAGATAGCGGAACTCGGCGAAGAGCTTGACCTTGCTGTCGCCGTACATGCCGCCCAGATGGCGCATGTAGCCGCCACCGATGCTGAAACCGCCCTGATTGCTGGAGAAGTGACCCACCACAACATTCGTGACGCCGTAGCCGCAGTAGAAGTAGCAATACTGCGTCGCCTGGGGGTTCGTGAAGCTGCTGACCTTGCGATAGAAGCCATAACCGCCGGTGGCGTAGAGGTCATTGGAACTCTTCGGGAAGAAGTCATAGACGGGGTCGAGGGTGAAGGACCAGATGTGCGCGTGGCCACCCTGGGCACCAGCTTCGGCAATCAGCTTGCCGGGGAGCTTGTCGTCGATGAATTGATATTCAAGCATGGTAGAGAGGTGATCCGAGAACTTGTAGCCGGCGCCGAGGGTCAGATTTCCGCCCCAGGTGATGTAGTTCGAGGATTGACTGGTGGGGCCGTTGAAGCCGCCGCCGGCCTCATAGACGAGGTTGCTCCAGAAGCTGTGATCGTGATAGCTGTGGCCGCCGTAACCACCGCTCTGTGCTGCGCCCGCAGCTGGAGCGGCTGCGCCGAAACCGGGCGCAGAGGGCAGTGCGGCTTCAGCGGGGTTGCTGGCTGCAAGAAGCGTGGGGGCGACGGAACTGGACTCCGAGGCTGAGACCGCGGATGCCTCCGCGGAAGTGGATGAGAGGGCGGACTGGGCGCTCACAGAGCCGGCGGCAAAAGCAGCCGCGGCAGAAAAGACCAGAACATAGCGGAGATGCGACATCGAACTCTGCGATGACATGGAAGTACCTCGTGGGTCGAAATATCGTGCCTGCGCGAATCCCACGCAGTCTGAACTATGGACTTAGACACAGCTTTGCGGCGGGAGGTTGCGCGAAATATTGGAGAAAGAGAGTCGAACGGTACTGATTTGGTTGCCTTGAAAAGAAAACAGGCCGGAGATGGGCTCCGGCCTGCAGGTCATGGAGGGAGATGGCTTATCCCTGGATATCAAACTGCTCGGGGTGCAAAGCGGGGTCACTTTTCACCAGGATGTTGCGGCCGACGAGTTCCTCGAACTCCGTGAGCCAGCGCGCGTTGTTGGACTTGAGGACTTTCACGGTTTCTGGATTGACGCGGAGCATCACGTCGGGATTCTCAAAGTGCCGGCGCATCTTGCGCAGTTCGACATAAATCTCGTTGCAGACGGTGGCGGGGCTCTTGACCATGCCGGTGGCCTGGCAGGTGGGACAAGGTACGCTCAGCGTGCGCTCGAGGGATTGCTTGACGCGCTTGCGTGTGATGGCGACGAGGCCGAAGTCATTGAATTGAAGGACTTTGGTCGGTGCGCGATCGTTTTTGAGGGCTTCTTCAAGCGCAGCCATCACCTTGAAGCGGTTCTTGCGCTCATCCATATCGATGAAGTCGATGATGATGATGCCGCCCAGGTCGCGGAGGCGGATCTGGCGGACAATCTCGGGGATGGCGTCGAGGTTGGTCTTGACGATGGTGTCTTCCAGGCGCGCGGTCTTGCCCACGTACTTGCCGGTGTTGATGTCAATGGCGACGAGGGCCTCTGTCTGGTTGATGACAATGGAGCCACCGGACTTGAGCCAGACCTTGGAGCGAAGGGCTTTGGAGATTTCGTCCTGGATGCCAAAGTGCTCAAAGAGCGGGGTTTCCTTGGTATACAGCTTGACGCGGCGTACGAGGGTGGGCGAGAAGCGGTTGAGGAAGCGCACGATGCGCTCGTAGTCCTCCTGCGAGTCGACCCAGATGGAAGAGAAGTTCGCGCTCACCTGGTCGCGCAAAATGCGCTCGATGAGTGAGAGGTCGTGGTAGATGAGCGCCGGCGACTTGGAGGATTCTGAGCGCTGCTTGATCTCGTCCCAGAGGTGAATCAGGAAGCGGAGATCGGCGCGAAGCTCCTCCTCGGAAGATCCCTCGGCCGCGGTGCGCACGATGAAGCCGCCTGAGGCCTCTCCGCGCTCGCTGATCAGGATGCGTTTGAGGCGATTCCGCTCCTCATCCGAGGCGATTTTGCGGCTGACGCCCACGTGCGAGACGGTGGGCATAAAGACCAGGAAGCGGCCGGGCAAAGCGATATGGGAGGTAATGCGCGCGCCTTTTTTGGCGATGGGCTCCTTGGCAATCTGAACGAGGATCTCCTGGCCGGGCTTCAGCAGGTCAGAGATGATGGGCAGGTCCGAGGTCTGCGCAGAACGGCGCGAAGGGCCGCGGCGATCGCCTGGGCGGCCACCCGGTGCGCGTCCGCGGCGGCCGCGGCCACCGCGCTCGCGGCGCTGCGGCTGAAGTCCGTCTTCAGCGGACTGTCCTTCGGCCGAGGTCTCGGTCTCCTCGTCCTGCACCTTGTAGGCTTCTTCTTCGACTTCGTCGCCGTTGCGGATGTCAAGGTTGATGTCGATGCGGTGGTCAAGGTGAGCTTCCTGCAGCATCTCTCCGATGGCGCCGGAGCGAATCTGTGTTTGCAGGGTCTCCTCTTCGTACTCGTCGAGGTCGTGCTCATGGGGTCTCTGGCGCAGTGAATGGCCGGGAGTGTCGAATTCGCCGCCTTCGATGGTTTCTTCTTCGACCAAACCGGCTCCCGGGGCGAAGGCCGAGACCGACGATGACTGGGCGTTGGGAGCCTGAGCGGGATCTCCGGATGACGGCTCGTCTTTCTTCTTCTTGCCGCCGAGGCCGAAGAGGCGGAAGGTGGAAGGCGGAAGGGGATCGACGTGATGCGAGGCCGAGGCATCCGGCTCGGGGCCGGCTTCGGTCGATTCTTCTTCGGTCTCCTCAGAAGCCTCGATGGCCGCAGACTGCAGAGGTGTCTCTGAGGTTTCCTCGATCAACTCTTCTTCAACGAACTCACCCTCGTGCGCAGCGGTGGGCTGGGCGGTTTCTTCTGCATCGGCAAAGGTGCCTTGCGGCTCGGCGTCGACGCTGACCTCAGGCTCCGATGTGCGTCCGCGATGGCGGGCCAGGGACTCGCCGGGGAGCAAGCCGCTGCCGTCCCACTGGAGAGGCGCTTCGATGAGTGTCGTGGGCCGGAAGGTGGGTGCGGGGCGAGCGGGACGCGCAGGCTCGGACGCCTTGCTGGCTTCCTCGGCAGGCGTGCCGCCGTACTTGGAGAGCGATTCACCGGGCAGAACGAACGGCTCCGGAGCGCGCTCTGCGCGGGGCGCTGCGGTGGCGTGAATCTCAGTGGTTTGAGCCACTTCCGATTCCGAGGCGGCAAGGTGGGTTTCTTCGGACAGATCCTCAGAGTGCGGCGCGCCTTCTGCGGCGGCGCTGGGCTGGGTACGTCCGCCACGGCGACGGCGGCGTCCGCGCCAGCGGCGGGAGCCCTGTTCATCCGATCCTTCCTGCTGGATCGGCTCAAAGGATTCTGCGGAGAGCGGAGTTTCAGGCTCGGCTTCCTCGGCCTCGGGAGCAGCCTCTGGTGCGGGACGACGATCTCGCCGATCGCTACGCGGACGTTGGCCGCGGTCGTGGTCAGCGCTGGAGCGGATTTCGCGCGGGGCCTGGGAGCCGGTGGCTGCTGCCCGCTCAATTTCATCCGATTCTTCCTGGTCTTCCAGTTCGAGGAAGTCGGTTACGTAGAGGAAGGCGTCGCGCTCGAGACCGATGTCCACGAATGCCGACTGCATGCCTGGCAGGACGCGGGTGACGCGGCCGTTGTAAATGGAGCCTGCGAGCGTGTACTCGTTTTCGCGCTCATAGTAGATTTCCGCGAGTTGATCGTCTTCAAGAATCGCGAGCCGCGTTTCATGCGGCGTGGAGGAGATACAAATTTCCTTTGCCATCGTGCCTTTCCGCCCGGCGGCTTGAAGCGGCCGGGACTTGCGGCGAGGTGGGATGGAAGGACGCGAAACCGGGCGGGGTGGGAATGTGCGAGAAGGATGACCTGCGATCGGCTGGTGTGCCGAGGTCGAAGCGGCGACCGGCCCCGAGGGGTGGTGTGCCGTGGCTGTCGACCTGCCAGACAAGCTGTTCGGTAGGGTGACCTGTGTGCAAAGAGATTGTGGCCCGGCGCACCGGGGAATCCGGTGGGGCCGTTACGCCGCTGGCGACTGAGCGGGCGACCTTTGAGGTGGTGACGAGGAGCGATTTGCTCCACACCCCCTCGCGCTCCGCGCAAGTTAAACGCTGCCAACGGGTTTCCCGTCTTTGCGAGCTCATGAACCCAATCCTGCCGGGCTTTGCGGTCCATCGGGACCTGGCCGGCTTTAAACCGTCAAAAATTCAGCCTCTTGCGCTTCGGACCCTTCCGAAGATCGCAAGGGGATCACAACCTTTATCCGCGTCCCATCCTCAGGAGGAGGGCAGAGACGCCTAGTTTACAAACCGGCGCATGCGCACGTTCATTGCGACGCCGAGCGCCAGGAAGGTAAACAGCACCGAAGATCCACCATAACTCATTAAAGGTAAAGGGATTCCGGTGACGGGCATAAACCCGATGACCATGCCAACGTTGACCGCAATCTGGAAGGTCAACACAGCCACGATTCCCATAATAATGAGGGAGCCGGGCAGGTCGGCGGCTGTTTGAGCGTTTTGAATCAAACGCATCAATATGGAGAAGTATAGCAGCAGGACGAGCGACGCGCCGACGAAGCCGTGCTCCTCGCTGAAGGCGGCAAAAATGAAGTCAGCGTGGGGGATGGGGAGGAAGTCGCCCTGCGTCTGCGTGCCCTTTTCCGAACCCTGGCCCCAGATGCCGCCGGAGCCGACGGCGATGAGGGACTGGCGAATCTGGTAGCCGCTTCCGCGGGGGTCGTTGTCGGGATTGATGAAGCTGGTGAGGCGGGCTTTCTGGTAGGGCTTGAGGACTTTGCCGCTGGTCCAGACACCGGCGACCAGGACCGCTCCTGCGGCGAGGAGGATAAGGGCCTGGCGCAGGTTGATGCCGCCAAGAAAGAGCCCGGCGATCAGGATGGGCGCGAAGGTGAGCGAGGTGCCGAGGTCTGGCTGCTTGAGGACGAGGAGCATCGGCACGCCGACCAGAACAAAGGCTTTGGTGATATCGCGCGCGGTCAATGAGCGACCGCCAAGGTTGGCAAAGTAACGGGCAACGGCAACGATGAGCACCAGCTTGACCCACTCAGAGGGCTGAAAGAGGATGGGGCCGAGCTTGATCCAGCGGCGCGCGCCGAGCGCCTTGTGTCCGATGCCGGGGATGAGGACGATGCCGAGGAGGAAAAGGAAGGCTCCGTAGAACCATGGGGTGAAGTCGATGAGCTTGTGGTAGTCGATCTTGGCAAAGAGGAACATGCCAATGAGGCCGCCGAGAATCCAGAAAACCTGCTTGGTATGGAAGCCGGTGTAGCGGGTATGGAGAGTGGCGGAATAGATCTCGAAGACGGAGAGGGTGCAGAGCAGCAGGACCATGGCGAGCAGGGTCCAGTCAAAATCGCGAAAGCTGAGGAAGCGGCGGGTGACGCTCATGGGGTCCTGATCCTGCGTGCGGGCAGCAGAGCGGCGGCGATCTGGCCGGGAAGTTTTGCGGTGATCGATGGTTGCTGGAGCGCGGCAGTGCGTGGCGCGGACGATGCGCCGGCGGTGGAGTTGAGGAAGAAGTGGCCTGCGTGGATGCGGGCGACTTCCTTCCCGTGGACCAGTTCAGGCTGCGTCCAGATTGCGCCGACATCGACTGGCCTGGAGGGCGCAGGCGGCGTAGTGGTGGCGTTGTTTGCGGGGAGATTGTGCTTGAGGTTGCGCTGCTTATCGACGTAGGCCTGGACGACCTGGGCTCCGATGCGGGCTGGATAGAAGCTGAACTCGCCATGCTGCCAGAGCACGGCGACAACCAGCTCGGGATTGCGGCGCGGCGTGACACCCACGAACCAGACGTTGGGATAGGTGGAGCGGCCCTTGTTCGTGCGATCGAGAGCTTCGTGGCTCATGACCTGGGCCGTGCCGGTTTTTCCTGCGAGGTCAATGCCTTCCAAGTGCGCTGAGCCGGCGGTGTGATAGAGACCGGGCTGAGTGACCTCCGCCATACCGTCGGTGATGGTCATCCAGTCGGTTGGGTCGATGGGAATATCAGTTTGGGCGGAGCCTGGAAATGAGTCCAGGATGGCGTGATAGAAGTCCGGGGACAGTTCATTGGGAAAGACGACATGGGGACGAACCATGTGGCCGTCGGAGGCGATGCCGCCGATGATGCGGGCGAGCTGGATGGGGGTAGCCTCGATGGCGCCCTGTCCGATGCCGACGGAGATGGTTTCTCCGGCGTACCACTTGCGGTGGTAGTTGCGCATGACCCACTGCGCGGAGGGCATCAGGCCGGACTGTTCACCGGGAAGGTCGATGCCGGTTTTCTGGCCGAAGCCGAACTCGGTGGCGTAGCGGGCGATGCGGTCGATGCCGAGCTTGTCGGCGAGGGTGTAGTAGAAAGTGTCGCAGGAATAAGGAATGGCGTTGTGGATGTCCACGGCGCCGTGCTTTTCGTCGCAGTGGTAGTAGTGGCCGTAGAAGTTGGCTCCGCCACTGCAAAAGACGTGAAGGTTCTGGGCGATGCCTTCTTCAAGTCCTGCGACCGACATGAGGATCTTGAAGGTGGACCCAGGGGCAAGCTGCGCCTGGATGGACTTGTTCATCAGCGGATGCTCAGGGTCGGTGACGAGCTTGTTCCATGCGGTGCGGTCGATGCGTACCGCGAAATCGTTGGGGTCGAAGCTGGGGTGCGACACCATCGCGAGGATCTCGCCGTTGCGCGGATCCATGGCGACGATGGCGCCCTCGCGATCGCCGAGCGCGAGTTCGGCGGCGCGCTGCAGGTCGTTATCGATGGTCAGGCGCAGGTCCTGCCCGGGGATGGCGTGCTGCGTGCGCAGGTAGCCCACTTCGCGGCCGCGGCTGTCTACGATGACGTCGCGGGAGCCATCTTGTCCGCGCAGGACCTGGTCGTAGCTCTCTTCGACGCCGGCCTTTCCGACGACATCCCCGGGTTCGTATGCGGCAAAGCGGGGGTCGTTGAGCATCTCTTCGCTCACTTCGCCCACGTAGCCGATGAGATGGGCGGCGAAGCCATCGCGGGGATAGAGGCGGCGTTCCTGGTCAATGGTTTCAAGCTCGGGAAGCTCACCGCCGTGGGCGGCGATGAAGGCCTGCTCGTCGGGCGTGACTTCCTGTTTGATGGGGATGGGCTGGTAGCCGGGCGCGCTGCGGTAGCGGCGCAGAGTGGTGCGGAGTTGCTCGAGATCGAGATCAAGGCCCTTGGCGATGAGGGGCAGGTCGGCATCGATATTGCGACCTTGCTCGCGGACGAGGAAGCACGAGACGGACGGATAGTTGTCGACGATGAGGCGATTCTCGCGGTCGAAGAGCTTGCCGCGGGGAGCAAGGATGGGAACCTTGCGAATGCGATTCTGCTCTGCGAGAACGCGAAAATTGTCGGCGCCGATGACCTGAAGGCGCCAGAGCCCGGCCAGCAGGGCGAGCATCATCAGGAGGATGCCATACTGCACGGTTGTCAGCTTGGCGCTGGGGAGCTTTTCGCCGCGTGTGGAGCTGTCAAAAACCATTCTGCCTGCCTATTCAGGATACCGCGAACGGGATGGATTGTCCGGGGCGAGGCGCTCAGTCGTGGATGCGGAAGCGGTCCAGCAAAGGAAAGAGTACGAGGGCGATTATGCCGTTGCCAAGGGCGGGGAAAAGCACGTCGAGCCATTTCCAGTCCATCGAGAGGCCGAGGAGAACGCTAAAGACAAAGAAGTAGAGTCCGCCGGAGAGCAGCGAGAAGGACAGCACCAGCAGGACGCGAACTGTATGGTTGTCGACGTCGACGCGGACACCCAGGGAAGACGACAAAAAGCCGATGAGCGTCTTAACGACGCCGTTGATGCCGATGGGGTGTTGGGTGAGGGCATCCTCGAAGATGCCCAGGATGCAGCCCATTACGGTGCCCTGGATGGGACTGGGGCGGCCGAGGGCGAAATAAATCACGACAAGCAGCGGAAGATCGAACCACGCGTAGCGGCCGAGGATGCGCGGCAGCCACGCCTGCATCACAAGAGCAGCAAGCGGCACGAGGGCGTAGACGAGTACCGGGAAGCGATGAATCTCGAGTTCGCGGCGGTTGGTTGCGGTGAGCACCGGCATGGCTAGGGGTTCCTCTGCTGAGGCTGGGCGGGGCTGGCAACGGGCTGTCCGCTCTGCGCGTCGGGGGTGGTGTTGGGCGCGTAGCCTGGCGTAAAGCGATCCGGATGCAGCGGCTGGAGGGTGTGCGCTATGGGCGGCGGCGGCGTGCTGTCGTTGAGCGGTTGCTGCTCTGGCGGCAGATTGGGTTCTGTGAGGCCGGGCAGGCGCTCGGCCATGATGGTGGATGCCTTCTTTTGCGCCTCTTCCTGCTGTACTTCAGCGCCCTTGATGGCCTCACTTTCCGCCATGTCCTGCTGCTGGTCAGCGGGGAATCGCGGCTCCATCGAGGTAATCACGAGGACTTCATCAAGGCGGTCGAGAGGAGCGTAGGGCTTGACGATGACGTTGATGAAGCCGTCGCGTTCCGGATCGCGGACGACCTTGTCGACGACGCCTACAGGCAGGCCGCGGGGAAAGATCTGGTCGCCGCCGGCAGTCAGGACGCGCTCTCCGGGCTTGATGCGGTTATCGGCGATGATGCCGACGATCTGAGGTTGACCCTCGGCATTGCCACGCAGGATACCGCGGATGCGTGTGGTCTCCAGGATGACACCGGCGCCGGAAGACTGGTCATTGATGACGAGGATCTGCGCGGTGTGCGGGAAGACGTCGCGGACTTTGCCCACGATGCCGCCTTCGGCAATGACCGCCATGTCATGCTGAAGGCCGTCCGCGGAGCCTTTATCGATGTAAAAGACTCGGGACTGCGTAGTGCCGCTGGAGCCGATCACCTGTGCCGCGAGGGTCGTGTAGATGTACTTTTCCTGAAAGTGGAGAAGAGCCTGAAGGCGCTGGCCCTGACGCGCGTCTTCCAGCAGGGCGGCCTGTTCCAGGCGAAGGCGGTCGATGGTTTTTTGCAGGTCCTGGTTCTGTTGGCGGACGTTGCGCAGGTCAACGTAGCTGTGCCAGAGGGAAGCGATGCCGCCGCCTGTGGCGTGCATGAGGATTTCAGGCGGAGAGACCAGCGCGTTGGCCCAGAGGCGGATGAGGCGCACTCCACCGGAGTCGCGGGGATCAAGGCTCATGCGTCCGTTGCCGGCCCGGTGCACTTGCACGGCGAGGCCGACAATCTGGGCTGCCAAAAGAGCCAGCAGCACCAGCAGGTTTCGATAGCGGACGACGAAGGGTTCCATAGCCAAGCTCGGTGTCGATGCAAGCCGCTTGCGGGGAAGATGCGGATGCCTGCCGCGACAGCCCGCGGCTTAATCAATCTTGATTTTGCGCAGCAGGCGGAAGTCGGAGAGCATCTTGCCGGTGCCAAGAACGACAGAAGCCAGCGGATCGTCGGCAACCGAGACAGGCAGCCCGGTTTCCTCGCGAATGCGCTTGTCGAGATTGCGGATGAGCG
>JAJYAE010000338.1 GCA_021779695.1 Acidobacteriota bacterium | reverse complement strand
TCCGGCGTCCTGTACGGATGAGGTAATAACCGAGCCCGGCATTGAGAACTGCAGCGATCAGGATCACCGCGACTCCCGACCCGAGCCGCTGCAAATGAATCCCGGCCATCCAATCACGGATCGACTCTGCGAGAATCGCAACCGCGGCCACGATGATCAAGGCGCCTTCAAAACCGGCAGAGAAAAATGTGATGCGCTCGTAGCCGTAGTGAAAGTGGCTGGAGGCCGGCCTTGTGCTGAGACGAAGACTGAAGCTTGCAAAGCCCACCGCAATCACATGAATGACGGATTCAGCGGCGTCAGAGAGGATGGCGGCCGAGTGGGTCATGGCGTAGGCAGCCGTCTTGCCGATCAGCATGGCAAAGCCAACAAACAGCGAGAGACGCATGGCGAGCTGCGTATCGTGCAACTCTTGCGCATCTCTCGGCGCAGTGTGGCTGTCAATCTCGAGATTGGACACCTTGTTCACTGCCAACGGGGACTCCGCCCTTTAATATCTTTCCACCGAATCATGATGCAGACTTGGAAATCATCGAAAACTATGCGCCCATATTACAAGAAATCGAATACGAAGAAATCCAAAACTCCTGCCTCGAATATGCTCGGCGATTTCCAGCAAAATGCGCAATCAACCTCGGCCCGGTGCAGCTCCTTGGCCATTTGATCCAGATGACGTTCGATCCGATCCAAATTCTGGATGGGGCTGCAATGGCGACCTCACGGAATACACAAAACGCTGCCCCAACGGCCACACGTCATATCTGCACTATGATCCGGAAACAAAGTACGGCGAAGGGCCGCATTGGGACGGAATTGTAAAGCGCCGAATCTATGCCAGCGTTCCACCCAAGGTGGAATACTCGCTGACGGCCCTTGGGCGGTCTCTGTGCAACCTGGTCGAGGGAATTTGCGGATGGGCAGAGGCTAACATCGAGCAAGTGCAGGCAGCGCGCAAGGTGGACGCCCAAACTCCGGGCGACGAATCAGTGCCACAGTAACGCCTTCAGTCGAGGCCGGTGACAAGGGAGCGAAAGATCAATCGACTTTGAGCGTAAATGCATCTGGATCGTGGAAGTAGTGAATAACAGCCGCATTCACACGCCGAAGTTTCATCGCAGTAATCGGCCGATCCCGCTTACCGCGGAGGATATGGAGCGGCTGCGAAAGTATCTCGCCAAGCGGCCGGATGCATCGCCTGACGATTGGGTCTTTCCCAGCAAGCGAGTCAAGGGCCCACGGCAGTACGCGACCATCATGACCAAGAAAATTCAACCCAAGGCGAAGAATCTTGGCCTGCCCCACGTTCCATGGCGCTTGCCCCGGCATTGGCATGCCACCCTTCTCGGTCCAACTTCCCGTTCCCGTGGTGCTATGGCCCAGAATTCGTTGCCAGGGAACTGCGCAAGTGGCTGGCCAAGACCGGAGCCAAGACCCTTTACATCGAACCCGGCTCTCCGTGGGAGAACGGCTATTGTGAGAGTTTCAACTCCAAGCTGCGCGATGAGTTCTTGAACGGGGAAATCTTCTATTCACTGAAAGAGGTGCGGGTGCTGGCTGAAAGATGGCGCATCTACTACAACACGGAAAGGCCGCATTCTTCGTTGGGCTACCGACCTCCAGCACCGGCAGCTTGGCAGACTGAAACTTTGCAGGGGCATGGAAACGTGGAAAGCAAAAAACGCTTCCCACGTTCCCACACCCCCTACTACTGCGACTGGCAAATAACACCTTTGCCAGTTGACAGGCTCCGGAGAAATTGGACCAATTGAAATGTTAGTCTTCGGCCATAGCCGAGCCTTTGCAGGCGGAGGAAATGGCAGATGAAGAAGAAGCGGTTTTCTGTGGAGCAGATGGTCGGAGTGTTGAAGCAGGCCGAGGTAGGGGTACCCGTGGCGGAAGTGATTCGGAAGGCCGGAATCAGCGAACAGACGTTCTATCGATGGAAAAAGCAATACGTGGGCCTGGAGTCAGACCAGGTCCGGGAGATGAAGCTGCTTCAGGATGAGAACGGCCGCCTGAAGCAGTTGGTTGCTGAGCTTAGTCTGGACAAGACGATGCTTCAGGATGTGCTGCGAAAAAAGTGGTAAAGCCGTCGCGGCGCCGGCCGTTGGTCAACTATCTCTGTGACCACTACCGGGCCAGCGAACGCCATGCTTGTCGAGTGTTGCATATCGGTCGCGGCACCTATCGCTACAAGAGCCATCACAACGAGTGGCCTGAACTACGTGCACGAATCCGTGAGATCGCACAAAGTCGAGTCCGCTATGGTTACCGGAAGATCCTGGTCCTGTTGCGCCGCGAGGGCTGGCAAGTGGGCAAGCACCTGGTTTATCGGCTGTACAAGGAAGAAGGGCTTGCCTTGAAAAGACGGCCCCAGAAGCGACGCAAGGCAGTGCGGCATCGAAAAGAGCGGTTCCATCCAACTGCACCGAACCAGGCTTGGAGCATCGATTTCGTGGCTGATCAGCTGCAGGACGGTCGTCGGTTCAGATCGCTGACCGTGGTAGATGTATTTACCCGGGAAAGCGTGGCCATCGAAGCAGGACAGAGTCTACGAGGAGAAGACGTGGTGCGAACCATGAACAAGCTGAAGCAGCAAGGCAGAACACCAAAGCTGCTGTTCTGCGATAACGGCAGTGAATTCAGCGGTCAAGCCATGGACTTATGGGCTTACCAGAACGGTGTGAAGATCGACTTCTCCCGGCCAGGAAAGCCGACAGACAACGCCTTCGTCGAATCGTTCAACGGCACCTTTAGGGACGAGTGCCTGAATGTCCACTGGTTCGAAAACCTGGTCGAGGCAAAACAGCTCATCGAAGCTTGGCGTCTGGAATACAATGAGAGTCGTCCTCACAGGGCTCTCGAGAACCGAACACCGAGCGAATTTGCCAGTGAGTACGCGGCTAGCCATGGACTCACTGCAACATAAACCTGCCGAAGACTAACAATACGCTTGGTACAGAAAACCCGGTCTCCTCACCAGTTGCGCTACACTAACTCTTCCACTGGTACAAAATATCGGGCAGGCCACTCTTTCGTCACGACAATCGACGATATTTCGCAAGCCGGAGTCCGCATAGCGAATAGGCGAAGTCGCACGTTCTTTTCTCAGCTGACGCCAAATCGCTCGTCCAGTCCAGAATTTTGTCAACATGCATCAAGTTGACGGGAAACGGCCTAGCTGTACAAGTGTCCGCTGGGGATCTGTAGAGGCACACCTGGCGTGCGGTTCGGCAGATTCCCTCTGACTCCAACGTTCTGAGGCCTGGAATCAGGTGTGCCGTAGACTGTGCCATGTCGCGCGAACACAAATGCGTCAAATCAATGTTTTAGATGACCAGACTGAGGTGCTTCCGTGCGGGCATATTTTATAGGTAAGTGCTTGACTCTATATCGGTGGTCCCCGGCGGTTCAATTTCCGATATGCTGATCCGGCATCAGCGAGCCAGATTCGAACCACTGTGCGTCTCAAGATTCTGCGTGTCGGCGGGTGTGCGAAAAGTGTGCGTGCTGATATTGCAAAGGGATTGCAGCGCTCGCGGTTTTCTGTCCAACTGGGCACCGCATGTACGGAGCTTTGCATGCCGCGAGCCTTGAATTGAATCGTCGTTTAATGCGTGACAAAAGGGCGCAGGCGGGTTTCGACTCACACTCAGCAAGGAAAGCATGTCGAAAGACGATGGGCGAACACGCTCGCGATCCCTGAACCAGATTCGGAGCGAGTGCTTGATCCCCTGATCTGAGCAATCTCCGTGCTATAGTAAATCCGCCTTGCTATAGTTTTTCGGGAGAATTTGGGCTAAAGATGCTAATTAATGCGACAAATGCGACTCATGAGAATCGCGGCAAGATACTCAATCATTTAGATTTATGTCTGGAATCAAGGAGTTGGCAAGAAACCTGGCGGAGAGAGGGGGATTCTCAACACGGCCCCCTACGTTTCAATGTTCAAGTTAAGCGGCCTCTCCTAGCACAGATTAGCCTGCTCGAGTTCCCTGTGTTTGACTGCTGACTCTCAAGATTCCCTTCCGGCTCGTATTCGAGACAGCTCGGGGTTACCTAAGTGATTCGTCTCATCGCCTCGTCACAGACAACCTCGCGCACTCCACATAAACTGCACTACACACGGCCGGAGCCCTTTTTCGTCAACGGAGTCGGCTCCCTCCAGAATCGCTGAGTCAAGCCGGACTTTTCAGCGAACACTCAACAACATGAGGCCATGTCGGCAATTCTTGATTTCGGAGAATTGTTTGAAACAGAAAGAGGAACAAACGGAGGGGCCACGGCTCCTCCACAAACCGGAGGCGCAACGGCTCCTCCATCCTAGGGAAGAATCAGCGTGGATGCTCGGAATCAGCGTGCGGGCGCTGGACTACCTGATCGCTAACAAACAGTTGGCCACGAGACGGATTGGTGGACGGGTATTGATCCCTCATAGTGAACTGGTTCGGTTCGCAAGAGCTGACCATTTCGACCCAATCTCGGTGGCAGCTTAACCATTTGAGGCCGGGAGCGCTACCGGCCTCAATGCCCACTCAACAGGTCCACGGCCGCTCTCAGCGATGCGTCATCTAAGTGCGCATAGCGGGCGGTGATCGCGATGGTCTTGTGGCCCGCCAATGTCTGGATTACTTTCAGGTTCACGCCCTTCATTGCGAGCTTG
>JAJYAE010000337.1 GCA_021779695.1 Acidobacteriota bacterium | reverse complement strand
GGCTGATCGGCCCGGTGGCAATCATCTGCCGAAGACCGCGTTAACGGGAGATGGCTGATTGGAGATCGAGCCTTCCCAGGTGCCAAAAGACGAGGCACCTGGGAAAACTTATTTGCAGAAGAAATTATTTTCTCCCTCGGCGCCGGAGCCAGTCCGGCAGGTTACGTCCCAGCGCCGCATCGCCACACCCCGCCGCCTGTCTGTAAAAATAAGTGGACAAGACTTCTCCCACCTCATCACCAACAAGCGTATTGCCCATCACTGCGTTGAATCGCCAGAGCGCTACGCTGAAGTCACGCTTTGTCGGGACCCCTCGAACCGCCTGCGGAGTGTTTCCATCAGTCGGTTTTGAGGGGCCTGAATTTGCTCGTAACGCGCTCGCGACACAGCGAAAAGTCCTGGTGACGGCCTCAGGTTGCTGCACACCGGGGTGCTCAAGCCGTGCTCGGCACGAGCAGGCCAGATGGTGCCAGAAGCCGGAGAGATTTCCTCTCTCCGCTGTCTCCAGGAAGAAGGAGCTGAGCCCATGAAAGCCCTAAGATTTACTCTCGCCGTTGCGGGCCTGTTCCTTGCTTGTCCGTTGTTCGCCCAGCAAGGTGTTCAGGCCAAGATTCCCTTCGGTTTCTATGTCGGGAATTCCCATCTGATGCCTTCCGGAACCTACCGAATTACTCCTTGCAGTCCTCACGTCGCAACGATCCGCAACTGCGACAGCGGCGTAACCATTTTTCACATGACGCGGCCCAGCGATAGGAAAGTCAAAGAGAATGGAAAGCTCGTATTTCACAAATACGGCGCCATGTACTTCCTGAAAGAAGTGCAGGGACCGACGCTCTCCACCAACCTGGCAATTCCGGAAACGAAGAACGAAAGGGCTGCACGGGACAAGTTGGCAACTGTGACCACCTTTGAAACCATCACGGTTCCAAAACCCGATGACAACCAGCCACCGAATCAATAACGCAACACCTATGGGGAGAGGACGTCAGGCCGCGACGCGTTCTGCCCGATCCCCAGTCTGCCGAAAGACCCCGGCCAGCCTCGGTTGAGTGGCTGGGGTCTTTCCATGACGGGTGCGATGTGAACGTCGTGGATGGGAAAACACAACCATGCCCCTCCGCGGCAACTCTGATCCCCGCGACATGCATCGTTCCTGCCTCCGTCCGAAGATTTGCAATCAACACCCTCCCCAGAATTCAGCCTCAGTCCCCTCGCATCAGCCGCCTGTTGCATGGCCACGCAACGCCTGTATAGTAAAGGCGAATTGATCCTTTCCTCCGTCCCCGAGGGGTGCCGCATGGCACGAACACTGCGCCGAATCCTATCGTGTCTGTTTCTGCTCGCGGTCGCCAGGCTGCATGCGCAGACATTCACTCAGCCTGCCGCGACCACCATCACCCTTGGCCAGGCGGCTGTGCCGCTCAATGGACCCTGGAAGTTCCACACCGGCGATTCGCCCATCGATCCCAAAACCGGCAAGCCTCTCTGGGCCGAGCCGGACTTTGATGACTCACACTGGGAGAGCGTTGATCTGTCCCCGGTGGCAGGTCAAGTCGATCCGTGGAACGGGGATGCACGCTGGGTGAAGGGCTGGCAGGCACGAGGACATGAAGGCTATTGGGGCTGGGCTTGGTATCGCCTGGAGGTCGAAGTGGTATCGCTACCTGGAGAAGGGATGGCGATTGACGGACCAAAGGGTTCGAGCGACTGCTGGCAAGTCTTTGCCAATGGGCAGTTGCTGGGCAGCTTTGGCAAGTTCGACAGCCAGGGCAATGTTGAGAGGATCTACGATAACCGGCCGCTGATGTTTCCGCTAGCGTCGGCTAAAGGAGCCGGCAATAGTGCAGCCAGAGAAGCTCTGGCCTTCCGAGTATGGATGGGACCGGGCAGTCTCGCTGACCTCACGTCAGGTGGATTGAACTACGCGCCATTGCTGGTGGCGCAGTCAGCCATGCAGGCGCAGTCAGGCCTCGACAAGGAGGAGGCATTTTTGGCCAGGGCCGACGAAGCAGCCTATACGGTGTTCTTTCTGGTCCTTGCGGTCCTGGCCGCCAGCCTGTATCTCTTCGATCGCTCGGACCCGGTTTACCTTTGGGTGGCCGCGACACTGATGGTCTCGCCATTGGGCTATGTGGGGCATATCCTCTGCGGGAACGTCGATTGGCTCGACATCCGGTACAGGGACATTCTGATTGATCTGCTGTCAGATCCGCTGCAAGCAGGCGGATGGGCGATGGTGTTGTGGGTTTGGTTCCGGTTGCAGCGTCCTGCATGGACACCCAAAGTGGTCGCCTTGCTTACTGTGACCTATGCGCTCTCACTGACGCTGCAGACGGTAGTTTCTGATTATGGCGGTGCGCTTCCACATGGACTCGATACCTTGCTGGCGGACGGGTTTGATGTGAGCGGCAACCTGACCAGGCTGGCCTTCCTTCTGGTACTCGCTCTCATCGTTGGAGCAGGCATTCGCAAGGAAGGTAAAGAGGGGTGGCTGGCCCTACCCATTGTCGCCGTCATGGCAGTGGAACTGATTGCTCCAGTCGTCGGCGTAGATGTGTTGTGGCGCTGGCACGGCCTGAATTTACAGATATGGGATCTGACGGACCCTCTCTTTGTGGCGGTGCTGGGCATCCTGATGTTGCGACGGTTGCTCCATTCCTTGCAGCGCCAGCGGCAGATGGCGCTGGACGTGAAGCAGGCGCAGGAGGTGCAGCAGGTTATTCTGCCGGATCACCACGTCGTCTTCCATGACTTCGAGATTGAGAGCGAGTATCGCCCGGCGCGCGAGGTCGGCGGCGACTTCTTCCAGATACTTCCCAATAAGAAAGACGGCAGCCTGCTCATCGTCGCAGGAGACGTGACCGGCAAAGGCCTCAAGGCCGGAATGCTCGTCGCGCTGCTGGTCGGGGCGATTCGCTCCACAGCTGAAATGGTGACGGACCCTGCGGAGATCCTTAGTGCCCTGAACCGTCGCTTGCTGGGCCGCGGTGATGCGCAGGCCACCTGTCTGGCTCTTCACGTCGAACGCAATGGCTCCGCCACACTCGCCAATGCTGGCCACCTGCCGCCCTATCTCAATGGAAAGCCCATGGAGATCGACGGCTCGCTGCCGTTAGGCATGATCGAGCAGTTCGAAAGCTCCGTCCACCGTTTTCAGCTCGCTCCGAAGGACCGCCTCCTGTTGCTCTCCGACGGCGTGGCGGAAGCCACCGACGAGCAGGGCAAGCTCTTCGGTTTCGAGCGCGTCCTTGAACTCGTCCGCTGCCAGCCTTCCGCCACGCAGATCGCCGAAGCGGCCCAGGCCTTCGGCCAGGAAGATGACATCAGCGTGATTGCCGTGACCCGAATCGCTGCGCCCGAACCGGCACTTGCGTAGTTGCTGCACACGAGCATTCGTTCTGCTCGCGATCAGCCCGAGGCCGTCAAAGGTTTTGCTCAGTGCCGATCCTCGCTGTGATGGGACGAAGCTGACTGGTCGGTCGAACGGTGCAGGAAACGTGCGTTGCGGGCCCATTTCGGATGTATCGGCGGCCCCACGGACGAAGATCTTTCCGCCGCATGGCCAGCGAATGGAAGTCTGGGCATGGACTATGATCGAACCGTTCGGAGTTGAGGTATCGCATGAAGCCGATCTTTCTTCCGGCACTGTTGATGGGGTTGGGACTCATCTCCAATCCAGCTGGCGCGCAATCGAGCCCAGCCGCCTTTCCGCTAGCCGGCGACTGGGATGGAGTTTTGGTTTACCAGGGTGCCACCAACCATCTGGTGCTGCATATGAACACGACGCCCGAGGGCAAGATGACGGCCCTCGTGGACGATGTGAGCTTGAACGTGTCGGGCGAACCTGCGATCGGTGGCTCGTTTGATGGCAGCCATCTTATCCTGCGCTTTGCCTACTGGACGCTGAACGGCGATCGAGATTATGAAGAGAAGGTTGCCACCTACGATGCGACTGTGAACGGCTCCGGCTCGGAGATGACCGGCGTCTGGACGCAGGAAAGCTCGGTGCCGCTCAGCTTCAAGCGCCTGACCTGGCAGGTCAAGGTCCCCAAGCCGGCACCGCCTACTGTTTTCGACGGCGACTGGGAAGGCATTGAGTACGAGGCGCGAGGCATTCAACTCCACATGATTTTTCACATTCACAACACCGAGGACGGCCTGATGGCTCAGCTCGATTGTCCTGAAGAGAAGTTCAAGGGCGCGCTGGCGAGCAAAGTCACTTACGACGTGGATTCACGCCAGATTTCCATCCACATCTTTCAGGCGATCTTTGCGGGGAAGCTGTCGGCGAACGGCAACGCTCTGGACACTTCCATGACGGAGCCCGGCTTCCATTTTCTGATTCATTTCGATCGCGTGGCGGCCAAGGCCAAGAGGACGGGACCCAATTGATGGACAAGAAGGCGGATGACCCTGCCGGTGTGAACGCCAAGCAATGAAAGCAGGCGGGTGGCTGAGGTGCTGGGAGCGGTGATGACAACTGAAGGTGAGAAAGTGGAGATTCTCCGAGTATCCGTACCAGATCAGTCCGCGCGGCATCGGTGAGGATACAACAAGCCAGAATTGATGTCGAAGGGGACCGGCAGCGGAATGCCAGGGCCTTGCTATCCCAGGTACTCGAAGGCGAGACACCAAGGACAACCAGCCGCAGATGTTTCGACTGCGGCCGCT
>JAJYAE010000043.1:18932-19457 GCA_021779695.1 Acidobacteriota bacterium | reverse complement strand
CTTAATGGAAGTCTGGGAACTGCTCCCACATGTTCTCCCGTGGATGCAGGGCCAGTTGCGGAAGCACATCCTGAGGCGACTCTGCGTGGAAAACGGGTCCCGGGGGGACGTAGCTGATGAAGAAATGCAGCCGCTATTGGAGGTTGTCACATACGATGGTCACGGTGAATTGGGTCTCGTCGATTGCGTAGGTATGTTCTAGCCGGAACTCAGGGGCTTGGACGTGCAAATTGTAGTCGAGCCCTGTGATGACAGCCGGAACAGAAAGGCCACAGTTGGCCGACAGGCCTGGAAACTTGCCCTTCCATGCGCCCGCAAGCATATTGCAGAGCTCACCAATCCCGTCTTTGACCGTGTCATCCACTGCAACCAAATGCATGCCCGTCATGTGCGAAGCCAGCTTGATGGCAGCTTGCGACCCTGACCGAAAGACGCATGCCCCGCTGAGCAGCCCGCCGAATCCGACGACGGCCGTCACCGTCTCCTGCTCTGGCCTGCAAAGGCCGCGGTCTCCATTCGTAATGC
>JAJYAE010000043.1:0-18922 GCA_021779695.1 Acidobacteriota bacterium | reverse complement strand
CTGAATCCCCAGCATCAGACGAAGAACCTCTTCCACACTTGCATCGAGATGTCCAGGATCTGCAATCACGTGGACCGATTCGCGCATCGACTGCCCCTTCCCCATCTTTGCTCCCTCACTGATTCCTGGTCATGGTCATTCGCATAGCAAGAGCACCGTACATCAATCCCCGGGCTCGCTCTCGCTGCAACCGGTCTAATCGATGTTCAGCAGCGGGAGAACCCGCTCTTTTACCTGCTCCGCAGTGAATGGCTTTCGGATGTAGCCACGTGCGCCGCATTGGATTGCCTGGCGTACCTGTTCTTCGCTGGACTCGGTTGTAATCATCACAACCGGAATGCCCGGCGCCAGTCGCTGCAACTGAATCTGGCGAAGGAATTCCAGGCCGTCCATCGACGGCATGTTGATGTCGGAAAGAATGACGTGCACAGAGTGCTGTCGGAGCACTTCCAGACCGTCCAGACCGCTGGAGGCTTCATGCACGACGAGTGCGTCCAGACCTGATTGCCTCAGCGCACGTTCAATGATCTTACGCATTACTGAGGAGTCATCTACAATTAAAGCCTGCACCTCGCCCATTCCGGTCCCCCCACATGACTCCTTATCGGCGGTCTGCTTCACTCCATGAGGCTTATGTTCGATTGTTCGTCAAGGGTTCGTCGTGACCGGTCTACCTTGCGTCCTCAATTGAGCAGATGACATCCCGAACATCCTCTCTCTCGGGCAATGCCCCCTCGCTGTGGCGGATCCAGAGGCGCAACCAGAGGCAGTCATGCACTCGGACAAGACGCGAAGCCAAAGGGCGCGCCTTTTCGAGCGCGCGCGCAAGCGCACAGGCGGCGGCGGATTCAGTTGCCGCCTCAATCAATTCGACCGGCGGAAATACCGCGTCGAGCATCCGGCGATGGTTGATTCGAAATGCGGATGAGGGCACGATGCCGCATTCGACCCTGAGTCCGAGCATTCGTTCCGCCCCGCGCGCAACGACACGGTCAAGACTCTGTTCAAATCCAAAATAAAAAATCCGTCCGCTGGCGAGCCGGAGAGGGAGAGCGCCAAAGGCGTCGACAAAGAGTCGCGGAAGGGCCACTGTCATGGACGACGGATCGCGCCCATCTGATTCAAGCACCGGGCAACTCCACTGCAGCGCAAGGGCCCGTGTCACGTGGGCCTCCTTCACAGCTCGATCCCGTACAAGCCATTCTCCCAGCCTGCCCGAGCCCGCTGCTCTTTGCTTATCCAGTGCCTGGCGTAGCTGCTGCGGAGTGATCCAGCCCTGTTCGAGCATCAGGAGCCCAAGTGGGATGCGATGGCGATGAACCTCGCGATTTGAACCACGGTCATCGAGCTCACGACGAAGCGCCGCTCGCATTCGGCTCAACGTACAGGCCGCCGAGCATGTCCAACCGTTCTCAAAAACCGGAACGGAGCGGCCACGCCAGAGTTGCAACCAGCTTGTCCGACAAGTGGGATTGGCACACTGACTCACGATGTTGCTTCGGATGCGTGTTCTCCATGTCGCGCGAATCGCTTGATTGGAGAAGGTCGCGTCTCCAGCTTCCGCCGTCCTGTGATCCGAATCGTAGTTCTCGCCTTCGACCACCGGGTGCCAGGATGAACTTTGCTGGCTGCGGCGCATTAGAACAGGCATCGAATACTCTCCAGCCGCTTCCGCGGCTCTGAAACTCCGGTCACACGCAGCCCAAAATTTCCATTGATCAGAACCACTTCACCGTATGCAACGATCTTGTCGCCCACGATCAAGTCCACGGGATCAGAGATATGCCGATCGAGCTCGACGACGTCTCCCGGTCCAAGTTCGAGCAGTTCGCCGAGAGGCAGCTCCCGGCAGCCAAATCGCAGGGTTGCCTCTAACTCGACGTCCAGCAGCAAATCGAGGCCTGGCGAGATATCGGGAATCAGAGCTTTTCCCGGAGGAGTTTCCCTTAGATCACCCTTCGGAATACCAGCCGCATGGTGCGCTGCTGCCCCATCCTCCTCAGTTGACACTTGCGTTCTGATGAGAGGCTCCTCGTGCACCAGAATGGCAAAGGAGCCTGCGGACATTCTGAGCTGAAGCGCGCGCACGGCATCCCCTTGCGGCTGCGCTTCCGTAAACCGATCTGCGCGGCAGCTCTTCCCCGTTCTTGCCAGGTAGTCACCGGCGGCGGCCTCCGCAATTTCGCGGAGCAACTCCTCCCAGCCATTGCGCTGATCGATCCCCTCGCCCATCAGCGGAAGTGCGAGAAGGTCCGAATCCAGCACCACGGAAATGCGAGCTTCTTCCGTGCCTCGCACCTCGAATGTGAGGCCGAAGTGTTCCCCTGAAGTTGGCTTGGGGACGGACTCTACCAGCTCGGGCTCTCCCACGAGCGCCTGCGCAAAAAGCGTCTGCGCAACGGAAATCCAGCTGTCCATAAATCTCAAGATGATTCTCCTTTCACTGGCAAGGATTCCAGTCGAACGGCCCGATGGCTTCCAAGTCGGATTGCCTGAGCACTAGCGATCCTTTGCCCGCCGACACGCCACTCGGGCTTGGAATGCGAAGGTAGAGCAAATCGAATCAAAGATCCTGGCTTGAGATCTTCGAACTCACTTGCCTGGATCCGGACGGCCGGAAGTTGCAGTGACCCGCCGAAATGAATGCGACGCACCGCCGCTTCGATCCGTTCCCGAGTCTCGGGCGCGTGACGCCTGCGTCGTCCCCAATCGGATGTCAGGCGTCGCAGGATCGTGTTGGCCACGATGGCAGGGAATGCCAGATTGAGAAGGCCCGAACTGTGAGGCATGCGAATCTCAAAACTTAAACAAAGCGTCTTTTCGTTCACAGACATAATGCGCGCGACCTGAGTTTGCATCTGCCGGCGCTCGAAATTGAAGCTCAAGCCCACGGTCTGCCATGCCGCAGTTAACTCCCGACAAACAACTTCAATCACGCTGGCAAGAATGGATTCCTCGATGTCCGTCAGCTCGCGCAACGGTCCATCCTGCCCCTCGCCACCCAGGAGAAGATCAATAATGGGCGGCGCGAGACCCAGGTCAAACTGCAGGACGGACAAAGCACCAAGCGGTTCCAGACGTACCGAGGCTACATAGCTGATCTCCGGAATTCGAAGTAGAAACTCGTTGAAAGGGATCTGTTCGGCCGAGACCAGATTGACCTGGAATCGGGTGCGAAGCCACGCAGACAGGTTATGGGTAAGGTTGCGGGCAAACAGATCATTCAGCAGGCTGATGGCCCGCAGTTGATCGGTAGAGATCTGTCCCGCTGAAGAATAGAGATACGGAATGACTCGCGGACGCGGCTCAACATGAGCGGCCCGCAGTTTCTGTGTCGTTGCAGCCTCAAAAAGTGCGTCAATCTCGTTCTGCTCGAGAGTCTTCTCCGCCATGGAATCTCCTACGCTGCAATCTCTGCGCAGCAGTCAGACAATTCTTTCCAGCTAATTCGCATTCACTTCAGATTGCCGGATCTCACAGCCTGACCGCGGCGCGAGGTGGCCGACGAGGCAAGATCCTTGAGTGCGGCTCGAAGGTGCAGCACAGCCGAAGCATGAATCTGCGATATGCGTGACTCCACGACGCCGAGTGCCAGGCCAATTTCACGCATCGTCATTTCCTCGTAGTAATAGAGAGTCATCACCAGTCGCTCCCGGTCCGCTAGGTTCTCGATTGCCTGGCTCAATTTCTCCTCGAGTTCACCGCGCAGGCAGCGAAACAGTGGATCTTCGTCGGGACGGCCTGGAATATAGGCCAATTCCTCTTCGCCGGAATCTTCGTTGCGCTCCGTGTGCAGCGTTCCGATTTCAAGTCCCTTCAATTCGCCCAGGAGTAATTGGTACTCCTCGAGCTCCATGCCAAGATGAGCAGCCACGTCGGCTTCTCCGGGGGGGCGGCCGAAGCGCGCCGTCAGCGTGCGAATTGCTTCCTCAATAGCGCGTCCCTTGCGGCGCAGATCGCGTGGACTCCAGTCAAGGGTGCGAAGGCTGTCCAGAATGGCGCCTCGGATCCTAAACTGCGCATAACTGCGGAACTGAACCTTCTTGTCTGGATCAAATTTCGTGAATGCGTCAATGAGCCCTACGACGCCTGCCGAGACCAGGTCCTCGATGTCGACATGTTGCGGCAAGCGCTCGTGAATCCTGCGCGCCAGGAAGCGGACGATCGGCAGATTCTCCAGCAGAAGCCGTTCCTGTTCGCCCGTCAAGCTCTGCTTTCCCAGAACGGCAGGCGGATAGCTATGCCCTGCCGCGCCCGCTTGCCGGGTCGCCTTCTGACTGCTGATCAAGGTGCCATCCATAAAGCCTCCAAACTCTCTTCGTCCGCTGCGCACAACTGCTGTTGCGCAAATTCCCTCTAAGGCTCCAACTGCTCGCCCTCAACGCACGGTGCCCGCCGGGCGCAATCCAATATCTGGCGGAATTTCGCTGGCGGCCAGCACGGTTAAACGTGGCTGGAACGGTTCCAGCCAGCGCCGCACGTAGTAGCGGGCCGGACTTGGACATAGAAGCACCGGAAGGCCCAAGGTCGCGCTGGAGCCGATGAGATGTCTCAAAGAATCGCTGAGGCGCCGGACCAAAGGAGTGGCCGATGCGCTCCCTGCCGACAGCATCCGCGACGCCACCTCCGGCTGTAGAGTTGCCAGAATTTCCTCTTCAAGGCTTGAGTCGAGTAGAAGAACAGGGAGCTGTCCGTCCCCGTCCAGGAGGGGTTGAACCAGGCGCCTTCCGAGTGCCTGCCGTGCCGCCTCGACCAACGCCACCAGGTGCCGGTTAACGGGTGCGGTGTCCACGAGTGCCTCAAGAATCGTGCCCAGATCTCGAATGGAGACACGCTCGCGGAGCAGTTGCTCAAGCACTCGGCTCACCTCTCCCAGCGACAGCAGCTTGGGAATGAGCTCTTCCACCAGCTTGGGATGGCTTTCGTTCAGTCCATCCAATAAGCGCTTCATCTCCGCCCTGCCCAGTAATTCGCCTGCGTGGCTGCGGATCAGTTCGCCCAGGTGCGTCGTCATCACCGTGACGGCATCCACCACTGAATAGCCTGCCGCGATTGCCTGTTCCTCAAGAGATGGCGCGATCCATACCGCTGGTACACCAAACGCTGGCTCGCGCGTTTCACGTCCCGGCAGCGGCCTCCGTCCCGGATCGCCCGAGACCGCGAGCAGTTGGGTTCCTTCGCTTTGCCAGCGCCCGATCTCGATTCCCCGGAGGGAAAAAACGTACTCACGCGGCTTGAGTCGGAGATTGTCGGAGATGTGCACGGGAGGAATCAAAAAGCCCAATTCGGTCGACAAATGCTTGCGCAAGGAGCGAACCCGATGAAGGAGCGCACCCCCCTGTTTCTCATCCACCAGTGGGATTAGCTGGAAGCCGATCTCAAGGGTCAGATCCTCGAGCCGCAGCAAATGAGCCAGATCAGATCCATGCGATTGTTCCGTTGCCTTCTTCTCGACGCGCTGTGCGTCAGGCGCCGCATCCGTTGCAGCAACGGCGGAAACACTCCGGGCGGCCCAGAACAATCCGCCAGCCACCAGCAGAAAAGGCACCTTGGGAAGGCCGGGCACCAGACACATGGCAGCAGCGACGAGACTGGCCAGATACAAGGTGCTTGGACGCGCAAGCAGTTGTTGCTGGATCTCCTCGCTCAGCATTCCGGAGGAGTTGGCGCGCGTCAACGTCACGCCACCCGCCACCGAGACGAGCAGCGAGGGAATCAAGGTAACCAGGCCATCCCCAACTGTCAGGACGGTGTAGGTGCGAACTGCCTCGCTCAGATCGACGCCCTGCTGCAGCGTACCAATGAGCAGGCCTGCAACGATGTTGATCGACGTGATCAAGATTGTCGCCAGGGAGTCTCGCTGGTTGAAGCGGGCCGCGCCATCCATGGCTCCGTAGAACTCCGCTTCCCGTGCAATGGCCTGCCGCCTGCGCCGCGCCTCAGCCTCGTCAATCAGGCCTGCATTCATATCCGCATCGATGGCCATCTGCTTGCCGGGAAGCGCATCGAGAGTGAATCGTGCCGTCACCTCGGCTGTTCGCACGGCGCCATGCGAGACCACAAGGAACTGAATCGCAATCAAGGCGAGAAAGAGTACGAAGCCAACCACATAGTTGCCGCCTACAACAAATTGGCCGAAAGCTTCAATGACTTTGCCGGCCGCTCCAGTTCCTTCCGAGCCGTGAAGCAGGATGCGGCGGCTTGAGGCGATGTTGAGTGCGAGCCGAAAGAGCGTGAGGAGAAGGAGCAGTGTAGGAAAAACGCTCAACTCGACAGCACGCCGGATCTGTACAGCCGTCAGAAAGACAACAATCGATGCCGCCATTGACAGCGCAAGCAGAAGATCCAGCCCTGCGGCTGGCAAAGGAACCAGCATCACAAAGATGACGCTGATGGCAGCCAGCGGAAGCATGAACTCGCGCAGGCGCAGAAGAGCCGGCCGCGCATGCATCGTGGAGGACGGCAGAACTGTCGAACTCATTTCGCTCCTCCTTCAAAGGGCGGCAGCAGCACGGGCATTGGCGTTGGGGAAGGAGAATGGTCCGTACGCGCTGCGTTTCTGCGTAGCCGCTGCTCCCGCATTTCTTCCTCCACTCTTTGCCGGTAGAGGTAGGCCAGAATCGCCGCGACTGCGGCATAGAGTTGGGTTGGGATGGCTCGGCCGACTTCGACCGTTCGGTAGAGCGACCGCGCGAGTGGCGGATTTTCGATGATCGGCACCCCGGCCCATCGGGCTTCCGCTTTGATCTCCTCGGCCAGAAGATTCCGGCCTTTCGCGAGTACTTTCGGCGCGTCCATGGTTAAAAAGTCAAAGCCAAGCGCGACGGCATAGTGTGTTGGATTGGTCAGCACCACTGCCGCCTTTGACACATCGGCTTTCACCTTGCGACGCCGCATCTGTCTTTGCAGTCCGCGAACTCGGCTGCGAATCTGTGGGTTGCCCTCAGTCTCCTTGAATTCCTGTCGCAGGTCCTCGCGGCTCATCTTCAGCCGTTGTTCCCGGCTCCTCCACTCCACCACGTAATCCACGAGAGACCAGCCAAACAACAGCCACGCCGCTGCGGCCAGCGTCACGAACAGATCACGGAAGAGGATCTCGAGTCGCGCACTGGAGAGAGGTGGGATCGTCGCTTGATGTTCGAGTTGGTGCGCAGCGACAACTCCCAGCACTGCGGCAGGAACAATGGACTTGGCGAGGCGCGATGCAGAACGCAGGGAGAAAAGATTCTGCAAGTTGGTCACCGGATTGAGGCGGTCGAACTTCCATTCAACTGCCTCCATGTGGATTTGGAAACCGCCCGCCTGCAACAGCGCCGCTCCAAGCGCCGCCGCGACAACCGCGACCATGACTACGCCCACAGGCTGGAGCATGGCCAGAAGGACGATCCGGAGTGCTCGCAGCGTGGGATCGAGAGCAGGGGCTTCCCAGCGCGCCGAAGTGCCCAGGTCAATGCATGCGATCAGCCCTGCCTGCCATGCCTGGACCGCCCGCCCGGTGACCAGCTGCAGTGTCATCACGCCCGCCAGCGTGCCTGCGGCTGCGGAAAGCTCCCGGCTGTGGAGCAGATCGCCCTCTTTGCGAGCCTGCTCCCTGCGGTGTGGAGTTGCCTGTTCTGTGCGATCGCCTGCCATAGTCTAGCCACTCACTCTGGAGGAACCGGTCGCTATCAAGTGCTGTGCCATGTCGAGGAGGTGGTCAAAGTGCCCTTCAATAAAACGGGGCCAAACAGCCAGAGACGCTGCCAGAAGCATGAAGCCCGCCATGGTTTTGATAGGCACCGTCAAGGACATCACAGGAAGCTGCGGGCTCAACTTACCCATCAGCGCGACTGCGACGTCGACCAGAAGAGTCGCCGCCAGAACGGGCGCGGCCAGCTCCAGTCCGGCCAGAAAGATTCCGCCGGTGGCCCGAATCAAAACTGCGGACGTCAGAGGGGGCAGGACAAAGGCACCGAGCGGCGCGGCGCGAAAGCTGCGAACAAGTGAACGCAGCAGGATCCGGTCGAGCCCTCCGGTGATCACGACCAGTGTGCCCAAGAGTTGAAATAATTCGCCCATCAGCGGAGTTTGAATCGTGGAGGATGGGTCGAGTAAGTTGACAAGCGAGAAGCTCAACTGCAGACCGATCATCTCGCCTGCAAAGGTCAGCATCTCGTTGAGCAGGGCCAGAGTCAGCCCAAAGAGCATTCCCACCGCGACCTCGCTCAGAATTGCAGCAAGCCCGAGAGTGGGATGGGATTCAGGCAGTTCGGCAATCACCGGCGCCAGAAGGGTCGCCATCAGCAGAACGAAGATCGCCTTCGTTCGCGCGGGCAAGGCGATTGAGGAGAAATAGGGAGCCCATGCGGCGACCGCACTCAGGCGAATCAACACCAGGATGGTGGAGCTCCAAAATTGGTTCCATGCAGGCATCGTGATCCTCACAAAGAAGGTCAGCCAAGGTAGCGGTGCAGGTCAGAGATGAGCAGGCGCGTATAGTCCGACATGCGATGCAGAAACCAGGGCAGCCCGGCTAGAAGGATGACGGCCACGGCAGCCAGCCTTGGGACGGTCGTCAGCGACTGCTCCTGCAGGCTCGTGAGTGTCTGCAACAGGCTCAGTGCAAAACTCAGCAGTACAGTAGCAACCAGCACAGGAGCGGCAATGACCATCGCCTCGCGCAACAAGTGGCGCAGCAACTCGGTTACCATGTCGGGCGTCATGCACTCTCCTCAAAAGCTCTTCAAAAGCGAACCCGCCAGAAGGTTCCAACCATCCACCATGACGAAGAGCAGGATCTTCAAGGGGGTAGAAACCACCACGGGAGGCAGCTGGAACATCCCGATCGACGTCGTGATGGCCGCCGTCACCATGTCGATCAGCAGGAAAGGTAGAAATAGAACCGCGCCGATGGAAAATCCAGCCTTGAGCTCCGACAGAATGTAGGCAGGGATCACTACCCGCATCGGCAGGTCCTCAGGACGATTGGGCCGCGGAACCTGCCCGGCTGCGACAAACAAGGCCAGATCTTTTTCCCGCGCATAGCGCAGCAAAAAGCTTTTGACTGGCGCCGAACCCAGATCCAGAGCCTGCCATCCCGTAATCTGCCCAGCCCTGTAGGGTTCAACCGCCACCTGATCGACCTGCGTGAGGACCGGCGTCATCAGAAACCACGTCATCATCAGACCGAGGCCGAGCAGGGTCGGATTGGATGGCGCAGTCTGCGTTCCGAGTGCCTGTCGAAGAAAGTGGAAAACCACCATCAGGCGCACCAGCGGTGTCATGCACATTGCAATGGCTGGCAGTAATGTCACCAGCGTCAGCACAAAGAGAATCGTCCAGGGGGTCGAGTCCGTGGGACGAAGCCGGACGCTCAGGTCCGGCAGGAGCGAGGGAGCCGCGGACGCAAGGTTCTTGGCCGTCCAGAGGGCTACCATGAGACCCTCCCCGCAGGTTTCGAGTCAGAATGGGGGCTGGAAGCGACGTGATGGGTTTCAAGCGTATAGAACGCGGGAGCTCCTTCTCCTGCGGTCGCGACGAGAATCCGTTTGCCTTCGACTTCCACGAGAGATAACGATTGGCGCGGCGCCAGCGTGATCCGTTCCACCAGGATCAACTGAGCGCGCTGAGGCTGGCGCCTGCGGGCCCATTGCAGCAGCCACGCACCCAGACCGGCCTGCATCCTCGTTGCACTCCCTCTCTTCTTGTCCACGCGTTGCATCATCTTCCCTTTCCGTTCGCCACTGGGCGCATCTTCCTGTCTAGGCCAACCGCGTGACCCGGACGCACAGTGCTGTCTCCATCACTTCGAATTCACTCCACGCGAGCTGCACATCATCTGCCGAGAGCGGAAGATCTTCGCTGTGGCACCATTGGGTTTCAATGACCTGGTCTCGCGCCAGAGTGAGCAGATTTCGAACACGAAAGTCGCGTATCGGTATGGCAACTTCCAGCTGAACCGGGAGCAAAGTCAGCGGCCCCGTGATAGCCATCGGTGCTCGCTCATCGTTCGCCAGGACCGGAACCAGGGCTTCCTCAACTGCAGTTGCAGAGAGTTCTCTGGACATCGGCTCACGGTGTGGGTCTTCAAGCCGCCGCGGTAGTTCAGTCGTTGTGACCATTTGCCCGGAACCCTTGCAGCAGAGGGCCCAGACAGCGGGGACAGAAGATTAGATCCTTCTCATCTTTTTGCACGGTCCACATTGCTCGCGCTCTCAAGTGGCTTCGCACCCTTTTCGCTGCTACACTGAACTGTGTCGCCAGAACCCGAGCGCAATGCTCCATGTGTCCGCGACATATTGACGTTTGAGGTCAGAGATTATGTCGAAACCAAATGAAAAGAATGGTTTTACATCGACGAGCCTGCGGCTGAAGGTGGGCCTGGCTGAGATGCTGAAGGGTGGCGTCATCATGGACGTCATGAACGTGGAGCAGGCGCGGATTGCGGAGGAGGCAGGTGCCGTCTCGGTGATGGCTCTTGAACGCGTCCCTGCGATGATTCGTGCCGAAGGTGGCGTGGCGCGGATGGCAAAGCCCAGCCTCATCAAGCAAATCATCCAGGCCGTTTCAATCCCGGTCATGGCCAAGGCTCGGATCGGCCATTTTGCTGAAGCGCAGATCCTTCAGGAACTAGGCGTCGACTTTATTGACGAGAGCGAGGTCCTGACCCCGGCCGACGAGTCTCATCATATTGACAAGCATGCTTTCACCACTCCCTTTGTCTGCGGGGCGCGCAATCTTGGAGAAGCGCTGCGGCGCATTGCAGAAGGCGCCGCGATGATTCGGACCAAGGGCGAAGCGGGTACTGGAGACGTGGTCCATGCCGTCCAGCACATGCGCCAGATTGTGAAGGAGATGAAGGCCCTGACTGTTTTAAGTGATCAGGAACTGTACGCAGCGGCCAAGGAACACCAGGCTCCTTATGAACTCATCCGTATGGTGGCGCAGACCGGCAAGCTTCCTGTCCCCAACTTCTCAGCTGGAGGAATTGCCACGCCGGCCGATGCCGCGCTCATGATGCAGCTCGGCGCGGAAGCTATCTTTGTTGGCTCAGGGATCTTCATGAAGGAACGGGCCACACCCCTCGATGTGGAGAACAACCCCAAGGAGCGGGAGGAAGCTGTTAGCCGCGCCAAAGCGATCGTGACGGCGACCACGCACTACAATGACCCCAAGATCCTTGCCGAAGTCTCAGAACAGGTGACCGGAACCATGAAAGGTCTGGCTGCCGCTGCCATTGAAGAAGCCCAGCTGCTGCAGACCCGCGGCTGGTAGAGTCCTCGCCCCACAGGAGAACGAAGGTTGACCCACGTCCCCGCGCCGAAGCGCATTGGAGTGCTGGCCATCCAGGGAGACTACGCGGCTCACGCTGCCGCCCTTGAGGAGGCAGGTGCTGAGCCAGTCGCGGTCCGTAAACCAGAGGAACTTGAACCGTTGGCGGGACTCGTATTGCCCGGAGGCGAGTCCACCACGATGCTCAAGTTCCTGGACAAACACCATTTCTTCCATGCTTTGCAGCGATACTGCGCATCGAATCCGGTCTTTGGCACGTGCGCGGGTGCAATTCTTCTTGCACGCCAGGTGCTCAATCCGACGCAACGCTCGCTGGGGCTTCTCGATGCCACCGTTCAGCGCAATGCCTATGGCCGCCAGATTGATTCATCCATCCTTACCGCGCCCACTTCCTTACCCGGTGGCCCACTGGAGATGGTCTTTATCCGTGCGCCAAGAATCCTCCAGGTCGGTGAAGGGGTTGAGGTGCTTGCCCGCCGAGACGGAGATCCCGTCCTGATTCGTCAAGGGCATATCCTGGCCGCGACTTTCCATCCGGAGCTGTCTCATGACCGGCGTGTCCACCTGGCCTTTTTAGAGCTGGTTGACTCTGCAAACCGCCGGTAAATTGCCCTCCATAGCCATCAAAAAGAGTTTGATTAGGAAGGAATGCGGTGTCGAATCTCTATGCACCGCAGTCCAAGTAAGAGTAATCTTCCTTTCAGAGAGTCTTGACACGCCGATTGCGCGGAAGGTTCGCACTCGGTAACGTTCGGTCCCACAAGACGCTCCTCGAGAGGCCCTATGCCCGCGACCTTCACCCACTCTCCGGCAGAGACAGAACGGAAAGAACCCGGAATCGGCGGAAAGCCGCCTTTGGACAGGCGTCCCACCGGCGGCGGAGGTGGAGGCGGAGATGACAACTGGAGGAATGAGCGGCGCGGCCCCCGCGAGTTGCTTCACCGCATTCGATTTTTTGTCTTCTTTGGCCTGGCAGGCGACATGATGTTCTTCGTCATGCTCGTCGTTCTCTTCTTTGCTCGCCAGGCCGGCATGCACATGGACCCGCGTACCCACGAACAGATCGGCGACTGGCACCCGGTCGTCCTCCCGCCCATCCTGTACCTCAATACGGCACTTCTGCTCATCAGCAGTCTCACGATGGAGTTCGCGCGCCGGAACATTTTTCGCGAGGTGGATGTACTGGAGGAGTGGCTGGGGCTTGGTCATCCCGCCCTGCAAAAAACCCTTCCGTGGATTGCCGCAACCCTCGCACTTGGCGGACTCTTTCTCGCGGGTCAATGGACCGCATGGAGGCAGTTGACTGCGCAGGGATTCGCCTTTGATCGCTCGTCGACACCCGCCAGTTACTTCTTTTACCTCATCACCGGTTTGCACGCCGCGCACCTTTTCATTGGACTTGTCGCGCTCATTGCTTGCATCGTCTCATCCGGCTTTCTGCGCCGCGTTGAGCTGCGCCAGATCGCCGTGGATGCTTCGGCGTGGTATTGGCATGCGATGGGAATCGCTTGGCTGGTGCTCTTCGGTGTCCTTGCGGTCGGTCAGTAACTCTGCCTTGCTTTGCAGCAGAACCCGTTCTTCAAGAACAACTGTCACAGCAGGACGCTATTGAGTTCTTTGTGAATGAGGCGCCTTCGGCCGTGATGGCCTTTTCTTGGGTGCCGTCAAAGTAAACTCATCCTTTGCCTCGACCGTCAAAATGGACGCATCCGGATTGGCAATTTTCCACATCACTGCGTGCATTTGGTTGTCCGTCACGTCCAGAGTCAAATAGTGATATACAGGGAATCCTGGATCCCTGTATAGATCGCCCCGTCCACGGAACAAGAGAGGATAGGGTTGCGCGCCGCCTCCTCCGGTCACCACATATTCCACGCCGCGGCGCTCGAACCTTTCGTAATTGTGGATGTGTCCGCTGAACACCATGACTCGCGCATGAAGTTTTGGCAGATGCGCTTCGAGGATGTTGCGAAGCACCAGGGCATCTTTTGAAGGCAGATTGATGAAGATCTGGGATTGCCGATCAGCCACCCAGGGAATGTGGTACAGAATCATCAGGAAACGCACCTGGTCAGGCAAATGATCAAGCTGCGCGGCAAACCACTCTGCCTGGTCGCTGCTCGCATCTCCTCCCACAGTGCAATCCAGCGCGATCACCTCCACGCTGCCCAGCAAGGCCGAGTAGTGCCTGTACCCTTCAACGTCAGGAAAATTCTTTAGGTAATTGACGATGCCCGCCTTGTAACCGCCGTAGATCTCGTGATTTCCAATGGTCGGCAGAACCAGGATGTGATCGTCTCGCCACACGGCTGTCTCCCTTTGGAAGACCTCCCAGTCGGCCTCTTTTGCGCCCGTATATGGTGTATCCCCCGTCAGCATCAAGACATTCGGATGCTCCAGAGCGATTCTTTGCGCCAGCCATTGCCGCACGCGCGGGTTGGTTCCCTCAGTCACAGAAGGGTCGGTAAATCGGCTATCTCCGTAAACCACAATGCGAATCGGACCCCCGGAGACAAACTGTGGCATCGTCATGGTCGGAGATGCCATGGGTGGTTGTAAATCTGCCTGGAGCCCGAAGCTCAGCCGCCCAGCCAGCATCATCACCCAAAGCGTCAGCACGCGGCCAAACACTCGAAGAATTTGCTGCTTCACCGGCACAGAATACCATTCTGCCGATTCTTCATTGGGTCCCTCCTCGGTGTCTCGAAAATCCTGCCGTCAGCGCCGGAAAAATGACCTCAACCGCTCGCGCAAGCTGGGAGCAACCGGACAGGCAAAATAGACTTCGCGGTTCTTCGCCATTAAGAGCTCGACCGCCTGAAGCTCTCCATCGCGACCGTCAATCATTCCCGGGACTCGCAGATATTCGTCCAGCAGATAATCAATTGCATGCCCAAGAATCTCCAGCGCGCGGCCCGCTTGGGGACTGATCCGGCGTCGGCGCTTCCGGGCAGAGACTGAAGCCGCCAACTCCGCCTCAAGATCTGTCGTACAAGGTAGATGTGTTGCGGAAATCTCCATGGATGGTATCCTCCCTCCACCCATCGGTTCTTCCAACGCCTTTCCTGAATCCGACTACATACCGCGTTCTAAAACGGAACCATCCCGTTTTGTATTCTGAAATGGAACTTATGTGATCGCGCTCACAATTGCTGAGGGGTCTTCATCGGTATAAAGCAGAAAGCGAAGCGCGAGCGGCGTCTTAAAGGTACTGCGCGGCGGCATCTTCAGCTCGCAGATGCAACCGCACACGTTAACGCGCGTAAGCTGACTTTCCCTTTGCCAACTCCTTGACGGGATGCGGTTGAAAACCTAATCTCAAACTAGCGGCTTGCAGCGCTTCCTCGTGCAGGTCCGCTGCTTCTGAACACGGATTTCTGCAGCTCAAACTGAACCGGAGTTCCATGATTCGCTACCACTGGCAGTATCTACCTCTGTTCCTCCAGATCCTTGTCGCGTTCGGCATGGGCGCGGGAATGGTGACGGCCTCCTGGTTCATTGGCAGGCACCGCAACTCCAGGGTCAAACTTGCCGCATACGAGTGTGGAATTGAAGCCGTTGGGGATGCACGCACCCGATTTAGCGTTCGCTTCTACATGGTTGCCATGCTGTTTATCCTGTTCGATGTCGAAGCAGTCTTCATGATGCCTTGGGCGGTGATCTACCGGAAGCTGCCCATGATTACTGGATCGCGCATGTTCGGCTTCTGGGAGATGGTGGTATACCTCGGCTTCGTAGCCGTCGGGCTCTACTACATCGTGCGCAAAGGTATCCTGAATTGGAGCCAGGACAAGGCGGACCTGTAGAGATGAGCGAGTCAAGCAAAAAGACGCTTTGCAGCAAGCAAGAAGTCCTCGAGTCGATGCCGAATCACCCAGCCGTTCAGGCCCTCCAGAGTTGGAATTCTGATGCGTTTGTCGATGCTCGCTTCGATCGCGGAGAACTGACTCTCACCGTTGCCCCGGAAGCGATTCTCGGAGCTGCAGCCGCAGTTCGGGCCGCAGGCTACAACTTCTTTGAGGACATGACGGCGGTCGATTGGTTCCCTTCCTCACCCCGTTTCCAGCTCAGCTATCACATTCTTTCGCATAAGCTTCTGGAGCGGATCCGGCTGCGCGTGCTGCTGGAGGAGACTGATCCTGCCGTCGAGTCCATGACCTCGCTCTGGCCCGCGGCAAACTACTACGAGCGCGAGGTCTTTGATCTCTTCGGGATTCGCTTTGAGGGGCACCCAAACCTGCGCCGCATCATGATGCCTGAAGATTGGCAGGGACACCCCTTGCGCAAGGACTACCCGGTGGAGGGGTATCGCTAAATGACCGATCGTGCCGGTACGCCCATTCTCGAAGCTCCCCTTGCCGAAGGCGCAAAAGACCAGCACATGGTCCTGAACATGGGGCCGCAGCATCCGGCTACCCACGGCGTGCTGCGGCTTGTTCTCGAGATCGATGGCGAAATTGTGGTTCGCCTCTATCCCGAGATTGGATATTTGCACACGGGGATCGAAAAGACCTGCGAGGCTAAGTTTTACCAGCAGGTGGTGCCGCTGACGGATCGTGTCAACTATCTTGACCCCCTGTCGAACAATCTGGCCTATTGCCTGGCCGTCGAAAAGCTGCTCGATCTGGAAATTCCCGATAAAGCCCAGTGGCTCCGTGTTCTTCTGGCAGAGCTCAGCCGTCTGAACTCGCACCTCATCTGGCTTGGTACGCATGCCATGGACATTGGCGCGCTCACCGTTTTCCTTTACACCTTCCGGGAGCGCGAGGAAATCCTTCGTCTTCTGGAGGCCGTCGCCGGCCAGCGCATGATGACCAGCTACATCCGCGTCGGTGGGCTGGCCATGGAGCCGCCCCTCGACTTTCTCCCCCGCGTTCAGGCCTTTATCAAAACGCTGCCGGAGAAGATCGATGAGTATTCCAACTTACTGACGGGCAATCCAATCTTCAAGAATCGCTTGAAGGGTATCGGCTATTTGTCTGCAGCGGATGCGATTGCGTACGGAGTAACAGGGCCACCGTTGCGCGCTTCCGGTGTGGACATCGACCTGCGCCGCGACATGCCTTATTCGAGCTACGAGAAGTTCCAGTTCAAGGTGCCAGTCCTTCCGGACGGCGATACCTGGGCGCGGTATCTCGTCCGTCTTGACGAGATGCGGGAAAGCATCAAGATTATCCAGCAGGCGCTGGATGGATTGCCCGAAGGTGCCGTGAAAGCCAATGCGCCCAAGGTTGTCCTGCCAGACCGCGAGAAGATGAAGACCCAGATGGAAGCCCTCATTCATCACTTCAAGATTGTGACGGAGGGTTTCAATGTGCCGGCGGGCGAAGTCTATCAGGGCATCGAATGCGGGCATGGGCAAATTGGCTTTTATGTTGTTTCGGATGGGACCGCAAAACCGTGGCGAGTCCACATGCGGTATCCATCCTTCACCACCCTGCAGGCTTTGGAAACCATGTGCGTGGGCGGCATGCTGGCCGATGTCGTAGCCGTCATTGGTTCCATCGATATCGTGCTGGGGGAGATTGACCGCTAGTGGCGGGGGACGAGCAGCTCTTCGTTGAGTTGTGGGTATCACTGGCTTCCCTGCTCCGCAGCTACACCGCGGTGCATGGCTTAAATGGGGACCGGCAGTCGACCGTGGAATTGGGCGAGGAGCGGATCACTGTGCGCCACGCTGATCGCTGGCTGGATTTGCAGCGGAACGGGGCCTTGGTCCGGTGGAAGCGCGAAGACAGAAATAGTGGAGTGCTTGAGTTGACTGAGTCAGGACGATTGAAGTCGATGGTGGGGGAGCAGGAACTGGATATGGCTGCCGAATCTTGGGCACGGGAGTTGATGCAATGAGCGTAGAGACCATGAGCATCTTTTCGCCGCAGCTGGCGGCCCGCTTTGATGCCCTCGTTGCCAAGTATCCCGTCGGCCGCTCCGCCTTGGTGCCCATGTTGCTCTATGCGCAGGATGAGGTCGGCTACCTTTCTGATGCCGTGATTACTGAAGTTGCCGCGCGCATCGGCATTACTGAGCTTGACGTTCGCAACGTAGCGACGTACTACTCCATGCTGCGCTTCAAGCCTGCCGGCAGGTTCAATGTGCAGGTTTGTACCAATATCAGTTGCATGCTGCGCGGTGGATACGACATCTTCGATCGATTTCAGGATGAGCTTGGTATCGGCCACAAAGGTGTCACCCCCGATGCGCTGTTCTCTCTTGAAGAGGTGGAGTGCATCGGAGCCTGTTGCTGGGCGCCGGCCATTCAGGTCAACTACGACTTTCATGACGAGCTGACCCCGGACGGCGTTCCCGCCATCCTCGATCAGTACCGTGCCCAAGCCAAGTCGGAAGGAAAAGCCGAGCATGCCTAGACTGGTTTCACACCCCGATGAAGTCAAAATCGTGACCAAGCGTTTCGGCCAGGGTGCGGCGAACATCGACCGCTATATCGAGCTTGGAGGCTACGAGTCCGCGAAAAAGTGCCTAGCGCAGGGGGCAGACTGGATCATCAATGAGATGAAGACCTCCAACCTTCGCGGTCGCGGTGGCGCAGGGTTCCCGACCGGCATGAAGTGGTCTTTCGTTCCCAAGCAGAGTGCGAAGCCGAAATATGTTCTCGTGAACGGTGACGAGAGCGAACCCGGCACCTGCAAAGACCATCTGATCTTCCTGCATGATCCGCATTCGGTCATCGAAGGCACCATCATCGCCGGCCTCGCAATCGGCTCGAAGCTCGGCTTCATCTATCTTCGCGGCGAGTATCGCTACCTGCTCGAAATTATGGAAAAGGCCGTCGCGGACGCCTACGCAAAAGGCTTCCTCGGCAAAAACATCTTCGGCTCTGACACGGAATTTCAGATCATCACGCAGAGCGGTGCGGGTGCGTATGAAGTAGGTGAGGAATCTGCCTTGATGGAGTCGCTCGAAGGCAAGCGCGGCGTGCCTCGCATCAAGCCTCCCTTTCCTGCCGTTGTCGGCCTGTACGGCGGCCCTACAGTCATCAACAACGCTGAAACGATCGCCACTGTGCCGCATGTGATTGCCATGGGCGGAGAGGCCTATGCGGCAGTCGGCTCCCCGCGGAATGGCGGTACGCGCCTCTTCGGCGTCAGCGGCCACGTGGAGCGCCCCGGCGTCTACGAGTTGCCGATGGGCTACAACCTCAAGAAAATCATCTATGATGTGGCGGGTGGCGTCCGCAACGGCCGCAAGCTCAAGGCCGTCGTACCCGGCGGATCCTCCACTCCCGTGCTTCTTCCTGAAGAGATTGAGAATCTTGGAATGGACTTCGATCAGGTAGGAAAGGCCGGCTCCATGCTTGGCTCTGGCGGGGTCGTCGTGATTGATGACCAGACCTGCATCGTCGAGTTCGCATTGCGCACGATCAGCTTCTATCAGCATGAGAGTTGCGGGTGGTGCATCCCATGTCGTGAAGGCACCGACTGGATCAAAAAATCACTGACTCGCTTCCATGCCGGGTTCGGTTCTGCCAAAGACATTGACAACATTCAATATCTGGCGGAAAACATGTTGGGCCGTACCTTCTGTCCACTCGGCGATGCAGCCGCGATGCCCACGCTGGGCTTCGTTAAGAAGTTCCGGAAGGAATTTGAAGATCACTTGAACGGCAAGCCTTGTCCGTTCGCAAAACATGTGG
>JAJYAE010000336.1 GCA_021779695.1 Acidobacteriota bacterium | reverse complement strand
GAGCAGCAGTTTCCTAAACTGCGTGTCGGAAGTTCGAATCTTCCCGGGGTCACCAACCGTTCCTAAAGTCCTTTCGGCATCGGTCAGGTTTCGGCACAACGATCTGCCGTCTCCCCCTTCTTTGACGCAGCGGCCTGGGGCTCTTAGAATTATTGATGATATGGAAATCGCTTCCATGTCGTCACCCCTGCAACTTTCTTGCAGATGAACTCAAAACGGCAAACGCCAGGATGCTCGGGAAGGCGGTGAAAGTCCGCCACTGCCCCGCAACTGTGAGCGCATTTTCCCAGCCATGAAAAGGGCAGGGAATGAGATCGGCATCTGCTCTCGCGTCTCGAATGACGAGAGCAGGAAAGCCACTGGGAAGAGGGCAGAATTGGCCCGACGCCGGGAAGGCCGCTGATCAGAGCGCAAGTCAGGAGACCGGTCTTGGTGCCAATTACCCGCTTACGTTCCGAGGGGAACGAAGGAGCTTTGATGCCATTCTCTCGATTTCTGGCCGCCTTCAAGATCCTTATCGTAGTCAGCCTTCTACTATTCAGTTTTCGCTCTCCACTTTTTGCCGCTACGATTCGTGGCTTCGTCACCGATTCTTCAGGCGCAAAAGTGCGCAACGCCAAGGTCGTACTGGTCCACGAAGGTGCGATTGTAGCCTCTTCCCTTTCAAATGCGGATGGAAGCTATGAGATGGATACTGGCACAGAGGGCCGGTTCTTTCTGGTCATCTCTGCGCCGACCTTTCGCCAGTTGGAAACACCAGTCTTTTATGCCGGGAGGCTGGACCATGTGGAGCGGGATTTGGTGCTCGAGCCGGAATGGGCTCGTGAATCCATCGTAGTCACAGCGACTGGAACACCCACACCGCAGGCACAAACGAGCTCGGCAACCACGGTGCTGGGCCCCAGTGAACTCGGCCTGCGGACAGATTTCGTCAGCTCCATGCGGATGATGCCGGGCACATTTATGGTCCAGACGGGCCAGCGAGGTGCGCAAAGTTCGCTCTTCATCCGTGGAGGCGATTCCGATGCAAACAAGATCCTCTTGGACGGGGTGGACGCCGGCGACCTGGGGGGACGATTTGACTTTGGACCTCTCGCGACGACGGCGATCGAGCGCGCTGAAGTCTATCGAGGGCCAAACTCAAGTCTTTACGGAGCTGATGCGGCCAGCGGGGTGGTGAGTTTGAGCACGCCCCGGGGAACCACAACTTTTCCTTCTCTGATCTTCCACGGAGATCTCGGTAATTTCTCCACATCGCGGGAGGATCTGGAAGTCGCTGGGGCGCATAAAGAGCTCGATTACCTGGGCGAATTTGATTGGCTACAGACCGCGAATGATCTGCCAAATGATGAATATCACGTAGCGACGACCGCAGGAAACTTCGGGTGGCAGCCAAATGCATCCACACAGCTGCGCGGCACCGTGCACTATGGAGTGGATGGCACGGGCGTTCCCGGGGCATATGCATTTCATGGAATTGCCGATAGCGCGACTCAGAAGGACCAGGACCTGCTGCTCAGCGCTTCGTTTGAAAATCAAACGACGGCTGACTTTCACAACCTTGTCCGTTATGGGCTAACGCGCAAGCGCGAACAATACCATCTTTGGTCGCAGAGCGGCTCAGGCGTGCTGGATGCTTATGGAGACAGCTTTGGCAACGTTGTAACCATCACGGGGGCCAATGGATATTCCGTAACAGGGCGCGCCTTGATGGATTACGCGGGAACCTATCCGCAGGGCTATCAACTCGTATCGAATCGCGACGCTCTAATGTACCAGGGAGATTACACGTTTACTCCCCATATTGTGGGGCTGGTTGGTTTTCAATATGAGGATGAGCGTGGTGCTGAACCAGGAAGCACGTATTACTCACCGGTCGAACGTTCAAATTACGACTATCGCGCAGCCCTGCACGGAGATTTTCGAAATCGCTTTTTCTATACTTTGGGCGGAGATCTGGAACACTACTCGCTTTTCGGCACGCAGACGTCTCCGAGAGCGGGTTTCTCTATCTATGCGATGAAGCCGCGGAACGGAATCTTCAGTGGTACGCGGATTCTCTTCAATTTTGGCGATGCCGTCCGGGAGCCTTCCCTGACGGACCAGTTCTACTCACTTTATAACTTCCTAGCGGCCAACGGAGGCCAGTCCACAATTCAGCAACTCGGAATCGGACCGCTCGCAGCACCCGCCACGCGTACCTATGAGGGTGGTGCAGAGCAATCCTTCTTCTCACAGCGCCTGGTCTTACGCACGAGTTTCTTTCACAATGAATTTGGCAAGCAGATTGAGTATGTCGGCCTCGATCTGGTGCCTCAGCTTCTGCCGAATCTGAGTGCGGCGCAGCAGAACCAGCTTGAGCAGTTTCTACAGGCGAACGGCGCTTACGAACTGAGTCTGAACACGGAGGCCTATCGCGCACTTGGCGTGGAAACAACGGTCGAAGGCGGCATCGGCGCGGGTCTCTTTCTCCGCGGCGGGTACACGTATCTGGATGCTGTCGTTCAGCGTAGCTTCGCAAACAGCGACGTGGCGTTGCTGGGTCCTTTGCCGACGTTCAATGGGATTCCGATTGGCATGGATTCACCCCTTCAGGGAGCTCGCCCATTTCGACGTCCTCCTCACACCGGTTTTGTGAGTGCCACTTACTCGCACAAGTCACTTTCGGCAGTTCTGAATGCTGCGTTTGCGAGCCGTTCGGATGATTCCGATTTTCTGGGGGGCGAGGACATCAATGGCGGAAACAGCCTGCTTCTTCCCAACCGCAATCTGGATTTTGGGTACGCAAAGCTCGACCTTGGGGCAAGTTATCAGTTGCGCTCATGGGTCGAGGTCTACGGCATCGCAGACAATCTCACTAACAACCAGCATATTGCTCCCCTTGGGTATATCAGCCTCCCGGTCAACGTCCGCGGCGGACTAAAGTTGCAGTGGGGACGAGAGCACGTGCGCTGAGTCGAATCCCTTTTGCATCAATGCCAAAGATGGCTTATCCCTCTCGCGCAATGTTACGGCCGGATTAAAATCCGGCCGAGAGATGGTTTGAGCCATCTTTTCCACAGGTTTACTCTCGCTAGATAAAACAGGGCGAATTTTTCCCTTGGGGAACCGCGCAGGATTGGCAGACACTATGGACAGAATCCATAGCATTTCAACGCTCTACTCTCTGACGTGAACAGCTTTCAAACGCAATGTAGGTAGTGCTGAGAACACAGAGGCAAATGTCTGCCGGCCTGCGCCTCGGCAACTGTTAAGAAAATCGAAGAGTCGATCCGGCTAGCCGAGCCACAAATCGCGAGGAGCCTATGCATCATAAATTTTTGAGGAGTGCCCTTCACTGTTGCTTGTTGTTAATCGCAGTTACCGTGTGTGCCCTAAGCGCATCGGCACAACAAACCTTGGGTTCCATCAACGGAACAGTGCTTGATCCTTCCGGTGCAGCTATTCCGGATGCAACCGTCACGGTCACCAATAACGCTACAAACCTGGTGCGCACGACCACCACGCAGTCCACGGGATTCTTCCAGATCTTCAACCTCCCAATCGGAATGTACGTGGTGAAGGTCACTCATGATGGTTTTGAAACGACGCAATTGCAGGGCATTCAGGTACAGGAAGCTCGTGCGACGACTGTGAATGCATCGCTGAAGATGGGCCAGGTTTCCGAGTCGGTCGAGGTGACAGCGAATCCGCTGCTGAATGCGACGGATGCAACCAACGGATACACGCTGGATTCTGCGCAGATTGATATGACTCCGCTCGCGACGGGGAGCTTTACGCAGGTCGCAGTGCTGACGCCGGGCGTCAATGCCGAGTTGCTCTCCAATCTCGATTCCAACTCGGGTCTCGGCAATCAAAACATCTGGGTAAACGGACAGCGCGCCACATCGAACACCTTTCAGATGGATGGTGTCGACTCGACGAACCTGTTTAACGGGATGAGCTCGAGCGGCGATGCCTCGCAGCGCTACAACTTCAATATCGGAAGTGCCGCTACGGTTGGCGGCGCATTTTCCGTTGGCACGTCGGTTTATGGTTCAAATGGCAACAGCCTGCCTTCTCCTCCGCCCGAGTTCATGCAGGAGCTGCGTGTCAACGCCTCGATGTACGATGCCCAACAGGGCGCAACAAGCGGCGCGCAAATTGACGTGAGCACCGTTTCCGGTACGAACAGGTGGCACGGGCAGGTGTACGGCAATTACGCCAACCAATCGCTGAATGCTTCGCCGTATTTCTTTGGCCAGGCATATCAATTGGCGCAGCAGGGAATTGGAGTCTTTCCTGGCTCGCTCGCAAACCCGTTTCTTCGTCGCTGGAGCTCCGGCGCAACTGTTGGCGGACCCATCGTAAAGAACAAGCTTTTCTTTTTTGCCGCGTACCAGCACCGAGATAACGCAGACGAAGCGACCGGCATCTCGCAAATGACTGTGCCCTCTGGGCTGACGGATGACCGTTCTAACGCAGGGCTAGCCAGCGCGGATGCGATATGGGGTGGTTCGACAACAGCCAACCAGATCGATTCAATTGCTGCCGGCCTCTTGAATGCCAAGCTGCCCAATGGTCAATATCTAATTCCTTCGGCTCAATCGAATGCGTCGTATCAGTACGGCGTTCCAAATGTCATTTTGATTGGGACATCGAAGTTGACCTCCGACCAGGCGGCAATCTCGGTCGATTATGACATGACGGGCACCGAC
>JAJYAE010000335.1 GCA_021779695.1 Acidobacteriota bacterium | reverse complement strand
CAGACTCGCAGTATGCCTTATTGTGCGATAAGTGCTAAGACTTCGCGCAAGAGTTAGAAGGAATTTCATGCGACGGATATCCAGGAATCGTAGTAGCGCGAGTCCCAGTGATGCCGCTACGTGCCCTATGTCCGCGTTTCGGACATGGGACAACCCGCCCCTTACCCGGCGTACCGCGCCAGGCCTCCACCGCCCGCGGGCCGAGGGCGGCTGCCCCAGATGCCGGGGTCCCCACGGATAGGTCTTCGTCCGTGGGGTGGAGGCACCCCGGCGGGTGGCCCCGGTCCCGACGACTTATCTGGACCACGATGAGGGTGCCCCCGGTCCCTCGCAGTTGGGGACCGGGGAGAGTACCAACCTCACCAGTCCGGCAAAGAACGGCAGATGGTTGAGATCCCCGGAGAGTGCAGCGCGTCCTCCCCAAGAAAAATGGTTGCCCCAGGTGCCGAGGTCCCCGCGCACAGATTTTCCTCCGTGGAGTGGAGGCACCTCGCCTTTGATGCGCATCAGGGGCAACCACCGTTGTGCTAAGTTTGCATCGTCCGGCCCGGACCACCAGCCGAGAAAGAGGAAAAAGAATGAGCCATGGAGCTGCGGGAGAAGCGATTCGTTCGCAAAAGATCGGCCGAAGTGTTCTCGCCCTGCTTGCCGGCTTCCTCGTCAACGTGGTGCTTTCCCTGGCGACCGATTTTGCGCTGCAGGCTGTGGGCATCCTGCCGGCGATCGGGCACGGGCAAATGAATGATTCCCAATCCGCATTGGCGGCCGCTTACCGAACCCTGTTCAGCGTGATCAGCTCCTACTTTGTTGCGCGGCTTGCTCCCTATCGGCCGCTGGAGCATGCGCTGGTCGGAGCCGCGATTGGAATGATGCTTGCCACTGTCGGTGCGATGGCAACCTGGAACAAGGCCCTCGGCCCGCATTGGTATCCGCTGTTCCTCATTGCCCTGGCCCTGCCGTCAGGGTGGGCGGGAGCCAGGCTTTGGATGGCTCAAGCGCGGCGAGGGGCACCGGTCCCAGCAAACTTCCAGTAAGTTCTCCCATTCATTTCGGGTTGCGGGCGCCCAGATGCCGAGAGAGCCCAAGACAAAAAACGGCCCCCATCTTTGATGGGGGCCAAGTTGCCTTGGTTCTCTCGTGTTGCGAGAGCTTGATTGGCGGCCAGACGGCGGGGGGGCCGTCCGGGCGGATGGGAGCCTCAGGGGGGTGGCTGTTTGCAGCCTTACGGCTGCTCCGCACCGGTCGAAGATGCCGCGCCATGGGGGGACGCTGCATCCTGGGCCGCCAAACTGTTTTCCATCAACTGGATGTGCACGCTGCCGGTCCGCACCCGCGCCGATGTGCCGTCATTCGACGCCACCTGCGCGTTGCCCAGCGCCACCGCATGCATCCGGTAGACGGGAATCTGATGTTCTGTGACGAGATAGCGCTTCACCGCCTCGGCCAGCCGCTCCGAGCTCTGGATACCCACAGAGCCGGCGCCCGGTGCATGCGCTTCCATTTCGAGAATGTAGCCCTGACGGCCGGCCAGCTTCGCAGCCATCGCATCCAGCTGCTGCTTCGCTTCATCCGTCAGCACGGGACTGCTCCCGTGAAACGCTACATCCACATCCTGAATCGGGTGGTACTGGTCCAGCCCGTTCACCTTGCCGTTAATCTGGTTCACCTGACCGGTGGCGTTCTGGGCAATCTGGCTCGCATTCTGTGCCTGCGTTCCTGCTGCCGTCGCCGACTGGTTCGCCGCGTCCGCCGCAGCCTGCGCCTTGCTGATGCCGGCCTGCGCCCGCGCATCCACATCCGAAATGTCCTTGGCGTTCTTCGCGTTCACCTGGTCCAGCTCAGTCAGCCGGTCGTTGATCGGGTCCGTCCGCTTCTTCACCCAGGACTTCCGCGCAAATGGATTCAGATGCCCCCAGAAACCTTCCTTGTCGCTCGGCATCTGCGTCGTGCTCGCTGAAGGTGCCGCCGCGGCCGGTGCCGTACTCGTCGGTTGCTGTGCCTGCTGCGCCATCATGGGCACGGCTAGCGCCGCACTCAAAACCAACGCTCCAAACTGCCCAGTGGTCAGGCTCGTCCTGCGCATCTGCATAGTCATCGTTTCGCCCCTTCTGTTCCGGCAAGAAGTCTGTTGAACTTCGCTTCTCGCTGCTTGCCCTCCCTATTTGCAAGGACCGTGCCAAAGAGGTTTCGCGTCATCGCGATTCGCATAACATGCTTATTTTCAAATGATTACCCAGAAGGCATGCCCGCACGCAGCCTTCCATCCCCAGCCATCTCTCCCAGCTGGTCATGTACTTTTTACCTGTCAGAGTAAGTTCTACTGCGTAAGGCGTCGCCCAGCCCCTTATTCGCCCTGCACCCGCACCACGCGAATCTGCGGATACGCCCCGTTCCAGTCCGGCGACACTCCATCGAAGATCAATCGGAAATCCTGTCCCTGGCCCGGCTTCAGCGGCGCCAGAGACACCGGTTCCAAATCAACATATGGGTCACGCGTCCGGATGAACATCAGCGACTGCGTCTCATTTTGCGCCACTTCGTTTGCCATGTCCCGAAACAGCACCTGCACCGTAATCCCCGTCAGCGTCTTCGTCCCGGTGTTGTCAATGTGCCCATCAACATAGGTCACCTTGCCTCCCACCAGGTTGCTCGCCTCGCTCATCACCAGCCTGCTGATCGGCAAATACGCCGCATACGAATCCGGCTTGGCCGAAATCGGCGTCACCGTCGCGGCGGGTTTCCCGTGCTGAGACACCAGCACCACAACCACCACAACCACCGCAACAACCGCCGCGGCAATCACCACCGGAAGCCAGTTGCGCTCCCTCCGCTCCTGCGGAACCAGACCAAAAGTTGCATTCGGACTCACGAAAGGATTCTACATCCCTCCCTGAAGGATTGCCCTGTCACTCTTCGCTCTTCGCTGAAGCGGGCGCACTCATTCCGCCCGTCCGTCAACGCGCCCAGCGCTCAATCCAACGGCGCCCTCCGCATTCACACCGGGCTCCCACTTTCGGTGGATTCCAAAGAGGCCTCTGCTCGTGTTCACTTATAAGCGAAAATTCCGTAACGAAGCAGCGTCGCTCCGCATCTCTGAGTTAGACCACTACAGAAAGGCTACGGACATGCTCACCCGCTCCTCGGCATCCCGCTCCGTTCGCCCCGGCCCAGCGCACGACTCCCTTTGCGCCGACCGCGCCTATCAGGTCCTCACCATCGGAGCCATGCTCCTCGTCTTCGCCACCGCCTGGGTCTTCTAGCCGTACCGTGCGCTAACTCCGCCCCCTGCTCAGCCGCACCACCGCCCACATATACGACCCAATCGTTCCAAAGATCACCACCAGAAAAACCGGCATCAGCCACGTCAGCGCAGGTGACCTCCCTGCCCGCGCTGCATGGATCACCGCCAGTTGCAGCGCGCAGAATAGGCACGCCAACTCCGACCGCAGCCACGCAATCATATCCAGCGTCAGCGCCTCTGCCTGGGCCCGGAACTCCGGCAGCACCTTGACCGGGTAGTTAAACGCCCCGGGATACCGCGACACGATTCCCATCATCAGGTAGACCGCCACTCCCATCACCACCAGGATCAGCAATCCCTTCGGCGATCCCCATCCATTCGGATTCCCAGCCAGATCAAAGTGGATCGGAATCTGCTCCGGCAGCGGCTCCGCTCCCCACACCGCCGCATAGGTGCTCCAGGTCATCCATCCCAACGCCAGCCAGCCCACCACCTCCAGCGTCCTGCGCATTCCGTTCCTCTTTCCGCTCCCGCTTACCCAAACCGCGCCCGCTTCACCGTCTGCCTGAAGTCCTCGCCCTGCAGCTCAATCCGCACGCACATCTCCGCCAGCCGCGACCGCATCCGGTCGCCAATCCGGTCGCCCAGCGTGTCCTCATTCCGAGCCGGCTTGCCACCCTCCGCCTTGAAGCCCCCGCCCGCCGGCAGGTCCGCGTAGTTCGTGGTAATCACCGTCGTCAGCTTGTCGTTGTAGCGCGTGTTCAGGATAAGAGCGACCGTGTCCCACACCCACTCATTCGGCTTCTGCGCACCCAGGTCGTCCAGCACCAGCACCTCGGCCTCGAACACCGGCTTCAGCAGCTCCAGCTCCGTCGTCGCCACCTGCGGGTTATAGCTGTTCTGAATGTTCTTCAACAGCTCCCGGTAGTCGCAGAAAAGCCCCTTCACCCCGCGTTCCTGCACTAGCCGTTGCAACACGCCCACCGCCAGATGCGTCTTGCCCAGACCCGCCGTGCCCACAAACATCAGCCCGTTGCCGCCCGTCTCCACCGGATACGCCTCGGCAAACTTCCGCGCCTTCAGCAGCGCATGCCCCAGCGAAGCATTCGCCCCGTTGAACGCCGTCTCATACGTGTCCAGCGAGCAGTGCCGGTAGCGCTCCGGAATCCGCGCCGCCTTCAGCCGCCGGTGGTACCGCTCCATCTGCTGGCACTCGCACACCCGCGCCCGCAGCACCCCGTCCGCCGACCGCTCTTCAACCAGCCCCACTCCCCCGCAAATCGCACACTCACTCATCCTCTACAAAGCCTAGCGCATCCCGCGCCACCACACATCCCGTGCACAATCCCCCTCCAATGTGGAAATTGTCACCACAACTCCAGCTGCCAGGTGGCAGGTGGCCCGATCATTGGCTGTACTCCCGATCTCTGTCATAGATGGAAGTTGTGCCCCGTTCATCGCGGTCTTATCGCGATGAGCGGGCG
>JAJYAE010000334.1 GCA_021779695.1 Acidobacteriota bacterium | reverse complement strand
AGCGACGCCCGCACCGACTCTACCTTCTGGCTTTGAGACTCTTTGAAAAGCAGGAATTTGAGGAAGCTCGACTGGACTTTGAAGAGGCAGCGACGCTTGATCCCGGCAACCACGACTATCGGCCAGCGGCGCTGATGGCCAGAAGCCATGAGGTGGCCCAGCTGATCCAGCAGGCCGCACGGGCACGCATGCAGCACAATCTACCCATGGAGCGCCAGGCATTGCGCAAGGCGCTCGAACTTGATCCAACAAATCCGCAACTCGCAGAGCACATCCAGGACCTGACCGGTGCCGCTGCGGCAGGCGCTGCAGAGCCTCAACCCGATCAGTCGCTCGATGATCTCGGAGAACTCCCTGTTGTTGTTCCAAATCAAGGGAAGAAAAGTTTTCACTTGAAGGCGGATCAGCGGGATTTGATTCAGCAGATCTTTGCCGCGTATGGAATTCAAGCCAGTGTTGACTCAAGCGTTCCGGCAACGCCCGCGCACTTTGACATTGACGGTGCAACATTCGAGCAGGCTGCGCGCGCCATGAGCCTGTCCACCGGTACATTCTGGACTCCTCTCGATGCAAGAAGGGTTCTGATAGCGCGAGACACGCCATCGAACCGCGAGCAGTTCGAGCGGCAGGCGATGGAGACCATTCCACTGCAAGGTCTGAATGCAGACGAAATGACCGAGGTGAGCAACCTCGCCAAGAACGTCTTCCAGGTACGCCAGGCACTGGTGGAGCAGAACACTAAAACGATGACCGTGCGCGCGCCGGAGAGCACACTGGCAGCGTTCAATGAGACGCTGCGTGAGCTCGAGGACGGCCGCTCTCAGGTGCTGCTCGATGTGCGCCTTGTGGAACTGGCTCACACGATGCAGCGCAACACGGGTGCGATGCTTCCGCAGCAGTTTACCGCTTTTAACGTGTACGCAGAAGAGCAGGCGATTCTGAATTCCAATCAGGCGCTTGTGCAGCAAATCATCTCATCAGGCCTTGCCGCACCGGGTGACACACTGGCCATTCTGGGAATCCTGCTTGCATCTGGCCAGGTCTCCAGTTCTCTGTTTTCCAACGGGGTTGCGCTCTTTGGCGGCGGGCTGACGCTATCTGGGCTCTCACCCAATCCGGCCAGCGTGAATCTGAGTCTGAATTCGACCCAATCGCGCGAACTGGATCAGATCAAGCTTCGACTTGGCGATGGACAGGAAGGCACGCTGATGGACGGCCTTCGGTATCCCATCATGATGTCGTCCTACTCCGGACTGCCGCTGAGCAATGTCAATATCCCTGGGCTCACCACGGCGGGCAGTTCAAGCGGGCTCTCCTCGCTTATTTCTTCGTTGCAGACGGCGCAGCAGACGATTCCCCAGGTGGATTATCAGGATTTGGGCTTAACGTTGAAAGGGACTCCGCGTGTCATGCGCAACGGCGACGTTGCGCTATCGCTTGATCTGAAGATTACAGCTTTGGCAGGCCCAACGCTCAATGGCCTGCCTGTATTAAATAGTCGAAGCTATACCGGCGTCGTCTCGCTGCGCGAAGGCGCGGGCGTGGTGGTGGTGAGTGAGCTGAACCAACAGGAAGCAATTGCTCTGAGCGGCATACCGGGATTGAGTGAGATACCGGGAATGAACAATTTAACGGGAAAGGACATGGAGCAGGATTATGCTTCCCTGCTCATTATCATCACACCCCACGTTGTACGCGGATATGGGCACAGCGGCCACACTGAGATGCTTCGTGTGGAGCAGGATACCAGGCACTAACAAACCATTGCGCTCGCCGCAGTGTTGTCACGTGCAAAACATTGGCCCCCATTTCCACGCCGCGGATGAGAATCACATCACCGCGGACGGTCACGGGGGCCTTTAGTTGATACCCACTTACTGTAGAGCTATGCCATCCTGCTTCGCTTGATACTCCACGATCTGCTTGAGTGTTGCATACGGCAGGCCGCCGATCGGAACCATCCGGCCGTTGATGAAGAGCGTCGGCGTTTGATTCACATTCAGGGACTGGGCAAGTTTCACAGACGACTCCACTTCCGCGGCGGTTGCCGGCAGGGCTGCACAAGCCGCTACCTTAGCCGGATCAAGCTGCGCCTTCGTGACGGCGCTATTCAAGGTCATGGTCGCGCCATCGCTGGTCATCATCCCTGCCTGACCATCGAACACCGCGGACGCATACTGGAAGAATGCCGTGCTGCCGCCGAGCTTCTCGACACAGACGCCGTACTCGGCGGCAATAAGGGCAGCCGGATGCGCTCTCACGAGAGGGTAGTTTTGAAACACAATGCGTGCCTTCGGAAAGTCCACGGCAAGCTGGTCCATGTTGGGCTGAGCTTCTTTGCAATGGGGGCATTGCAGATCGGCGAACTCCACGATCTCGAGATCCTTGGAGGCCGCGCCACGATACGGTCCGTCTGCGCTCTGCTCCAACAGAGCACGGTTTTCAGCATACGGATGCGCGCCGAAGGGTAAAATCTCGTCTCCCGCGATAATGTGCTTTCCGTCTGGCATCGTGAAGAACTGCACAGCCGACATCTTGTTCTTGCCGGATTTGTCTCCGATCAGAACCACAACTTTACTGACACCGTCGACGGGCGTTTTGAGGATGCCCTGCACCTGCCAGGCGCGATTGGTGTCATAGCCCCAGGTGGATTGCAGAAACGCATTGACGACATCCGTGGTCGGTGAAGCCGCCGTGAAGTTGACGGGGTTCGGCTTAGGAAATTCCAGTGCGGCTCCCAGCGTGGGGGCGGGTGCCGATGGGGCTTGCGCTGGCGCTGGGGGGACATTCTGCTGCGCTGTGGCCTGCAGCATAAGGACTGAAGTAGCTGCCAGCGCACCAACGCCGGCCAATCGAACAAACGAACGAATCAAGCTGTATTTCCTCCGCGGTGCAGAAACATCTTCCTTCCCTTAGCTTATACCTGAACCTTGACGGCGATGGGAAATCGCCTGCCGGTTCCAAAGGACTTGGCAGTCACCTTCAGAACAGGCGCCGCCTGCTGGCGCTTATATTCCGAGCGCTCGACAAGTCGAACGACCTGGCGGACGAGGTCCAGGACGAAGCCATACTTCTCAGCAATTTGCTCCGGGCTCTCATACCGCTCGACGTATGCCTCAAGGATTGGATCCAAAACATCGTAGGGGGGCAATGAATCTGTGTCTTTTTGGTCCGGGCGCAATTCTGCTGAAGGGGGCTTTTGCAAAATCGAAAGGGGAATGACCTCACGTTCGCGATTGAGCCAATTGCAGATTGCATAAACCCGAGTCTTGACGAGGTCACCAATGACGGCCAGTGCACCGACCATATCTCCATAAAGAGTGCAGTAGCCAACTGCCATTTCGGACTTGTTCCCCGTCGTCAATACAAGCGCTGAAAACTTGTTGGAGAGTGCCATGAGCAACACTCCGCGAATGCGAGACTGCAGATTCTCTTCTGTCGTATCCACTTTGCACCCGGTAAACATGGGCTCCAGCGCCAGGGTGAATTCCTTAAATAGATCACTGATGCCGATCACGTGGAATGGAATTCCGAGATTAGCTGCGAGCTGCCGACTGTCCTCGATCGAGCCCCGCGACGAATAGGGGCTCGGCATCCCGACCCCCACAACATTTTCAGGGCCAACTGCGTCTGCGGCGATGGCTGCGACCAGAGCGGAGTCAATTCCTCCACTGAGGGCGACAAGAACCTTCCTGAATCCGCATTTCTGGACGTAATCGCGAGTGCCAAGCACGACGGCGCGATAGGCAGCCTCAGTCTCGTCCTCTACCGGTGCTGCAAGAGGTGCAGCCCCAAAGGGATCTACGATTACCAGACCTTCTTCGAATGATGGAGCCTGTGCAGTCATTTCTCCCCGCTCGTTGAATGCGATCGAGGAGCCGTCAAAGATAAGACTGTCGTTGCCGCCAACCTGATTGCACATGACCAGCGGAATTCCATCCCGGCGAGCGATAGCAGCCAGCATTTCACGACGCAGCGCACGCTTTCCGTGCCAGAATGGCGAAGACGACAGATTCACATGCAGGTGAGGCCGCTGAAGCATGAGCTCCTCCATCGGATCGATGGAGTAAAGTCGCCTGGGCCAGAAGTTTTTGTCGTTCCACGCGTCTTCGCAAATCGAAATAGCCAGCCGGACTCCGTCGAGATCGACCACATGCTGATGCTTTGCGGCAGCGAAATACCGCTGCTCATCGAAGACATCATAGAAAGGAAGCAGGCGCTTGTGCTGTTCGAGCAAAATGGAACCCCGATCGATCAGCACCGCGGCATTCATGGCGGGCTTCCCTGCCCCGGGTGCGGCCGGAAGCGCAGTACCAACCAGAACGGCTGTCGACAGGCCTCTGGTTAATTCCGTCAGTTCTCCCACGGCGGTCTTGCACCGAGCCAAGAAGCTCGGTTTCTCGAGGAAGTCCGCGGGCGGGTATCCACATATTGCAAGCTCAGAGAAAACGGCCAGCCGGGCACCCTTCTCGGCTGCCCGGCTGCTTGCCTCTATTATTTTGTCGAGATTCCCTTTGAAATCTCCAACTGTCGGATTGATTTGTGCCAGTGCAAGCTTCACACCCATAGTCTAATGGGTCGCGCGGACGAACCTCGAGCCTGCCCGCGGACTCAATTGACTTTGGATATCTCAGGAGCCGGTGCCGGCTAGCACAACACCAACCGTGCGCATAATGATCTTGATGTCGAGCCAGATGCTCCAGTTTTCAATGTAAGTGACATCGAGGGAGACGTAACTGT
>JAJYAE010000042.1 GCA_021779695.1 Acidobacteriota bacterium | reverse complement strand
CACCGCTGTAACTTCGCCGAGACTACGATTCGATCGTAGGTCCACAGAGTCCAGCACTTCAGACGGTACTTCCAGCAGTTTCCTGATCAGCTTCGTCCCGAGAGCATTCGCAAGGACCGGGCGGTGCACCTGCGACTTCCTGCTCGTCAGATTTGCAGGCGTCAGTTAGATTGGTCGCTAGCATTTGCGTTGGGAAGTGCGGTGAATCCTGCCAGCGTGAGCATAAAACCCAAGTTGATGTGCAGACGTGAAGGAAAAGAGAAATGCGACGGCTCGTTCAGAACCTAAGATTCTGTGCAATGGTCACGAACTGTTGATCTGAGCGAAGGCTTGCTAGAGAAGGATCCACCTTGGCGAAAGCCATCGAAGTGGAGTGATCGAGCGATGCTTTCTGCAGCCATTGAAATGCGGCTTGCCTGTCGTGCAACCCTGCATAAACCAGGGCGAATCCAAAGGCCGGAACGTACTCTGTCTGCGCACGACTCTTGAGCATTTGGAGAATGCGTGTCGCGGCCTGCGCATCGCCGAGTTCGCCATATGCTTCAGCCAAAGAGGCCTCGTAATAGGCATTCCCATTCGAAGACTGCGCGGCGATTCTGAATTCCTCCACAGCGTCATGGATTCTGCCCAACGCCTCGTAGATGATGCCCAGCCGGAAATGCGTTCGAGGAAAAGTCGGGTCGAGTTCGATGGCTTTCTGCAAAGTCTGGATTGCCTCGTCGCTCTGGCCGGCAAGGAAGAATGTCCATGCGGCGTTGCTGTTCACAATCAGCGATAGCGGGTCATCTTGAAGGGCGCGTTGGGACTCGTCCACAGCTTCGTGAAAGCGTCCCATGGCCGCAAGTGTCTCGCCGCTCCAGGAATGAGCCATCGCATAATTGGGGTTGAGATCAATCGCCTTTCGAAATTCGTTCTCTGCAGCAACCCCGTCCCAGTCGTAATAGAAATAGATCAACCCAAGCGTGGCATGCGCATCTGCCAGCGAGTCATCCATCTCCAGAGCTTCAAGGGCAGCTTTGCGTGCCGCAGGAAAGGCCTGATCCGGCGGCGTGAAACCATAGAGACCCATTGTGGCGTAAGAATCAGCCACACCTTCATAGCTCTCAGCAAAATTAGGATCGAGGCGGATGGCCTGGCGGAAGTAATCCAACCCGTGCTGGACGGCATCCGACGTGCGCTTGTTCCAGAAATAGCGTCCTTTTAAGTAGGCATCGTAAGCGCCAGCGTTCGCCGTCGATTTGCGCGTCATACGTTTCACATCAGCGCTGGAAAGACGGATCTGGAGAGACTGGGCCACGCGTTCGGAGATCTCATCCTCGAGAGCAAAGATACCGGTGGACTTCTCGTCGAACGAATCAGCCCATAGGGTTGCGCCGTCGCGAACGCGAACGAGTTGGACAGTGAAGCGAATGCGTTCCCCTTCCGGCTGCATGCGGCCTTCTAGCACGGCATCCACGGCCTGCTGTTTGCCTATGTCTACCGGGTTCAGATTAGCCTCGCGATAGCGCTCAATCGCACTTGTGGGCCGGACGATGAGGGTATTCAAGCGACCAAGTCGTGTAATGAGAGCATCTGCAGTGCCTTCGCCGAGGTAGTTGTTGTCGCCCTTCGCACCGATCTCCTGGAAGGGCAGGATGGCAAGTGAGCGAATCGTCTCCGAGGCAGCCACATTCACGTGCGTTTGCCGAAACGCTCGCCACGCTAACGCTCCGGCGCACACTGAGAGAAAGACAAGGACAAACACAACGCCTCGCAGCAGCCACGCATATGCGGAGCTTCCCAGAGAGAAGCCCGCGCCCGGCTGGCCTATTGGAGACGCCTGACTCACTGCACTGTTCTGCTCGGCGGGCGGGGGCAAGCGCGATTCGACTCGGCGCGTGACGGGCGCGACGAAGCGATAGCCGTGACGGGAGACAGTTTCAATGAAAGCGTGCGTTCCCCGGTCGTCTCCAAGCGCCCTCCGCAGATGGGAAACCATCACCGCGAGGTTGCCTTCTTCGACCGCTACATCCGGCCAAACAGTTCTTAGCAGCTCGTCTTTTTCAACCAGGCGCCCTTCTCGTTGCACGAGGATAAGGATGAGTTCGAAGACCTTGGGCGTGAGGGGGACTGGCTTCCCAGCGCAGAGCAGGAGGCGTTCCTGAGGATTCAGGACAAAGTTGCCGAATTCATATAACTCGTTCATCCTCTGTGGCCGCAAGAATTCTTTAAGAACGTTTTTGCTGTTCCTAAAGGACTTTCGTGCACGGGGAAGGCTACTTTGAAGTGGCCGTCAGAGATGCTGACCCGATCGACCGGAATTATAGGCATGCGAAAACCCAATTGTCGAGAACTAAGGTTCACAAATTCAAAAGGGGCGCGGATTCGCCTTCTTGAATCTCGAATCGGCCTGTCTTCCGCAACTCTCCCGGTTCGCCACCGATCCCGAGGGCGTTGGCATTCCAGCGAGGAGGCTGGAGGTTGTGAAAGCAGCACAATGGCGAAGCCGGGCGTTCGCGATCGGTGATCGCAGAGGTGTACAGCATCTGTCGGACCTCCCTCATTCAGTCGAACCCGGGGGAGTGAGATACAAGAGCTGCGAGTCGCACGGATCAACGCAGCATGAGGGATGGAAGGGATATGGTTAGATTTCAAACAGATGCCACTCAGCACCGCAAATCACTCCTCCGAAGCCTATGGTTCCAGGTGATCATTGCCATTGTGGCCGGTGTTGTTGTTGGCCGGTTTGCGCCGGCGACCGGCACCGCACTCAAGCCTCTTGGAGACGGCTTTATCCGACTCATCACCATGGTGATCACTGCCATCATTTTCTGCACCATCGTGAACGGAATCGCAGGAATGAGGGATGTGAAGAGGGTGGGCAAAGTTGGCGCCAAGGCGTTGCTCTATTTTGAAGTTGTCTCCACGATCGCTCTGCTTTTGGGGTTGGTCCTGGGCAACTTGATCCATCCTGGCAGCGGATTCAATGTGAATCCCGCAACTCTCGACACCAAGTCCGTCCTGATGTATGCCAATCAGGCGAAAGCCACGGGCATCCTAGATTTTGTCGAGCGCATCATTCCCCTGACGCTTCTGAGCGGCTTCGCGACCGGGAACATTCTGCAGGTTGTCCTTGTTGCTGTTCTCGCCGGTTTTGCCATCGGCGCGGTCGGCAAGCAGGCAGATCCACTGCTGCGGGTGATCGATTCCGCGACGCACGTCGTTTTTCGCATCGTCGACTTTGTCATGGTCCTGGCGCCAATCGGCGCGTTCGGAGCGATGGCGTTCACGGTAGGCCGCTACGGCGTCGCTTCATTGGCGCCGCTGCTGCGCCTGACTCTCACTTTTATGGGAGCCTGCTTGCTTTTTGTGTTTTTAGTGCTCGGATCCATTGCCGCGTTATATCGTTTCAGCATCTGGAGATTCCTGGGCTATATCTGGGAAGAAATTGTGCTGGTGCTCGGCACCAGTTCCTCTGAAGTTGCGATGCCGGGACTGATGCACAAACTGGAGGTTCTCGGCTGCTCGCAAACTACGGTTGGACTTGTGGTGCCTACTGGGTACACCTTCAATACGGACGGCAGCAGCCTTTACATCACGCTGGCCGCATTGTTTGTCGCCCAAGCCACGAACACGCACCTGACGTTGATGCAGCAACTGACTCTGTTTGCGGTAGCCGTACTCACTTCAAAGGGAGCGAGTGGCGTGCAGGGCGCCGGATTTATTGCTTTAGCCGGGACGCTGCTGGTGGTACCGGACATTCCTGTGGCCGGGATGGCTTTGCTGCTAGGAATCGACCGCTTTCTCAGCACGTTCAGAGCGCTCGTTAACCTGATCGGCAACGGGGTCGCTTCGATTGTGATTGCGTCTTCTGAAAATGAACTTGACAGCAATATGCTGCACGAGGCTTTGAGCAGCGACTAGCGTCCTCTGCCGGACTCTGTCGCCGGGTACGACATCCGCATTGGAAAGGGAAAAGGAATGATCGATTCACCAATGACTTCACGACGAACCTTCCTGGCGGGCGCGGCATTGGCCGTAGGAGCATCTGCCAGCACCAGTTGGACCGCACAGGACCCGCCACGGAAGGATCAGGAAATCCATGCGTACGAGTACTGGGCTCATCGTGGAGATATTCGGCTCTATCTGTATCGGAAACTGATTGGACCCGTGGCCTCCGGCGCCTCGAAACGACCGATCCTGTTTCTCACCCATGGCTCCTCAGTTTCATCGCGCCCAACATTTGACCTGGTGGTTCCCGGGCACGGCGAATACTCTCTGATGGATGTCTTCGCCCGCTTCGGATATGACGTCTGGACCATGGACTTCGAAGGATATGGGCATTCTTCGCCAAGCCACGGGAACTCCAACATCGCGGATGGAGCCGCAGACCTCCAGGCTGCCACGTCGGTGATCTGGAAGGAAACGGGCCAGGAAGATTTTTTCCTCTACGGAGAATCCGCGGGCGCTTTGCGCGCGGCCGCTTTTGCCATGGTCGAGCCGGCTCGCGTTCGCAAGCTGGTCCTAACCGCCCTCACCTGGACCGGCAAGGGATCGCCGACGTTGGAGAAGCGTGCAAAGAACGTTGATTTTTACCGCACGCACAACACGCGCCCGCGCAGCCGGGAGATGGTCTCAAGCATCTTCACGCGCGACAAGCCCGGAACATCGGACCCTGCCGTTGGAGAGGCCATGGCTGACGCGGAAATGAAACTCGGAGACACCGTGCCGACGGGAACTTACCTGGACATGACAACAAAGCTTCCGCTTGTTGATCCGGCCAGGCTCCCGATGCCGGTGCAGATCCTTCGCGGCCAATACGACGGCATTGCATCCCTGCAGGACCTGCTGGACTTTTTCGCGCTGCTGCCGGCGCCAGATCGCCAGCTCGCCATCATGCCGGGCGCGGCGCACCTCCTGTCAATGGGCCGCAATCGAGCTCAGTTCTGGCACGTCATGCACGCATTTTTGGATATGCCGCCGCGGCAGGATCAGGGCACGGCAGAAATCAGGTGAGACGGTCATCAGCGGTACGCACGGTTCTTCTCAGCTCTTTGGGAGGCCCGCAAGAAAGCGAGTCGGAATGAATCAGAACCAGCACAGTGATCAGCCATCTGCGGCATCGCTCACGCGGAGAACGTTTATCGCCGGCGGCTCCGTGGGGCTTGCAACCACCGCGCTCGGCAGCATCGCCGCCGCACAGCAGCAAGGCAGGCCGGCCAGCGATCCGGGACAAAACAATTTGCCTCTCCTGAGCGAAAATCCGAGTTCGAATGAACCGCCTCCGTCTGACCGCGGCGACACCGGACCAATTTGGTATTCCTTCAACCTGACCCATCGCCGAGAGGAGGATGGCGGTTGGACACGCCAGGTCACTCAGCGCGAACTCCCAACCTCCACCGAAATCGCCGGCGTGAATATGCGCCTAGCCGCGGGCAGCTTTCGCGAACTGCACTGGCACACAGCAGGCGAGTGGGCGATGATGCTCTACGGAAATGCGCGTATCAGCATGCTGAATCCCGACGGAACCGTGTTCCTCGATGACGTCTCGCGCGGCGATTTGTGGTTCTTCCCGGCGGGCTACCCGCACTCCATTCAGGGTCTGGGACCGGACGGATGCGAGTTCCTCCTCGTCTTCGATCGAGGAGATTTTTCAGAGGAAAAGACTTTCCTGCTCTCCGACTGGGTGTCGCATACGCCGCCCGATGTCATTCAGAAGAATCTTGATCTCACTCCACAAGCCATCGCATTGCTCCCCAAGCACCAACGCTTCATCTTTTCGGCCGCCACGCCCGGCCCGCTTGGCGCAGACAAGGCAAGCGTCGGCGGTTCCCCTGCCCTTTCTACTGCTTCATTCAGTTTTCGCATGCTCGAAATGGAGCCGACCTTCAGCCAGATCGGAGGCAATGTTCGCATCGTCGACTCACACAATTTCCCTCCCTCAGTAACCATTGCCGCCGCACTCGTCACACTGCACCCCGGAGCCATGCGCGAACTGCACTGGCATCCGACCGGTTCGGAGTGGCAGTTCTATCTGTCGGGCAAGGGACGTATGACCGTGTTCGTTTCACCGGGAGAAGCGCGCACCATGGATTTCAACGCCAACGATGTGGGCTTTGTGCCCACCATGGCAGGCCACTATATCGAGAACACCGGCGACACGGATCTGGTATTTTTGGAGATTCTCCGCGCGAATCGTTTCGTGGACTTTTCGTTGAATAACTGGATGCGTCATCTGCCGCCGGAAATGGTGGCGGCGCACCTGAACATCAGCGCAGAATCCATCCAGAGAATTCCAGCGGAGAAGCGGGTAATCATCGCCTGATGCGGAGCTCTTTCAGAATGCGCGCGAACCTCGTTTCATTCTTCGTTGCAGCGACGACGGCTCTGGCTTTGCAGGCGCCGCCCCAGCAGATACCGTCGAACGAAGAATCAGAACCGTTGGTGCTCGACCGTGTCATTCCCATGCCGTCGGTGCAGGGCCGCATTGACCACATGACGGTGGATGTGAAGACCGGCCGCGTCTTCTCCGCAATATTTGGAAATGACACAGTAGAGGTCCTCGACCTGCACCGCGCACGCGAAATCGCGGTGCTCCGCGGTGGGCTGGATGAACCCCAGGGCGTCACCTTTGTTCCAGATTCCGACCGCATCGTCGTTTCCAACAGCGTCGGCGGCAGATGCGCCATGTTCGACGGCACAAACTACACGCGCATTGGGGCGTCCTCCTTTGGAGATGATGCCGATCAGCTTCGCTATTCCGCATCCGCTCACCGCGTTTATGTAGGCTATGGAGATGGCTCAATCGGAATGATCGATACGCGAACCTGGGAACGCCTTCCGCAGAGTTTCCAGCTAGGTGCACATCCCGAGTCGTTTCAAGTTGACGATGCGGGGCACCGGATTTACGTCAATCTCGCATCGAAAGGCGAAATTGCCGTAATTCATCTGGACTCCAGCCACATTGAATATTGGAAGCTCATCGATGCCACGGAAAATTTCCCCATGGCGCTCGACATAGCGAACCACCGCATCTTCGTCGGTGCGCGTCGGCCTGCAAGGCTTTTGGTTCTGGATATGGACACTGGACGCCAGATCGCTAGCCTCCCCGGCGCGGCAGACACCGATGACATGTGGTATGACGCGACTCGCAGGCGCATTTACGTGCCTAGCGGCGAGGGTTTTATCTTTGTTTACCAGCAGATTGACGCGGATCACTACGACCGCATTGCGAAGATTCCCAGCGCTATCGGCGCGCGCACCAGCGCTTACTTCGGCCAGGTGGGGAAGCACAATAGCTTATATCTGGCAGTTCCGGCCCGCGCCAATCGTGGCGCCGAAATGTGGGTATTCGAAACACGAGACTGACCGGGCTTCAACCAGTTCTTACGGAGGCATCCTTTGAACGCTACGCCTCGACCCATCGCGGATACGGCCGTTTCCACCGAAGCAAACCGGCCGACACGCGCCCGGTGGATGATCCTCTTCCTGATGAGCCTGATGTATCTGATTACCTATATGGACCGCGGCAACATCTCTGTGGCCGCCCCTCAGATTGCCCGTCAGTTCGGTCTCAGCCACACGCAGATGGGCCTAGTTTTCAGCGCGTTTGTATGGGCCTACGCGATTGGGCAGATACCGGCCGGATGGCTCGGCGACAGGTTCGGCCCAAGGAAAGTGCTCGCGGTAGTCATGGTCTGGTGGGCCATCGCTTCGGGAAGCACGGGGATTGCCGGCGGCTTTGCTTCGCTTCTGGCCGCTCGCGCGATTCTTGGCCTGGGAGAGGCGGGTGCGCTCCCCGTCGCGACGCGTGGGATGCAGCTTTGGTTTCCGAAGTCGGAACGCGGACGGATTCAGGGTATATCCAACGGGTCAACCCGATTCGCCGTAGCCATCACCCCCATTGTTGCCATCGGCATAATGACTGCTCTCGGTTGGCGGTCGATCTTTTACATCTTCGGAACTTTGGGAGTGATCTGGTCAATTGGGTTTTACTGGTTGTACCGGAATTGGCCGGAAGAGCACAAAGGAGTCAATCGGGCGGAGTTGGTGCACATCCGTGGTATCCATCCAGATGGAACGATTGTGCAATGGGCCGCACGGAGCCGACCCAAAACGCCTTGGAAGACCATTCTGAGGTCTCCAAACATGTGGTACATCATGGCGGCCTACGGCTGCTTCTTTTACGGCATGTACTTCTTTCTGAGCTGGTATCCCACGTATCTTGAGGTCTACCGGCATTTTTCACTCAAGTCGCTCGGCTTTGTTGCCTCCATTCCCTTGTTCGTCGCTATGGCGGGAGACGTACTTGGAGGAACGATCAGCGACTGGATCTACCGGAAGACGGGCCGTCTGAAGTTTTCACGCCGCATCGTAGCCGCGCCGGCAATGCTGATCGCCGGCCTTTTCCTGATTCCCACGGCATTGAGCCAGAATCCCTGGATGGCCGTGCTCTTCCTGGCGCTGTCCTTCTTTTCCCTGGACATGGCACTTGGACCGTCCTGGGCCGTAGCCATGGACGTGGGAGGAGAATTCAGCGGCACCGTGAGCAGCATCATGAACTCAGCCGGGGCGATCGGCGCGTCGGTGTCTCCCATTGTTTTTGGCTTTTTTGTTCAGAGAGGATCATGGGTTGTGCCGTTCCTGGTGACTGCGGGCCTGTTGGGCGGTGGCGCTCTGATCTGGGCCGTCCTGATCGATCCCGACAAGTCAGTGGTCGGTGAGACCCTTCAACACGCTGCGTTCGCCGGATCGGATCAGAAATCTTCGTTCGGCGATGAGTGATGGCAATTAGTCCACGAAGGTACCTGTTCAATCCCGTTCTGAACGGTCTCTTCGGCGGGCTTTCAAGGACCAGAACCGCTGAAGCAAGCCTGCGGCAAGATCTTCTTTCGTAAGATCTGCCCTGCGGCTATCGTCTCTCTCGTTTGGCCGAACGGTCCAAAGGAACTCGCCTGATGTGCCAGCAACCGATGTTGCAAGGGATCGCGCTCCCCTGCAACATCGGCCGGTGTGATCTAGTACGAGAATTTGAAGCCGAGCTGGATCACGCGCGGGCTTCCAGAGCCGATTACCGGGTTGCCGGCGGCAACGTCGGGCGTATTACAGCCGCAGCCAAACGTGCTGGAGCTACTCGGGTCATTGCCTAGCAAGCTCAGGTTCGTTGAGCCGTAGGGGTTTGCGTAGATGGGGTGGTTGAACGTATTAAATGTTTCGAGTCTGAATTCGGCCGTGTATCGATCATGGAATTTGAAGTCCTTGAAGATGGACAGGTCAATGTCCTTGAAGCCCGTATCTCGGAAGATATTCCGGCCCATGGTGCCATAGGTTCCGAGTGCCGGAGGAACCATAACGGAGTTTCCAGATATGAAGCAGCCACCTGTATTGAGCGTATTCATGTCTGGGGCGACTGCCAGGCACTTCGCCCACAAGCCCGCGGAGGTCCCGGCGTCACAGGGGCCTGAGGCTCCATCGCAGTAGGGTTGCCCGGTGCGGCCGGAGGTCTGTGAGCATTGTCCGGCGCCGGGACCCGAGCAGAACATAATGGACCTCGGACCAGACTTGAAGTCGCTGGGAGCCCCAAAGAAGTCCCAGCGGTCAGAGAAGTCGGACAGAGGGTTTCCGCCGGTGCTGAAGGCATGGGCCTTATCCAGTACCAGCCACGGCATGGCGCTCTGTAATGTGATAACGGTGTTGAGTTGCCAACCCTTCAGCATTTGAGCAAAGCCATCCTTGCCGGGAAGGTTATACGTCACCGCGGCGGTCAAACGGCTGCGGACATCAAAGTCGCTGCTGCCGTACTCCGCAGATCGATTCAGGCTGTTCTGCGGGGGTACTTCATTCAGATTCAAAGAGCCGGTGTCGAGGCCATGTCCGTAGGTGTAACCCACCAGGAAATTCAGACCATGGGACGTCCGTTGGGTCACAGTAATTTGCAGGCTGTTGTAGTTGGAAATTCCGAAATTGTCCAGGCGGTTTATGATCTCCAGGTATGGAAATTTGGCGCCGTAAGGACGGACGCAGTTCCCGTTGGCGTTCGGCGCACACTGGTTGATATCGGATGGGGAGAGCAGGTTACGGCCCAGATTGCCAACATACTCGGCGTCCACCGAAAGATTTGAATTGAGCTGCCGCTCGATGCCAATGTTGTAATTGATCATGTACGGCGTGCTCAGGTTTGGAGCTACCGCAAAGATGCTGCACGGTGAGTCAGGCGTGCAGGCAAGTCCACCCTGCGGGAATACAACGCCGTTCCAGTTCAGTTGCGGAGCAACGAACGTGGGTGCGCCAAAATTGATGGTGCCGCCGAGGGTGCTTCCACCCGCCGAGGCGCAAGTTTGTGGAGCAACAAATGACACCGTGCAGGCGGCGGTCGGGTTTTGGCCAACGTTGCCCGCGGAGCCGTTCGGCGGCGCGTTGTCCATAAAGTACCTGCCGATGAACTGGTTGTACATGATGCTGAACGCGCCGCGGAGCACGGTCGTTCCCTTGCCATTCATATTCCAGTCAAAGCCCATTCGGGGAGAGAAATTAGCGCGGTTGGGCTTCCAGAGTGAGGGTTCACCCGGCTGGCCCTGCTGAACCAGTCCGGTCGGTGAACTCGGATCAAAGTTGGCGTAAAGGTTGTGGACCTCTTTGATCGGCTGTGCATATTCGTAGCGAATGCCCAAGTTCAGGATCAAGTTCTTCGTAACCTGCCAGTTATCCTGGGCGTACATGGCAAACATGTTCCAGTGCATCTCCCGGAATGAGTTGCCCACGTTGGTATTGCCAAAGCTGGGGGCTCCGGCGAAAAAGTCTTCCAGGGGACAGGACGACCCGCCGCAATCGGTGACGCCGGCGCTGTTTCCGCCGTTAAACTGGATGACGTTGCCCCGCTGGTTATCGACATTTTGTTCGGCCGTAACATGCATAACTTCGCCGCCGAACTTGATGTTGTGCTTGCCCCGCAGATAGGAAACGATATCCTGATAGTCCTCGAAGGGGCTTGGACCTTCGTTGTCAGGACGCCCGGCATTCTGGTTGCCAATGCCTGCGCCGAAACCCGCGAGTACGATAGGCGGCATTCCGCCCGCCGTTGGACCGGTCGCTCCGGTGTTAAGGGGATAGCCATTGGAGCCGCAGCCGGCTACTGTGCACAAGCCGCCCTGTCCATTGGCGTAGGTTCCCGCATCGGCTACGGTCACACCGTAGCTAGCTTCGGCAAAGCCAAATCGGAAGTCATTGACCCATTTTGAATTGGGCACGAAGACCCAGTCACCCTGTGCGAACCTTGCCGAGATGTCCATTACGGTCAGGAATCTCGAATTCACCGTGGCATGATCCTGGCCATTGGCGCTGTAGTAGCCGTCCCAGAACATTCCGTTGATCGTGTTCTTGCTGTTGATGGTGTAGTCGATTTTGACCAGCCCATTATTCGAGGTTTGGTGAATGGGGTAGCTTGATGAGTAGATGGTCGTGCTGGCAGGATCGGACGAGATGATGCCGCCCGTGCATGTGTAGGAACCTATGACACCCGGTGTGCCGGTGCACCCGAGCAGGTCCAGACTTTGTTGACTTAAGCAGTTGCTCGTCGAGGACCCCGTACATACCGTCGTATAGCCGGCATTCTGCAACGCTGCGATCGCGTCGGGTTCACTGTTCTGCGGATCCGATTGACCATTAATACCGGGACCCGTGTACGGAACAGTAACCGGATAGTCGTTGCCAAGTAAGTTCCGCATGGCCTCGAACCCGCCAAAGATGAAGAGCTTGTTCTTGATGATCGGCCCTCCCGCTACTGCACCATATTGTTCCAACTCGGTCGGCAGCTTATCGCAGACTGCGGGGGATGCTGGGTCCAGCAAACAAGTTGGGCCGCTTGAAGTATTGGTTGGCGCCTCGTTAAAGGTGTTACGCGCATCCCATGAGCCATTGCGGCCAAACGCGTACAGTGAGCCATGCACCTGGTTGGTTCCAGATTTGATACCCACATTCATTACCGCGCCGTCACGCCAGCCATATTCCGCTTCAGGATTCTCTTCTTCGTTAAAGGCCTGAATCGCGTCAACAGGCAGGATGGTTGCAGCATCGGTGAACGGGCTCGAGTCATTGGCCGTGGACCTGGCGTCATACCAGCTGTAATTGCTGACACCCCCTACGAGGTAATTGGAATCGTCCGGGCGGCCGTTGTTTGTGCTCGTGGTCCAGGGCGAGCCGCCGGGCTCGATCTCGACCCCAGGGCGCAGAGTCATCAGGTATTGGTAATTGCGGCCGTTCAGGGGCAAATCAGTGATCTGTTCGGTCTCCAGCGTGCCTCCCAGCGTAGGGCTAACCGTGTCCACCAGCGGAGTTCCCTCCGTCACGGTGACCGTTTGGGCGGCTGCGCCGGGCTCGAGGTCGCAGCCCACGCGGATATTCTGTCCGACGTCCACTGCGATACCCTGACGCACAAAAGCCTTAAATCCGGTGGCCTGCACACGGATCGTATAGCTTCCTGGAGTCAGATTGGGAGCGTTGTACGCCCCGGCTGCATCGGTGATCAGCGTACGCGACACGCCTGTCTGAGTGTTCGTCACGGTTACCTTCGCCCCGACGATGACGGCGCCACTTGAGTCCGTAACGACTCCGAGGATGGTACCGAAACTTCCTTGCCCGAGTGATGGCAGGGACAGCAAAAGCACCCACACTGCTATGAAAGCCAATCGGATGCACGTGTGGAGGAAACAAACGTGCGTTCTCTCGCTCCATGGGAAGGAATTCATTTCCGGACCTCCTGCCAAACTCATCTTCCAATCTCCTGCCTGAAAAGTGCTTCCAGTTGGGAATAAAGACCCCGCTTGCCTCCCCGGGCTCTGGAGCACCAATCTGCTTCCTGAATTCTCAAGCTCGACTCCTCCTCAGGGGAACGAGGTGGGCGGTATTGGCGTCTCGTAAGGTGCGTACAACGGAACGCCTGTCCAATTCGTTGCTTCTCAACAGTTCGAATCGCTGCCGCATCGAGAGCGCGTCTGTTGTGGGGCTGAAGATGCAACGGCGACTCACCTTAGGCATCCGCAACCCATGAAGTCCTTAAGAAAGCCTGAAAAGAATATTAAGAATTCCTTGCGCCTCGTACTTCTTTGGATCTGAAGGACATACGCGAATTTGCCGGTGCTTCTCCAAATGTCCGAAATGCGCGCTTTTTTCACGTCGAATGCCTGCTTTGCGTGCTTCGAGAACCGCAACTTGCGCTCCGATCCAGCGCGTTCGCCGTACAGCCTTCGCACTGCGCCGAGGCAGATGCGCCGGCGCAAATCGAGGCTTTTGCCGCAGATATTTAAGATGCTTCGATCGAGCTGGCAGATGAATTGGAAAACGCTGTCACCTTCGGCTCGAATCCGGGTTGTGTGGGGATGACTCGTTCGCCGATCCACAATCGCCCCCATATGCCACTCAACCACGCGCCTCGCCACAGCCGATTTATGCTCGGAGGCACCTGCGAGTGGTACACGCTTCAAAGGCGCATTCCCACGACCTGCGCAAAGCTGAGGATGAGTGGATGGCATACCCGGATCCAGAGAGAAGATCCATGCCCTTCCAATTCGCACAGGCATACAAAGAGCCTCCTGTTTGATATCGACCTCGTACTCCCCGCGGGGAAAGGAATCAGTGGAATTTGCAATATTTCGCAAACGTTTCCGAGGCAGTGCGGACGTTAACACCTCGAAAATGCGCGAGTCAAGAGTATTCTTTCGGCACCATTTCAATGACGTTGTGACACATCAACTACCTACGGCTATTGCCATTTCATCCGATCACCTCATCCAGATCGCCAAACGTGAGCGCGTGCCGGCTCCATTTCTTTCTCTCCACAAGACGCTTGACAGAGGTCTTACTATCACGCAAAATCGGAAACGCTTGCAAGGATCGAATGCCTGTCACTCTCAAAGACGTTGCCCGCGAAGCAGGTGTGAGCATCTCCACCGCTTCGCGGGCGCTCACCAATTCCTCCGGGATACACGACGACACACGCCGGCAGGTTGCCGAAGTCGCTGCGCGCCTGAACTATCGAACGAACCAGGTCGCGCGCGGTTTGGTGACAGGGCAGTCGCATAGCATCGGTCTTGTCATCAGCGACATCCGAAATCCGTTCTTCGCTGAAGTTGCACGTGGTGCCGAAGATGCTGCTTTCCGTGCGGGCCGTGATCTGGTCTTGTGCAACAGCGATATGGACGCCGACAAGCAGATGCGCTATATCGAGTGGCTTGTCGCCAAGCGCATTGATGGGATCGTGATGAACTCCGTCGCGCCGTTAAGCCACGCGCAGCAGGAACAATTATTCTCTGCTGGTGCCCCGATTGTGTTGCTCAATCTCAGTCTTGCCCACCGGCGCTCTCCAATGCGGCGGTTCTCTGCGGCAATCGCAGACAACCTCGCGGGTGGCGAGATTGCTGGGAATTACCTCATTGATCTTGGTCACGTAAATGTCCTTCACATTACCGGGCCGAGGACACACGGAAACTTCGCCGACCGCGCAATCGGATTTCTCAAGGCTTTTCACGATCGAGGTCTCCCCAGACCGCAGATCGTTTATGGCGAGCACACCTTTGCGTCAGCCCACAAGGCTGCCCGGCAGCATCTGGCAGATGCTCGAAACATAACAGCTCTTTTTGCAGGGAACGATCTCATCGCTTTCGGGTGTATGCGAGCCATGATGGAGTACGGCATCCGAATTCCTGAGGACATCTCAATCCTTGGTTTCGACAACGTTGAAATGTCGCAGATCACCTTTCCCCCGTTGACGACGATCGATCAACCCAAATACGAAACCGGGAAGGCCGCTGTTGAGATGCTGTTGAACATAATGGCCAAAGATGGTGTTCACGAGCCGGAGCACCGAATCATCGGCGTCCGTTTGATTGAGCGCCAATCATGCCAGCGAATCTCCGCGGTGACCGCCGCAGGCCGTAAGACAGCAAGGGTTCCTGCACAGGATGCCGCCTCTCATTCCCCTAAAGTCGAAACTGGAAAGCGTCGAAGACGCCCAGGTGGCGGACGACGGTGAGCCTGGCCCTCACCGAGTGAGACGTAAGACCGCCATTCGCCCAGATTGTATCCGTTGTTCGAAAGAGATCGACAGAAGGAGCCCGCAAATGTCCACAGATGCAGGTCCAAGGCAAGTGCCATTTCTAATTGGAGGGGAATGGGTCAAGGACACTTCTTCTCGCATCACACACATAAATCCCGCCACTGGCGAGATCAATTATGAAGTCTGTGCTGGCACAGAAGGCGATATCAACGCAGCGGTGGAAACAGCGCATCGCGCCGCTGCCGATCCGGCATGGCGCAACATGCTGCCGCACGATCGAGCGCGCGTGTTGAACCGCATTGCGGATTTGATGATGGAGCGCTCCGACCTGCTCGCACGCTGTCAAATGTTGGAAAACGGGAAAGTGTGGAAGGAATGTAAGAACCAGGTCAGCAATGGCGCAGCGACTTTTCGATATTGCGCTGCTGCTATTGAAACCCTCGGGTCGGAGATCACCCCTCCCCGCGGCAACTACCTGAGCATGACGGTATATGAGCCTTGGGGTGTTGTGGCTGCTATCACGCCGTGGAACTCGCCGATTACGCTGACTTGCAACAAGATTGCAGCGGCGCTCGCGGCGGGCAACGGTATTGTTCTCAAGCCGGCATCCTTCACTCCGACGTGTGGCATTGAATTGGGAAGAATTGCTCTGGACGCAGGCGTGCCTGCCGGCATCCTGAACGTTGTGCCGGGAGTAGGCAGAAAAATTGGCGATACGCTTGTCAACCATCCCTTGGTGCGAATGGTCTCCTTCACGGGTGGAACCGAGGTCGGGAGAAGGATCTCTGAATTCGCCGGGAAAAGACTGATTCCCGCCGTTCTGGAATTGGGAGGAAAGTCGCCGCACATCATTTTTGCCGATGCGAATCTGAAAGCAGCGGCAGATGCGGCCACAGTGGCGATCTTCGAAGGAACGGGCCAGTCGTGCACTGCAGGATCGCGTTTATTTGTCGAGCGCAAGGTCTACGACGAAGTGATCTCCATGGTCATCAATCGGGCGCGCGCTCTCCGCGTCGATCTGCCTGACGCCCCGGGGGCGCAACTTGGTCCCAGCGCCAGTTTCGCCCAGCGGGAATTTGTGGAGAGCATGGTGGAGGGAGCGCGCAAAGACGGCGCTGAGATTCTGATCGGCGGATCCCGACCCTCTGACCCTCGGCTCGCGAAAGGCGCCTTTTACCTGCCAACCATTGTTGCCGGAATTTCCAACAAGTCGCCTATCGCGCAGCAAGAGATCTTCGGTCCCGTTCTGTGTGCAATGCCGTTTGACAACGAGGATGATCTCATCGAGAAAGCTAACGGCGTCAGCTACGGTCTGGCCGCCGGAATTTGGACTGCGGATTACAAAAGAGCCTGGCGTGTGGCCCGCGCTCTCGAAGCGGGCATGATCTGGATCAACACCTACAAGCAATTTTCAACGGCTGCCCCGTTCGGCGGATTCAAGGATAGTGGCCTTGGCCGGGAGAAGGGCCTGCAAGGGATCAGGACCTATCAACAGGTAAAGACGATGTTTTGGAGCATGTCGGACACCTTTGATGGCGGTTTCAGCATAGCGAAATGATTGCGGAGGACCTCTATGACTGATAGCGGAGTACATTCAACTCGTGTGAAGCCAACATCCAAAGGGGCCGCCTATATTGCGGATTTTCTGGTCCAGCAGAAAGTCCCCTACATCTTTGGCGTGTGTGGCCACGGCATTCTCGGTCTGCTCGATGGCTTGTTCGATCGGCGAGACGAGATCAAAACTATCTCTGTGCATCACGAATCTGCAGCAGGGTTTATGGCTGAAGCGTATTTTCGGATCACGCAAAGACCGGCGGCCACCTACACTTCGTGCGGCCCCGGATCCGCCAATCTCATCCTCGCGATTGCAGCCGCTTTTGCAGATTCGTCGGCCATGCTCAACATCACTGGCAACGTCCCCACCGGACAGTGGAATCGTGGTCCGTTCCAGGAGACCGGCAGATACTTTCAAGGCGATTTTGTGAATGCACTGCGCCCCTACGTCAAGCGCAGCTTTCAGCCCACACGGGCAGACATGCTGCCTCTTGCGCTCCGCCAGGCATTTGCCCTGATGACGAATGGGCGACCGGGCCCTGTCAACATCGATATCCCCCTGAACGTTTTCGTGGAGCCGGTGAATGAGAGTGCCGCGGAACGCGAAGCAGACTGGCCGCCCGCCGAGTACTCTCAGCCCGCAGCGGATCCCGCCGCCGTGGACGAGGCATTACGATTGCTGCAGGCAGCGGAGCGTCCGGTAATCGTCGCTGGACATGGTGTCGAGTTGAGTCGCGCCGAGTCCGAGTTGCGGGCCTTTGCAGAGCGTTTCCGAATCCCCGTCGCAACCACGCCTTTCGGAAAGGGCGTCTTCGATCCTCGCCACGCCTTGAGCCTGGGCACAACGGGGCGCAATGGGTCCTATCCTGCGAATGCCGCCTGCCGCAATGCGGACGTGATTCTGGCGCTGGGAACGCGATTTGACGATCGCGCGACAAGCGCGTGGTTACCAGGCTTTACGTACAACATCCCACCCACAAAGCTGATTCACGTTGACATTGACGCTGCCGAGATTGGCCGCAACTTCCGGCCGGCATTGGGTATTGTCAGCGATGCGAGAATTTTGTTGCAGCAGCTTTTGGCTGCGTCGCGCGAGACGAATCATCACGATTCGTGGCTGGAACGTATTGCCGAGTGGCGCAAGAAGTGGCACGACGCCACAATTGAACCGCGCAGTTCTGACGCTATCCCAATCCGGCCCGAGCGGGCTGTAGCTGATCTGCGAAAGGTTGTGCCCGCCGATGGCATCGTACTCTGCGATGTCGGCATCCACCACAACTGGCTGGTAGCCGAGTACGAAGCCTGGAAGCCACGCACATTCCTTCAGACCTGGGGATTTGCGTCTATGGGATTTGCGGTCGCCGGTTGCATCGGGGCGAAACTGGCCGCTCCTGAACAGCCGGTCGTAGCTCTTTGCGGTGACGGCGCTTTCATGATGAACGCCAGCGCCGTGCTCACAGCCGTCGAATACCAGATTCCCGTCGTGTGGGTGGTGTGGAATAACTTCGGCTATTGCTCCATTCGCGATCAACAGCGAGGATTTTTCGGGAAGGACCGGGAAATTGCGGTCAGTTTCACCGACCCGAGCGGAAAGCTCTTTTCTGCTGACTTTGCCATGCTGGCTCGATCGATGGGCGCCGCCGGCCATACCGTGGAAAAACCAGCCGATCTTGCTCCTCAACTCGAGGCCGCAATTCGCTCCGGACGCCCGACAGTTCTTGACGTCAGAATTGATCGTGACGTTCGCCCGCTCGCAACCGGCAGCTGGGACCTTCCACCCATCCCTCATCCCCTGCCCAACTTTGGCTGGGGCGAAGACTAGCGGAAAGCGGAAGGAGGATTGTGATGCATTCGAAGACTGCGACAAGTGTACTCTCCGTGCTGGCGTTTGCTCTTTTCGCCATTTCGATCAATGCGAGCGCAGAGCAACCTGGAGAATCCTCTCCGGCCTCTTCTCTGCCAACGCAATGTGTTCCCACCAAGGGGTGCATCCCGACGGTTTCAACTGAAAACCTCGGCCGCATAGGCGATTTCTATGTAGGCGGCAGGTGGGAGGGCAAATCGGGAAGCGAGGTCATGTACGGCGCGATGTTTGTTGAGGTGTTGGTGCCCAGGAAGGTCCAGCACCCGTATCCGATCGTGTTCGTACAGGGCGGAGGCGGGCAGACCCTTTTGGCCTCGATACAAACGCCCGATGGGCGGCCCGGATGGGCTTACGACTTTCTGAATGCGGGTTACACCGTCTACATGGTCGATTCTCCGGGTTCGGGCCGCTCTGCCTATCTTCCCGGTCTTTATCCGCAGATGGCTCCGCCTCACTCCGCCACGCAGATGGAGGAGGAGTGGTCGGGCGGCCTTCCGCCGTCTCCTCAGGCAGAGAAGGATTGGCCGCAATGGAACAAGCATACGGAATGGCCGGGCGCCTCGCCGGATAAAGGCAAAATCGGCGACCCAATGTTTGACTATTACGCAAAAACCGAAGTCCAATACATCGCCGGGTATCAAGAGAAGTTGTTTTCTGAAGCGCTGATTCAATTGCTTGATTTGATCGGCAAACCGGTCGTTCTGCTTGTGAACTCGGGGTACGCGCCTTCCGGTTGGGTGGCCGCCGATGCACGGCCGGGGCTCATCAAAGGCGTTATCGCCGCCGAACCATGGGCGCCGCCCGTTGAGAACGAGGAACTGGGCCAAACTGGACCAGGGCGTCTCTGGGGACTGAGCAATCTCCCGCTTCACTACGACCCGCCGATCGGCAGCCCAGCCGAACTGCAGCCTGTCCGCCAGACCAGCCAGCCCGAGCCGGGACTTGTCCCTTGCTGGCTCCAGAAGGAGCCCGCACATAAGCTCATCAACTTGGAAGGACTCCCGGTTCTGGATGTGTCTGGCGAGGCGAGTTACCATCGGCCCTACGCGCGATGTGTTGCCGAATGGCTCAATCAGGCAGGTGTAAAGACCACGTATGTGAAACTGGAAGACATTGGTCTACCCGGCAATGGCCACCAGATGATGTCCGAGAACGACAGCGCTGGCATCGCGAGATTCTTCATGCAATGGCTCGATAAGAATGTGCATTAACCTAGACCAAAACTGCGGGTCCAATCTGCGTGTACAAATCTTCTTGTATCTGATGCCTCCGACATTCGGATGCGAAGCCCC